>NHGD01000008.1 GCA_002170125.1 Candidatus Pelagibacter sp. TMED128
CATACATTTTTTGAAATGTTAGGTAATTTTTCTTTTGGAGACTATTTTAAAGAGCAAGCTATAGATCATGCTTGGAAATTATTAACTAAAGATTTTGAGCTACCAAAAGAAAAACTTTCTGTAACTGTTTTTCATGAAGATGAAGATTCTTTTAAACTTTGGAAAAAAATTGCTGGTTTAAACGAAGATAAGATTATTAAAATTTCGACCTCTGATAACTTTTGGTCTATGGGAGACACTGGTCCATGCGGACCTTGTTCAGAAATATTCTATGATCATGGAGACAAACTTAAAGGAGGACCTCCAGGTAGCGCTGACCAAGATGGAGATAGATTTATAGAAATATGGAATCTTGTTTTTATGCAATACGAACAAATCTCAAAAGAAAAAAGAATTAATTTACCAAAGCCATCAGTAGATACTGGGATGGGTTTAGAAAGGATGACAGCAGTCCTGCAAGGAACACATGACAATTATAATATTGATCACTTTAAAAAAATTATTGAGGGTTCTTCAGATATTATTAAAGCACCAATTAATGAGAAGACCATTCCTAGCCACAGAGTAATCTCTGATCATTTAAGAGCAAGTAGCTTTTTAATAGCAGAAGGAATACTACCTTCAAACGAAGGTCGTGGATATGTTCTAAGAAGAATAATGAGAAGAGGGATGAGGCATGCTCATTCCTTAGGAAGTAAGTCACCTGTTTTTTATAAACTTTTTGATATTTTGCTAAATGAGATGAAAAATAGCTATCCAGAATTAAATACAGGTAAAGATCTTATAGTTGAAACTTTAAAGAATGAAGAAGAAAAATTTTCTTCTCTTCTGGAAAGGGGAATGAAAATTTTAGACGAAAATTTAAATAAAGTTCAAAATAATATACTACCTGGCTCTGTTGCTTTCAAATTGTATGATACTTATGGTTTTCCTGTTGATTTAACTGCAGATATCTTAAGAACAAAAAATATTCAAGTTGACAATATTGCTTTTGAAAAAGAAATGGAAAAAAGCAAAACATTAGCCAGATCTAATTGGAGAGGTTCTGGAGATAAGTCAGTCGAGGAAAAATGGTTTAAGGTTAGAGAAGAATTAAAACCAACGGAATTTTTAGGTTATGAGTATGATAAAGCAGAAGGGGTTGTTATAAAAATTTCTAAAAATAATGAGTTTATTGATAGCGCTGATGCTGGAAGTGATGTTGAAATTATAACAAACCAAACACCTTTTTATGGAGAGTCTGGAGGTCAAGTTGGAGACAAGGGAATAATTTTTAACTCTAATTGTAAAATAAATATCCATGATACTCAAAAAAAAATGGGAGATCTTTTTGTTCATACTGGAAAAATTGAGTCTGGCACAATAAAAATTGGTCAAAGTGTTAATCTTGAAATAAATGTTGAAAATAGAAATAATTCTAAAGCCAATCATTCTGCAACACATTTACTACATGAGTCTTTAAGAAGAACTTTAGGCAAACATGTAACTCAAAAAGGATCATTAGTTTCTCCAGAAAGATTAAGATTTGATTTTAGTCATAACAAACCTATTGAAAAAGATGAGATGATTAAAATTAATAAAGTTGTAAACGAAATAGTTGATGGATCTACTGAGGTAAAAACAAGAATAATGACACCTAAAGAGGCAGTTAAAATGGGCGCCTTAGCTCTTTTTGGAGAAAAGTATGGTGAAGAAGTTCGAGTAGTATTTATGGGAAAAGAGTCTAATGGTTTTTTTTCAACAGAGCTTTGTGGAGGAACACATGTAAAAAATACTAAAGAAGTTGGAAAGTTTAAAGTTATTAGTCAGTCATCAATTGCTTCTGGGGTAAGAAGAGTAGAAGCATTAAGAGATAAACAGCTTCAAGAGTATGAGAAATTCCAAAAACAAGATAAATCAATAAAAGAAAAAACAAGTAAAGATCAATTAGAAAAAATTAAAAAAGAACTAGTAAGGTATAAAATTAAACCTGATTTTAATGAAAACAAAGACTTAGTAGAAAATTTAAAGATTTTGACTAAACAACTAGAAAAATTAAAAATTCAAAATGTTATTAATGATAAAAGTAAAAACAAAATTCAAGATAAAAAGATTGGTAATTTTATNTTAAGACAACAAACTCTTAATGATTTTCCACCTAAAGAATTAAGAAGTGTTATAGATCAAGGAAAAAAAGATATTAAGAATGGTATAATCATTAGTATCTCTACTTTTGAGGAAAAAGTTGGAGTTGCTATAGGAGTTACTAATGAACTTGTTTCAAAATATGATGCAGTTAATCTTGTAAAAATTGCATCTGAGGTACTTGGTGGAAAAGGTGGTGGGGGTAGAAAAGATTTTGCACAAGCAGGAGGTATTAATAAAAAAAAAATAGATGAAGCTTTTAAAATAATGGCTAAGAAAATCAGTTAAGCTTTTTTTTAAGGTTAGAGTCTATTGCTTCTAAAAATTGATTAGTTGTTAAAAATTTTTGATCTTTACTGATTAATATTGCTAAATCTTTAGTCATATATCCTTTTTCNACAGTTTCTATACAAACTTTTTCTATAGTTTCAGAAAATTTGATTAACTCTTGGTTTCCATCAAGGTTTCCTCTGTGAGATAATCCTCTTGTCCAGGCAAAAATAGAAGCGATAGGATTTGTAGATGTTTCTTTGCCAGCTTGGTGCTGTCTATAATGTCTTGTAACTGTTCCGTGAGCAGCTTCAGCTTCAGCAACTTTTCCGTCAGGCGTTCTAAGCACACTTGTCATTAAACCTAGCGAACCATATCCTTGTGCAACTGTATCAGACTGCACGTCCCCATCATAATTTTTACAAGCCCAAATGTATTTTCCACTCCATTTCATTGCGCAAGCAACCATATCATCAATTAATCTATGTTCATAAGTAATGCCTGCTTCATTAAATTTATTTTTAAATTCTTTTTGAAAAATTTCTTCAAAGATATCTTTAAATCTTCCATCGTAAGCTTTTAAAATTGTATTTTTAGAAGAAAAGTAAACTGGCCATTTTCTAACTAAACCGTAATTCATACATGCTCTAGCAAAATCTTTAATGGAATTATCTAAATTGTACATTGAAAGAGCAATGCCAGGGCCATCAAAATTAAAAACTTCATGCTCTATTTTATCTTTTCCATTTTCTGACTCCCATTTAATTGTCATTTTTCCTTTGCCAGGAACTTTAAAGTCTGTAGCTTTATATTGATCTCCAAAAGCGTGTCTTCCGACTATAACGCTATCAGTCCAATGTGGCACCAATCTTGGAACATTTTTACAAATTATTGGTTCTCTAAAAATTGTCCCTCCAACAATATTTCTAATTGTTCCATTTGGGGACCTCCACATTTTTTTTAATTTAAATTCTTCAACTCTCGCTTCATCAGGAGTGATAGTAGCGCACTTAACTCCAGCTCCGTATTTTTGTATAGCTTTTGCACAATCTATTGTAACTTGATCATTAGTTTTATCTCTATTTTCCATACCAAGATCATAGTATTTAAGGTCGATATCTAAATATGGTTTAATAAGCTTATCTTTAATAAACGACCATATAATTCTAGTCATTTCGTCTCCATCGAGCTCTACTACTGGGTTTTTAACTTTAATTTTAGCCATAAAAAAAATATAGATTGATTAAGCAAGATTTTTATACATATTAGAAAAAAATTAGCAAACTTTAAATTATGTTAAATACAATATTTCCAAGTATTCACAAAGAAGGCTATAAATTTTTAGCTATTTCTATAATTTTAACATTTATAGTTTTACTTTTTTCAAAGTTTCTTGGGTTCGTTTTGATATTAGTAACCATTTGGGTGTATTATTTTTTTAGAGATCCAGAAAGATATTCTATAAACGATGACTCTTTTTTAGTTAGTCCTGCAGATGGATTAATCACAGATATTTCAGAAAGAACTGGACCTGTTGAACTACAGTTAGAAAATAAGTCATATACTAGAGTTAGTATTTTTATGAATGTATTTAACTGTCATGTAAATAGAACACCATTATCTGGAACTTTAGAAGAGATTTATTATAAGCCAGGAAAATTTTTAAATGCTTCATTAGATAAAGCAAGTGAAGAAAACGAAAGAAATTACTATAAAGTTAAATGTGCTAAATCTGGAGAAGAGATTATAATAGTACAAATAGCAGGATTGATAGCTAGAAGAATTGTTTGTCAAGTAGAACAAGGACAAAATTTAAAACAAGGTGACAGAATAGGAATGATACGTTTTGGAAGTAGAGTAGATATCTATTTTAAAAATAAAAAAGTTTTGGCCAAGACTGGACAAAATGTAGTAGCGGGAGAAAGCTTAATAGCTTCTGAGTGATGGAAGAGAATAAAAAATTTAAATTAGTTTCTTCAAAAAAAACAAGATACTTGCTTCCAAACATACTAACTTTGGGTGGTGTATGTCTTGGTATTAGTTCAATAAAATTTTCTATTGACGGAAACTTTAGTTTAGCTGTGATTTTTATTTTATTAGCAGCTATACTTGATGCATTAGATGGAAGAATTGCCCGCTTAATAAAAGGAACTTCAGAATTTGGAAAAGAACTGGACTCTCTTACTGATTTTGTAAGCTTCGGAATAGCACCAGTTTTTATTCTATATTTTTGGGAATTAAATAATTATGGTAAATTAGGTTGGGCGATAACATTAATTTATTCAGTGTGTTGTGTTTTAAGGTTAGCAAGATTTAATCTAACTAAAGTTGATAATAAACAACTTTGGAAAAGTAACTATTTTGAAGGAGTTCCTTCACCAGCAGGCGGGATACTTATTTTAATGCCTTTATTTTTTGAACTTTCAGATTTAAATTTAGGTTTTAATATAAAAATCTTAACTCCATATTTTACAGTTTTAATGGCTATCTTATTGGTAAGTAAAATTCCAACTTTATCTTTAAAAAAAATATCGATTTCACCAAAAGCAACAATTTTTATTTTGTTAGGTATTGGTATAATTTTTATTTCTTTATTAAATAATCCATTTGAAACACTTTTAGCTCTTAGTTTGGTTTATCTAATTTCTATACCTATTAGTTTTATTATGTATAAAAACAAAGATAGAAAAGGAAATTTAGAAACATCAGAAGATGAGCACGAAGATGTTTTATAATGAAAAGATCAAAAAAGAAAAAAAAAAGCAATACGTGGAAGATCAAACAACATAGAGATCAATTTTTTAAAAAATCAAAAATTTTAGGCTATCGTTCACGCTCTGCATTCAAATTAATTGAATTAAATAAAAAGTATAAATTCATCAAGAAAAATTCTAAATTATTAGATATAGGAGCATATCCAGGTGGATGGGCGCAAGTTACAAGCAAAATTATTACCACAGGAAAAATATTATCTTTAGATATTAAAAAGATGGATGAACTGAAAAATGTTTCTTTTTTGCAAACTGATTTTCTTGAAGAAAAAACACAAGATAAAATATTTAATTTCTTTAAAGATAAATTAGACGTAGTTATTTCTGACATGGCAGCCAATACAACTGGTAATAAATCTTTAGATTCTATTAGAACTAATCAGTTATGTGCTGAAGTTGTTAGATTTTCAACTAAAATTCTTAAGCCAAATGGGGTGTTGGTGTCTAAATTATTTATGGGTGATGACTTTGTAGAAGTTAAAGAATTGGCAAAATCTAGGTTTAAAAAAGTAGAGTTTTTTAAACCAGAGGCAAGCAGAAATGAATCAAAAGAAACTTATTTACACTGTGTGACATTAAGGACTTTATAATTTATAAAAATTGTATATAAGTGTATATGGAAGCAATTAAAGAAGCATTAACTTTTGATGATGTATTGCTATTACCGCGTTATTCAAACATTTTACCTTCAGAAACTGACATCTCTTTAAATTTAACAAAAAATATTAAACTAAAAATACCCTTCTTATCTTCCGCCATGGATACAGTAACCGAGTCCTCTATGGCTATTGCAATGGCAAAATCAGGTGGAATTGGAATTATACACAGAAATTTGGATATACAAAAACAGAGAAAAGAAGTTGAAAAAGTCAAAAGAAAAAAATTATTTGTCGGAGCAGCTATTGGAACAAACACAGATGATTTAAAAAGAGCTAAATTACTTATAGATAGTGGTGTAGATTTAATTGTAATTGATACAGCTCATGGTCACAGTGAAAAAGTTTTAAAAATTTTATCTAAAGTAAAAAAAAATAATAAGATACCAATTTGTGTAGGCAATATTGCAACAGCTGAGGCTGCAAAAAGATTATTTAATTCTGGAGCAGATGTAATTAAAGTGGGTATTGGACCAGGATCTATTTGCACAACGCGTATGGTTGCAGGTATAGGAGTTCCTCAGATCTCAGCAATAAGAGAAGTTCGAAACGCTTTAAAAGGAAAAAAAATAAAAATAATTTCAGATGGAGGTATAAAGTTCTCAGGAGATATTGCTAAAGCAATAGCTGCTGGTGCAGATGCGATTATGATGGGTTCTATATTCGCAGGAACTGAAGAGAGTCCAGGAAAAAAATTTAAAATAAAAAACAAATTTTACAAACAATATAGAGGGATGGGATCAATTGGAGCTATGTCTGCAGGATCATCTAATAGATATTTTCAAAAAAATTATAAGGATAAGTCAAAATTTGTGCCAGAGGGAGTTGATGGAAGAGTAGAGTACAAAGGTAATGTTTCTAAAATTATATATCAGCTAAAGGGAGGTTTAAAATCCTCTATGGGCTATATTGGTGCGAAAAAACTTAAAGACATTCAAAAAAATGCAAAATTTATTAAGATTACTAAAGCTGGATTTTATGAAAGCATGGTACATAGTGTAGAAATGATCGAGCCAACCTTGAACTACAAATTATGAAAAACAAATTTTCGAATACAACTTTATTTCTATTTCTGCTTCTATTTAATGGGCAGTTATCAGCAAGTAATGAATATTTCAATGAAGGTATAAATTTTTATAAACAAAAAGAATTTGAAAAAGCGAAATTTAAATTTGAACAAGACATTGTTTATAATCCAAAAAATGAAAACTCATACCTTTATTTATCAAAAATATTTCGTGAACAGAAAGAAAAAGAATTAGAAGAAAAAAATTTAAATACCGTAATTATGCTTAATCCTAAAAATGAGGAGGCAAATTATAATCTCGCAAAATTAAAACTAGAACAATCAGATTTTAAAAAAAGTAAAAAATTAATTGATCAATTAATAGTCTTTTGTAAAACTTTTTGTCAGAAAAGTGAAAAACTAAAAGTTGAAATTGAAAAATCTTTAAAAAAATAAATGCTTATCCAAAATCGTAAGGAAAAAATTTTAATTATAGATTTTGGTTCTCAGGTAACAAAACTTATAGCTAGAAGAGTAAGAGATCTTGGAGTTTTTTCTGAAATTATAACAATTAAAGAACTTTTAAAAATCAGAGATTATAGTCAAATAAAAGGTATTATCTTGTCTGGTGGTCCATCAACTGTAATAAAAAAAAAAAAATTTAGGTATACCGAAATCTTTATTTCAAAAAAAAATTCCTGTTCTAGGAATTTGTTATGGTTTACAATTAATCACTAAATTATTTGGGGGTACTATAAAATCTAATAAAAAGAAAAGGGAATTTGGGAGAGCTATTCTTTATAAAAAAAATGTATCATTGTTAACCAAAAATTTTTTTGGGTCTAAAAATAAATTTGTTTGGATGAGCCATCAAGATGCAGTAACAAAATTACCTAAAGGTTTTAAAACCATTGCCTCAACAAAAGACTCTAAACTCACTATTATAGAGGAATCTAAAAAAAAAATATACGGTGTGCAGTTTCATCCAGAAGTTACTCATACTGAAAGTGGAAAAGAAATTTTCAGAAATTTTTTGTTTTCAATATGTAAAATAAAAAAAAAATGGCTAATATCTTCTGAAAAAAATAGGTTAATCAATGATATTAAAAAAATTGTACAAAACGATAAAGTTATTTGTGCTTTGTCTGGTGGAGTTGACAGTAGTGTTGTGGCATTATTAGTAAATAAAGCTATTAAAAAAAATCTAATTTGTGTGATGGTAGACACTGGCTTGATGAGAAAGAATGAATTTAAATATACTTACAATCAGTTTAAAAAAAAATATAAATTGAATGTGAAATTAGTTAACGCATCCAAACTTTATCAAAAAAAATTGATCAATGTTTACAATCCTGAAAAAAAAAGAAAAATTATTGGAAATTTATTTATTAAAATTTTTGAAAAAGTTTCAAAGAAATATAAAAGTATAAAATATCTTGCACAAGGAACCTTATATCCAGATATAATCGAAAGCAGATCTGCTACTGGAAGTCAGTCTTCTAAAATTAAATCTCATCATAATGTAGGTGGTCTTCCAAAAAAAATGAATTTAAAATTATTAGAACCTCTTAAAGAATTCTTTAAGGATGAAGTAAGAATTCTAGGCAAATCCTTGGGTTTAGAAAATCAAATTAGAAATAAACATCCTTTTCCTGGACCAGGTTTAGCAATTAGAATAATAGGAAATATAACTCCAAAAAAAATAAAAATTCTTCAAGAAGCAGATGACATTTTTATTAAGGAATTAGTTAATCACAAACTTTATAATAAGATATGGCAAGCATATGCTGCATTACTACCTATGAAAACTGTAGGAGTTATGGGTGACTCAAGGACTTATGAGTACACTTGCTTATTAAGAGCTGTTGTGTCAGAGGACGGGATGACTGCAGATTATTATAATTTACCTAAGAGTTTTTTAGATAAAATTTCAAATAAAATTATTAATGGAGTTCCAGGCATCAATAGAGTGGTATATGATATAACGTCTAAACCACCAAGCACTATTGAATTAGAATAATGTCAAAAAAAATTAAAAGGTTATTGTCAAAAAAAGGAAAAAGTAAAATTGTTAGTTTAACCGCTTATTCTAAAAGTTTTGCAAAAATTTTAGATAAATATTGTGATATAATTTTAGTAGGTGACTCTATGGCAAATGTTTTATATGGAATGAAAAATACTCATCAAATAACTTTAGAGAATATTATTCAACATAGTATAAGTGTTAGGGAGGGTGTTAAAAAATCTCTATTAGTTGTTGATATGCCAAAAGGTTCATATAAAAATTCTAATCAAGCTCGAAAAAATGCAAAACTAATAAAAAAGAAAACTAAATGCGATGCTGTAAAAATAGAAAGTAACAATAAAAACTTTAAAATAATTAGAGAAATTAGTAAGGCGAAAATACCTGTAATGGGCCACATAGGATTTACCCCTCAATTCAAAAAAAAATTTAAAATACAAGGAGGGAATGCAAAAGAAGTAAAAAGATTAATTAAAGAAGCAATATCAATTCAAAACGCAGGTGCTTTTTCAATTGTTTTAGAATGTATTACGCCTATGGCTGCTAAATTGATTACAAATTTATTAAGAATTCCAACTATCGGAATTGGATCTTCAATAAATTGTGATGGTCAAATTTTAGTAACAGATGATATGATTGGTTTAAGTGGCTTTTATCCAAAATTTGTAAAAAAGTATATTAACTTAAATACAGTAATTGAAAAAGCTGTAAAAAAATATAGTAAAGAGGTTAAAAACAAACGATTCCCCAGAGGTAGAAATTTTTTAAATGGAAAATAAAATTGAAAAGAAAATAAATTTAATTGAAAACTTAAAACAAATATTTGAAAAAAAAAAGAAAATTTTTATTACGTTAATTATTTCTTTTATTATTATATTAATTGGAGTAAATTTTTCTGGCTATAATAAAAAAATTCAGAATGAAAAAATTTCTGAAAAATATATAAAAGCTGGTATTTATTTATCCTCAAAAGATTTAAAGAAATCAAAAAAAATTTACGAAGAAATAGTAAATAGCAAAAATAAATTTTACTCTTCTTTAGCTTTAAATAATATTATAGAAAATGAACTAGAAGAAGACAGTGAAAAAATATTAAAATTGTTTAAGGTTATCGAAAATATAAAAGGAACTAAAGAGCAAAAAGATTTAATAAAATTAAAAAAAGCTTTATTTTTAATAAAAATAAACAAAGAAAATGAAGGTAGAAAAATACTTGAAGAAATTGTTTCAGACAATTCTATATGGAAAGAAACTGCAGAAGATATTCTACAATAAAAGATTTAACTAATTTAAAATAAATTCATGTTTAGATTTATACCATTATTGATTTTATTTCTAATCTTAGGTTGTTCCTTCGACAATAAAACAGGAATTTGGGAAAATAGTAATAGCCCAAAAAACATAAAAAAAAAAGATAGATTTGAAGACTTTAAAAAACTTTATACTGAAGAAGAGTCATTTAATAAAATTATAGCACCACCTAAAGATTTAAAAATTTTAAGTGGAAAAATTAAAAAAAATTCAAATTGGAGTGATGAGTTTTATGCAAACTCTAATAATTATGAGAATTTTAGTTACAACAATTTAAACAAAGTTATTTTCAGAAGTAAAAAACTTACAAAATATGAAATAAATGAAAGAATTCTTTTTGATGGCAAAAGAGTCATTATAAATGATGAAAAAGGAAATATAGTTATATATTCTGTAGATGAAAAAAAAATTATTTACAAATACAATTTCTATAAAAAAAGATTTAAAAAATTAAAAAAACAACTCAATATTGTTGTTGAAAGTGACTTTATTTATGTAATAGATA
Source organism: Candidatus Pelagibacter sp. TMED128 (assembly GCA_002170125.1). Lineage (GTDB taxonomy): Bacteria > Pseudomonadota > Alphaproteobacteria > Pelagibacterales > Pelagibacteraceae > Pelagilacustribacter. Next base: position 10,667 of record NHGD01000008.1, read on the forward strand.
ATATTGGTTATTTTTATAAATTAAACTTTATTAAAAATAAACTAGTGTGGGCTAAAAACTTTAAAACTCCGTTCAGATCTAATATCAAAATACATGAAAATAAAATTTTAGCTGCAGACTTAAATAATAAACTTTATATTTTAGATAAATTTAGTGGTAATAGGCTCCGAATTATACCAACAGAAAATAGTAGTTTGAAAAATGAGTTTAAAAATTCTTTAGCTTTATCAGGTGACTCCATTTTCTTTCTAAATACTTATGGTTCTTTATACTCAGTTAACAGCAATAATCAAAAAATTCAGTGGTTTAATAATTTTAATCAATCTTTAGATTTAAATTCTGGTAATCTTTTTTATTCAAATCCAATTGTGACTTATAAAAATAAAGTGCTGGTATCTACAGACCCTTATTTTTATACTTTAGATTTAACTAGTGGATTAATGTTATCAAAAACCTCTATAACTTCTGTAGTAAAACCTATAATTTCCGAAGGAGGTATTTTTTTAATTACTAAAGATAATTTGCTTGTCTATAAACAATTAAATTCCGAAAAAGTAATTTATTCTATTAATATAGATCAAGAAATTGCTAAATTTTTAAGTACAAAAAAAAAGTCAATTAGCGTTCAATCTTTATTTATTGTTAATAATGATTTATTTGTATTTCTCGACAATTCTTATTTAATAAAATTTAATAAAAAAGGTAAAATAAAAAGTATCGACAAATTACCTGCTAAGATAGGCACTTATCCAATATTTATAAGTAGTTCAATTTTATATTTAAATAAAAAAAATCAACTTGTCATTTTAGATTAATTATTTGATTTTCCACTTAATAACGATAATTGAGTTATTTTAGACTCTCCTAAATTATCAGAAGGCTTAACCGGATAGTCTCCAGTAAAGTAATGATCACTAAATTGGGGATAAATATTATTCCTTTTTCCTTTTTCAAGAGCAATATATAAGCCATCTAAACTTAAAAACTTAAGAGATTTGGCTTTAATATGTTCACACATCTCTTCATTTGTTTTTTCGTAAGCCAAAAGTTCCTTTTTAGTTGGCATATCAACTCCATAAAAATCAGGAAATTTTATCTCAGGACAAGCAATTCTTACATGAACTTCTTTAGCCCCAGCTTCATAAAGCATTTTTACTATTTTGTGACAGGTCGTCCCACGAACTAAAGAGTCATCTATTAAAATTATAGACTTATTTTTAACAATACTTTTTGTAGTACTTAACTTTAACTTCACTCCCAAGCTTCTTATATTTTGGGTAGGTTCAATAAAAGTTCTTCCAACATAATGATTTCTAATTAGTCCTAATTCAAATCTTTTTTTTGAATATTCTGCAAAACCTAAGGCTGCTGGAACTCCAGAGTCAGGAACTGGCACAACTAAATCTGCAATAACATCATTTTCTTTTGCAAGTTGCATGCCCATTTTTTTACGGTATTCGTAAGCACACTTTCCATCAATAAGACTGTCAGGTCTCGCAAAATAAATATATTCAAAAATACATGGTCTTGGTTTTTGTTTTGGAAAAGGCTTAATACTCAATAATTTGTTATTTTCTACTGCTACTATTTCTCCATTTTCTACTTCTCTAACAAATGATGCTCCTACAATATCTAAAGCACATGTTTCAGAGGCTAAAATAAATGAGTCTTTTAACTTTCCAATTATCAAAGGTCTTATTCCAAAAGGATCTCTAACACCTATTAGCTTTTTGTTAGTCATAATAACTAATGCATAACCTCCCTTTATTTGAAACAGTGAATCTATAAGTTTATCAAGTATTTTATCTCTTTTAGATTTTGCTATTAATTGAACTATTGTTTCCGTGTCACTTGTAGTTCTAAAAATTGCACCTTCTTTCACTAAAGTCTCTCTTAAAGCTAGAGCATTAGTCAGATTACCATTATGAGCTATACTCAAGCCTCCCATATGAAGATCAGCAAAAAAAGGCTGGATATTTCTCAAAGAGGTTTCGCCAGTTGTAGAATATCTGTTATGTCCTATAGCAAATTTTCCTGGAAGTTTTTTTATTACATCCCCTTTAGTAAAATGATCACCTACTAAACCTTGTCTTTTTTCAGAATGATAGTTTTTTCCATCATATGATACTATTCCACAACCTTCTTGACCACGATGTTGTAATGCATGTAAACCTAAAGCAACTAAAGCCGAGGAGTCATCATGGTTGGAAATTCCAAAAATACCACACTCTTCTTTTAATTTATCTAATTTAAATTTTTTCAATTTTGTCTTTTGTATCTATGAAATCTTCATTTGAAGGAAATTCTTCAATAAGAATTTCACTGCCTTTTTTTATGATATCAAACGAAATTGCATCCTCAGCTGATATACCCCAATTTTGATATGGATAAAACCAATTTAATAAAGAAAATAAACATACAGTAACAACATAACCTTTAAAAAAACCAAATAATAAGCCAAAAGTTTTATCAACAGATCCAACTCCAGTCCAAGTAACCGCTCTACTTAAAGATTTTCCTATAACTATAGTTGTAAAGATAGTGCAGAAAAATATAGCGATTCCAATACCATAATTATTTATAAACTCAGACTCTATATAGTCATTAACCCATGGCTGAAATTTTGGAACTAAAATAATTGTTACAACTAAAGCAAAAACCCACTTCATAAAAGATATAAAACTAAGTGTAAAACCTTTTAAAAAACTTTGAACTATAAAATAAATCATTAATATCAAAAAAATAATATCAAAAATATTTATACCAAATAAAATTTTAAAAAAATCTTGCATTCTTTAAGATAATTTTTCATCTCCAAAAGGCTTAAAAACCAGGAGTAATTTTGGTAGCAAAGTTAAAACTGAGATTAATGCTAAGAGCATTGCTATTCCAGTAAAAACTCCAAAATATATTGTAGGAATAAAATTAGACAAAACTAATATCGAAAAACCAAAAACTATTGTTATTGAGGTATTTAAAATTGCTATTCCAACAGTGCTATGACATCTGTCTAAAGTTTTTTCATAATTATTTATTTTTTTAAATTCCTCTTTAAAGCGGTAAATGTAATGAATGCTATTATCTACTGCTATACCAATTGTGATAGCAGCAATGGTTATGGTCATCATATCTAGTGGTATTTCCATTAATCCAATTATTCCTAATATAAAAAATGCTGCTATAAAATTTGGAACTACACCTATGAAAGCTAAAACAATATTTCTAAAAAGAATAAAAAACATAGTTGAAATACCCAACATTACAATCCCTAGAGTTAAAATTTGTGATTTAAAAAGACTTTGCAACAAGTTATTAAACAAAATTAATACACCAGCAAGCTTATATTCATTTTTTTCAAAACCTAATTTAGTATTTATTTCAGTATTAATTTTTTTAATTAAATCGTTTCTTCTTAAATCTTTCAAAGAATCTTTAATTCTAACGCTTATCCTAGCTTCATCCTTATCTACTGAAATGTAGGGAGATATGACTTCTTTTTTTATTTCGTCAGGTATCTTACTATATAATACTGCAATTTCTAAACTTTGTAGCTCTTTTTTATTTAAGTCTTCCGCTACTCTTAAAATAGATCCAAAAGATAAAACTTTTCCAATTTCAGGAAGAGAGTCTAAATAGTCATGCACTAGTATAATCTTGTCCATTTTATCTCTAGTAAACCAATACTGCGCTTTATCTTCATTGCTATCAGTTTCTTCATCCCATTCAGAAAATTCATCTATCTCTTCTTTTTGACTATTTTCTTTCACTGGAAATTTAATTATTACATTTAAAGGAGTTGTTCCTCCAAGATCATCATCTATCTTTTTCATTCCCTTATAAATTTCTGTTTCTTTGTCAAAGTAATTTATAAAACTGTTTTCTACTTCTAGTTTTGATATCCCAATTATACTTAATATTAATACGATTATTGCAGATCCAAAAATAAGTATCTTACTTTTTTTTGCAAAGTTACCAAGAGCATATGTAACTTTTGACTTTTCAGTATCTTTTACATCTATATCTTCATTTGATGAAAAAAGAGTTAGAAGGGAGGGTAATAAAAAAAAAGTAACTAAAATTGAAACTGTTAAACCCATCGTCATCATCCATCCAAAATCAATTATTGGTTTTATGCCACTAAATATTAAAGATAAAAATGCACAAATCGTTGTAAGAACTGTATAAAGGATTGGCAAAAACATTTTTTTACTTGTCTCTAATACAGCTTCAGTTTTGGATAAATTATTAAATTCTTTTTTTAATTGAAGAAATCTGACTGTAACATGTATATTCATTGCCATATTTAGTATAAGCATAAGTGCAATAAAGTTTGATGATATAACTGTTACTTTCCAGCCGATAAGACCCAGTAACCCAATCATAATTATTACTGAAGTTGCGCAACCAAGCAGAGGCATAATTACCCATTTGATATTTCTAAACACTACCCAAAGAGTAAAAATTATAAAAATGAAGACTCCTATTCCGAATACAACTATATCACTTTTTATGTAGCTCATCATATCATTGGCAATCATAGGAATTCCACCTAAGTGAATTTTAGCATTTTCACCGTATTTGCTAATCACATCTCTTATTTCTGCAATATTTTGATGATTTCTTACATTATACAAATTTTTATATTCTTCATATTCTTTTAAAAATTTTTTGTAGTTGATTTCCTCTGCTTTGGTAAGATTTCCTTCTAAAGATTGATTATAAAACTTATCTTTAACCTGAATATATTCTGCAAGCCTTTTATCCTTTTTTAAATAAACAACAACACCAGAAGTTTTTCCATCTTCACTAATGACATAATTTTTATATATCGGACTATTTACGATTTCTTCAAATCCTCTTTTTCTATCAATTTCTGGATGAGCTAAAGTTTTATAATTTTTTAACCTTTCCATTAGACCTTCATCAGTACTTTTCAGAAGCGGGACATCTATTATAGTAATAACACTATCTACCCATGACAATTTCTCAATTTTAGATTTAAGTAATTGTAAATTTAAAACTGTTTCTTTTTCTTCAAAACTAGAAACAGGAGAATAAGTGAGGAATAAAAAATCTTTTGATCCATATCTATCATTTATTTCTCGTAGATACTTTAAATCTTTATCTCCTTCTAAAATTAAAGCATCTGAAGAAGCATCTAAATTAAAATTTTTTGCATGAAAAAGTGAAAATGCTAATAATATGAATATTAAAGAAAGTGTGAACTTTGGAAAATCAATAACTAATTTTTTGTAAATATTAGAAAACATAGAACTATTTCAGATATATCTTAAATTTATGATAACAAAAGATAAAATTTAGACTTAATTTTTGCCCAAATCTTTGAATTTCGTATATATTCCTTCAAATTCAACTTTAACAACTCCTGTTGGACCATGTCTTTGTTTGCCTAAGATAATATCGGCAAGTCCGTTAACATCATTCATTTTTGACTGCCATTCTGCATGTTCAATAGAGCCTAATTTAGGTTGTTTTCTCTCAAGATAATAAGCCTCTCTATACACAAACATTACTACATCTGCATCTTGTTCAATTGATCCTGATTCTCTCAAATCAGCTAGTTGAGGTTGTTTATCATCTCTTTGCTCTACCGCTCTAGAAAGTTGAGATAAAGCTAAAACAGGCACACTAAGTTCTTTAGCTAGTGCTTTTAGACCTTGAGTAATTTCAGAAATTTCTTGAACTCTACTATCATTTCTATTTGAATTACTTGCTCTCATTAATTGAATATAATCCACCACAATTAAATTTAACCCAAATAATCTTTTAATTCGTCTGGCTCTATTACTTAAAGTAGCTATCGTAATAGCAGGGGTTTCATCAATAAATAGAGGAAGATTATATATATTTCTTGATGTTTCNATATANCTATTTATTTCTTCNTCAGTNACNTTACCACGNCTNATATCATCNGANTTAATTCTTGCTTGNTCAGATAANATNCTNGTNGANAATTGTTCNGANGACATTTCTAAAGAAAAAAAAGCAANNGATGATTTTTCTTGTCTTNNTNATANNTGTTTGAGCNGCNTNGTANGCAANATTAGTNGCTAAAGCCGTNTTNCCCATNGANGGTCTNCCTGCTAANATTANNAAATCTGATTTATGTAAACCTCCTAATTTTTCATCTAAATCTGTTAGTCCCGTCGGCACTCCTACTATTCCTTTATCATTTTTCATTGCTAAAGTGGCCATTTCAATAGTTTGATCTAATGCTTGATTGAATTTTAGAAATGACTGAGAAAAACTACCACGTTCTGCTAAATCAAATAATGACTTTTCAGTATTTTCAATAATTTTCTCTGCACTTTGTTCTTTAGATCCTAAGGTTTCAGATGATAAATTATCAGAAATTAGAACTAATTCTCTTCTTAAATACATTTCATGAATAACTTTTGAATAATCAATTGCTTGTTTAGTTGAGCCAGAGAATCTAGTTAATTTTACTAAATATTCAGTTCCTCCAACTTCATTCAACATATTGTCTTTTTCAAAAAAATTTTTAAGAGTTATGGGATTAGCTATCATTCCTTTGTTATTTAAAGTTTCAATAACTTCATAAATTTTAGTATGCGCTGGATCATAAAAACTTAGTGGATTAATAATATTAGATATTTCATCAATTATATCATTGTTCACCAAAATTGATCCTAATAAGGCTTGTTCTGCCTCTAGATTTGAGGGCTGCTTTTTTTCTATATTAGTATTTGAGAGTTTTATTTTTTCCACTCATTAATAATAAATGTGAGAATTATTATTTAAAGATAAAAGTTACACACTTTTTAAACCTACCTGTGGAAAAGTTATCTTGATTGGATCTTATCTATTTTAACTGATATTTGAGCTGAAACTTCAGAATGAAAATTAATATCTACTTTGTAATTTCCAACTTTATTTAATTCATTTTTTAAAACTATTTGTGAAGGTTTAACTTCTACTTTCATTTTTTCAAAAATCAATGTAGATATTTCCTTGGGTTTTATCGAACCGTATAATTCACCATTTTCTTTACTCTCTTTATTAAAAATTAAAGATTTATTATTAATTATTTTAGCTGTCTCTTTCAGCTTTTTTTTAAGTTCTAAATTTTTTCTGTTTAGTTCATCTTTTTTTTTAGAAATATACTCTAGATTTTCTTTGTTAAATCTTAAAGCTTTACCAGTTTTAAGAAGATAATTTCTCCCATACCCAGGTTTAACTACAACTTTATCCCCTATGTTGCCGAGGTTCATGATATTTTCTAAAAGTATTACTTCCATAACTATAATAGACCTAAAATTTTTGCTTTTTTAATTTCTTTAGTTAATTTTTTTTGCTTACCACTTGATACAGATGTAATTTTAGATGAGAGAATTTTTTTATTTTCAGAAATATATTTTTTTAACAAACTAATATTTTTATAGTCAATTATTGGAGCATTTTTTATTGATAAAGGGCAGGTTCTACTAAATCTACCTTCATTTTTTTGAAATAAACTTAGTTTACTTAACGAACTTGAAGATCTTTTATTAGATTTTCTTCCTTTTCGTTTCATTTATTTTTCCTTTTTAAAGTATTCATTTTTTGTATCTAAATTTTTATATTTCACAATTAGATGCCTAATTANTANATCATCAATCTTAATCTTTTTATTTATTTCAGTTAAAGTCTCTTTATTTCCCTCAAATTTGTAATGGATATAAAATCCTTTATTATATTTTTTAATCTTTCTAGCAAGATTTAATAAACCCCATTCCTCAATTTTGACAACTTTGCCAGAGTTTTTATTTATAAGATCACTGTATTTTTCCTTAATCTTTTCTAAATCAGATTTAGGCAAGTCTTGTCTAGTTATTAAAGTATTCTCGTAAAAAGACATAAAAAGATTATTGTTAATTAGTTTGCTTTAAAGTAAACATTATAAAAAAAGCTTTATACAATAATAGATATTTATATCAACAATAATTATCATTAATTAAATGCTTAAAATATGAATGCTATACTCTTTCCAGGCCAAGGTTCCCAGGTTGTAGGCATGGGCTTGGAATTTTATAATAACTTTGAAATAGTTAAAAACATCTTTAAAGAGGCTGACGAAAAGTTGAGTTTTAAACTGTCTAAAATGATTTTGGAAGGGCCAGAGGATGAATTAAAGTTAACTCAAAATACTCAACCAGCAATTTTAACAGTTAGTTACGCAATTTTTTCCGTTTTAAAAAAAGAATTTAATTTTGACTTTAAAAATTCAAAATTTTTTGCTGGACATTCATTAGGAGAATATAGTGCATTGGTATGCTCCGAGTCCTTATCTTTTAATGATGCATTGTTTCTTTTATTCGAAAGGGGAAAGTCCATGCAAGAAGCTGTACCTGTAGGCAAAGGTAGTATGATAGCTGTTTTAGGCTCAAAGCTAGACGAAGTAAAAATTTTTTTAGACAAAATAAAACAAAAAGGTGTTTGTGAAATTGCTAATGATAATGCTGATGGTCAGATTATTATCAGTGGTGATACTGAAAGTATAAGATTAATTCAAAATATTTTAAAGGATAATAAAAAAAAATTCATTCCTTTAAATGTAAGCGCTCCTTTTCATTGCTCAATGATGAAACCTGCAGCTGATAAAATGAAAGATAAAATAAATTCAATTAATTTCCAGAAACCTATATTTGATATTGTTTGTAATGTAACTTCACAACCAGAAAATAATCCAGAAAATATCAAAAAATTACTAGTAGATCAGATTTTTTCCACTGTTAGATGGAGAGAAAGCATAATTAATATGTATAATCAAAAAGTTAATAACTTTATTGAAATAGGACCAGGAAAAGTTTTGTCCGGAATGGTTAAGCGAACAGTTAAGAATATTAATTCCTTTAGTATCAATTCAATAAATGATATGAAAAAAACAGTCAATGAGTCTAAAAAATAAAAAAGTAATTATTACAGGTGCAACAGGTGGTATAGGAAGTAGCTTGGTAAAAAAATTTATTGATAGTGGTTCCCTAGTTTTAGCCACAGGCACTAAAGAAGATAAGCTAAGTAATCTTAAAAGTGAATTTAACAATATTCTGACGGAAAAATTTAATTTAAGTGATCATAAAAATGTAGAGATGTTTATAGAAAATGCGAGCAATAAGTTAGGAGGTTTAGATATTTTAATTAATAATGCAGGCATAACTTTAGACAACATATCTATTCGTTTGACAGAAGAAAATTGGAAAAAAGTTTTAGATATCAATTTGACTTCTACTTTTTTGATGTGCAAATTTGCAATTAAAAAAATGCTTAAAAATAAATCAGGTAAGATTATTAATATAACTTCAATTGTTGGTCACACTGGAAATTTGGGACAAGCAAATTATTCTGCATCTAAAGCAGGTATAGTTGCTTTTTCTAAAAGCCTTGCACTTGAATATGCCAAAAAAAATATAAATATTAATTGTGTTTCACCCGGATTTATCAAAACTGAAATGACAGACAAAATTAATGAAGAATTTAAAAAAATGTTGATAAGCAAAATTCCATCAGGTGACTTAGGAACAGGAGAGGATGTTTCAAATTGTGTAGCATTTTTAGCTTCAGATATGGCAAATTATATTAATGGTGAAACCATTCATGTTAATGGCGGAATGTATATGTCTTGACAATTCTATTTAATATACTATTAAGAAATTATCATTAACATAACAAAGGTAATTAATGTCAAACGATGTAAAAGGAAAGATTAAAAAGATAGTAGCAGATCATTTGGGTATAGAAGAAGAAAAAGTTACTGAAGAAGCAAGTTTTATAGATGATTTAGGCGCAGATAGTTTAGATACTGTTGAGTTAGTAATGGCTTTCGAAGAAGAATTTGGTTCAGAAATATCTGATAGCGAAGCAGAGAAAATTTTAACAGTAGGAGATGCTATAAAATTTGTTGAAAACAAAACAAGTCAATAAAATATTATTTTAAAGAATGAATCATGATGAAAATAATATCATGGTAATTTTGTCTTCACCTTCAGGCGCAGGCAAAACAACTATTACGAAAAAAATTCAGCAAAAATATAGAACTTTCAAGATATCAGTTTCCCATACAACGCGTAAACCACGTTCTAACGAAGTAGACGGTGTCGATTACCATTTTGTTTCTCATGAAAAATTTAAAAAATTTATAGATGAGGGGAAATTTTATGAATATGCAAAAATTTTTGATAATTTTTATGGTACCTCAAAAGAAAGTGTAGACGAAACAATAAAAAAAAATGATATCATATTTGATATAGATTGGCAGGGAACTAAGCAGTTATCAAAATTTAAAAATTTGAAGTTGATTAAAATTTATTTAATTCCACCTAATAAAGACGAATTAAAACAAAGATTAATAAAAAGAAATCAAAACTCTCCTCAAGAAGTTGAAAAAAGATTTAAAGCATTTGATGAAGATATAAAACACTGGGAAGACTATGATTACGTTATAATTAACAAAAATCTTGAAAATTGTTATAAACAAATTGAAAATATAATTTCAATAAATAAAAAAAAATCAATTAATTTTTTTCAAACAATTGAGTAATTTCATAATATTTTTCAGGACTTATATCAGAAGGTCTTAACTTTAGATTAAAGTTTTTCAATAAATCTAATTTTTTTTTATTGAAAATTTTTTTTAAATTTTTGTTAATCATTTTTCTTTTATTTGAAAAAAGTATATTAGTTACTTTTTCTAAATTTTTAATATCTTGAATTTTGTAAGTGATTTTCTGAATCGGCTTAAGATACAAAACAGTTGAATTTACTTTAGGTTTAGGTCTGAAGCAATTAGGAGAAACATCAAATTTACTAGCCAGCTTCAATCTATAATTTGCTAGTATGGATAATCTTCCATATTTAGAAGTATTAAACTTTCCTATAATTTTTTCAGCTAGTTCTTTTTGAAACATGAGAATTAAATCAGAATATTTTGGAGGCCATTTTTTAAACTTAATTATTTTAGCTAGGACTTGAGAAGAAATATTATAAGGGAGGTTCCCAAATATAATAGTTTTATCTTTTATCTTGTTTTCGAAATTAAATTTAAGAATATCTTTGTTAAATATAACTACATTTCTAATATTTTGATATTTTTTTTTTAATTCTTGATACAACAAATAATCCTTTTCAATTAAAATAAGAGATTTAGGTTTGTTTTTTAATATCTGATCTGTAAGAGCTCCTTTACCAGGACCTATCTCTAAAATATTTTTATCAAAAGTTTTTGATAAATCTACTATTTTGTTAATTATATTTAGATCAATTAAATAATTTTGTCCCAGAGATTTTTTTGCATACTTCATTATTTTAAATTATTAATAAAATTAATACACTGAAGAAGGCTTAAATAATTTGACTTATTTTTTTTAATCAAGTCAAGAGCTGGACCGTGGTCTGGTGACACTCTAATATATTTTAATCCAAGAGTTATATTAATCGCATCAAAATGAAATAAAGATTTAAAGGGAGACAACACTTGATCATGATACATACCTACTATTATATTAAATCTTTTGTAATTATTTACAAAAGTTGTATCTGCCACCAAGGGTCCTTTAATATTTATTCCAATTTTTTTTAATTTTAAAATTGCTGGCAATATTTTCTTAACTTCTTCCGAGTCTTTAATTAATTCAGCATTATGAGGATTCAATCCTAAAATTCCTATTTTAGGTTTCTTTTTGAACAATTTTTTAAATTGTTTTTCTAAAGTATTAACCTTTTTTATTATTAAATTTGTAGTTATAGCCTTAGAAACATCTCTTACTTTAATGTGTGTCGTAAGCGGAACAACAGATAATCTATTATTATAAATCATCATTACTTCTGAATTATCTGTAATTTTGCATTTAGAAGCCAAGTATTCAGTTACTCCTATTTTTTTTGATGATTGAATATTTCTTTTATTAATTGGACAATTTATGAGACCTTTAATTTTATTGCTACTTACGATTTTATGAGCAAAATTTAAACTATTAATTATATATTTTGAAGAACTCTTTAACGAAACATTAAACGGATCTTTAAAAGCTAAAGGTACATCAATTATTTTTAAACTATTTGTTAAAGATTTTTGATTGATGTTTTCGACTTTTAAAACTTTTATTTTGTATTTAAGTTTTTTTAGTTGTTTAAAAATTAACTTATAATTAGCTATAAGATAAATCCTATCTTTTACTTTATTATTTAATTTTTTCCAAGATTTGTAAATAATTTCAGAATTAATACTATTAGGATCACCAGCAATTATAACAATTTTATTTTTCATTTAGTTTTTAAAACTTATAAAAGCATCATTTTTCAATTTTGACAAATGACTATTAGAGTAAAGATTAAATAAATCATTCTTCATTCCGCTGATTATTGTTTCTCTAAGTTTTTCTTGATCAATATTATCAGAGTCTATATTTCTTTTTTCTAAAACTTTAAAAAACATTGCAGAATTTGATTGTATTAGAGGTTTAGATATTTCACCTATCTTTAGATCATTTATTAGATTTTTTATATTACTTGATAAAGCGTTCAGATTTACCCAACCAATTTCACCTCCATCTAATGCGGAGGGGGAAGTACTGAATTTTATAGCTGCATTTTCAAATCCTAAAATCTTTATTTGATTAAGCAATTCGTTAACTCTATCTGTATCCTTTGAATCTGACTCTAGTATAATTTCAATTTCCGCTAACTTGATTTCTTCAATATTTTTTTGATTTTGGATGATTTCATTTAACTCTTTATTCACAGCATTATCATCAATATCAATTTTATCATTATATAATTTAAAAATTAGTGATTGCCACGATAATTCAGTTCTTATTTCATCCAAATAAAAATCAATATTAAGTCCTTGATTTTCAAAAATTTTTTTAAACCCTGAAGAGTCAGTCTGAAATTTATCATAAATATTTTCTAATTGATTGTTTACTGCGTTTTCACTGGCTGAAATTTTAAATTTTATCAATTCTTCTTTTTTTATTTTATAATTTATTAAATTTTTAATAGCTGAATTCTTAGTCATATTAATATTTTGTTGATTTAGTTCTTGATTACTTAAAAATAAAATTAATTTTATTTTATTTTTTAGTTCATATGAAGTAATGATTTGGTTTTGAACTTTTACGACTATTTTATTTTGTGAAGAGCCATAAACATTACTCGACAGTAAAGTAATATAGATTATTAGAATCTTAAAAATAATATTCAACATTAAATTTATTGGTTAAATAAAGGTGAATTTATATTGGCTAAAGGAACAAGAGTAATTTTAAACATTAAAGAGTTTTCAGCTTCCAATTCAGAGTCTTCATAAAATTCTCTTCTATAAACTATACCAGCTTTTAAACAATCGTTAATATATTCATAGCTTAAGTTATAATATTCAGCAGAATTAGTTATTAAATTTCTTTTTGTTTCTGCAGTAAAAAGTGCATTATTTCCTTTTACAAACGTTAAGCTACTTTTAACATATTCTTGATTCCCAATATGTTTTTTTTCTTGTAACCAACTAAAGTCTAGATTTACAGGTTCAAAATTTAAACTTGTTCCAACTTCATTATAATTTAGTTCATTATAGTTTTGATCTAATGCAAAATCATATTTTAGATTTAATTTATCATTAATTTTTAGTTCGGAGTGTCCAACTAAATCAGATAATTTTTCATCCATACTTGAACTAGAAGGCATTTTATTATTTTCATTTTGATTAATTACCTGCCCTGCAGATAGAATAAACTCATTAATTTGATTTTTAAAGCTATAATCGAAACCAAGTGTCAGGCTTTTTCCTGTTTCAAAGTTATTGTAAGTATTAAGTCTATCTATATCAAAAATATTACTATATTTGAGTCTTGTGTTAGTTTTTTCATCTCTCATACTGCCAGGAGAGTATCTAAATAAAGCTTTTGGGGTTAAATAATGTTTAGAATTATTTTTTAAATCTTTATATAGGTCTAATTTTGTAAGAAAACCCATAGCTCCAAATAATTCATTTGTAGGTTCATCTTTATAATTAGTCACATTTTTTGTCTCATAATTTACGTTTTTTAATTTTCCTAAGACTTCACCTGAAAATCCATTATTAAAATTAATATTTTTGTACTTCCAATTAAAATCATTGACTAAAAATTTTGTAAATTTATTTGTATCATAATTATGAATTTTTAAGTTTGACTGCAAATCTAAAGTACCAAAAATATCATTTCTAAATAAATTTTTATCTAAAGTAATGTCCGGAAGAATATACTCATATTTGTCGTTATAACCTTCTTTTAATGTTTCATAAGAACTTGCTTTGATACCTAAAAATAAGTCATCGTTTTCATGAGAAAAATCTATACTGTTTTCAAGTGTATCAGTATTGTAATCAACTAAAGCTGATTTAATTTTATATAATTTCATATATTTATCATTAGAAACATCCTGAANTGATAGCTGAAAATTATTTTCTGAGTCATTTTTTCCTTTAAAGTTTTTAACGAATTTTGAAAAAAAATGAGATTTTTGACCAGATTTTTTAATGGAACTTGTTTTTTTATAACCATCAGTATAACCAAAATCTAAAATCAAGTTTGATTGTTTAAAAGATTGTCGATATTCGCCTGTAAATAACGGATTTTCACTAGAGAACAATTTGGTTGTTAACGTAAAATCTTTATCTCTGTCTATATTCCAAAAATAAGGAACTCCTAAACCTGGGCCTAAGTTTTTAGAATCTGAAAATGATGGAGGTAAAAGACCTGATCTACGATCTACAGTTGGATCTGGATGTGAAAATCTAGGTGTATAAAAGACAGGAAAATCATAAATCTTAATTACAGCATTATCGTAATAAATTGTCTTCTTCTTCTTGTCATGAGTCATATTTCCTGCTTGAAGAGACCAAGGAGGGCACTTATCTTTTTCTCTATAATTACACAAAGTAAAATTACTTTTTGTAAATTGAGTAAAGTTATTATCTAGCTTAACTGTATTTGAAAACACACGAGGTTTATTATTCTTATTAGCTTTAAAATCATCTTGATTTAAAAAAGCTTTTATATCGGTACCTACTATTTCTTTTTTATTTTCATCAATATAAATTTGAGAAAAATTATAAGAATTATCCTTGGAATCAACAACTTTTATATTTCCAGTAGACCTAAAAAAATTTTTTTCTGTTGAATACTCGAATTTTTCTAAATAAATAAGATTATTTTCTAAATCTTTTAAAATGGCAGGAAAATTAGATTTAATAACATTATTTTTATTATCAAAAATTATGTTTTCACCCTCAATATCATATTTTTTTGATGTTAAAATTTTAGTTTTGCCTTTACTTGTCAAAAGTTGAAGTTCTTTGGAATATTCAGCATATTCAGTAGAAAAAGAATTGTTCTTGTTATCAGTAGCTTTAACATTGTCTTTAAAAATAGTTAATTTAGACTTTTTATCTATCGATATGTTTGTTGATTGAATATTTAAATTTTCAGCCAATAAAGGTTGAAAAGAAAGAAATAATATTAAAAAAAAAAATTTATTTTTCATTAATTTGTAAAATACCAATTGAACCAAATAGTCCTAAAGTTAATACTGGAACCCAAGCTGCTAATGATAGAGAAATCCTATTAGTTTGTCCAAGTGCCAAGGATAGATCTTTAAAATAGTATATAGCCACACATGTTATAATGCCAATTACAATAAATTTAAAATTGTTCGTTTTTTTAAGTTTATTCATAGTTAAAATTGAAGCTATAGCAGTCATTATAAATAAAAAGAATGGCAAGGCTAACATTGAATTTAAATTAAGATCTAAGTAGGATTTATTGTAGCCTTGTTCTTGTAAATTTTTGTAGTTAAGCACTAATTCTAAAAAAGACATAGTATCGAAGTTTTTAAACAAGCTCAAAATTTTTTCATGATCGTAATTAGAAAAAATTGAATAAGTTTGAAGATTACTTTTTTCAACAATACCTTCTTTAAATGAAATTATTGAAACATTTTTCAAAACCCAATTTTTTTTTGAAATATAAGCTTTTTCAGAAGAAATTTTTTCTATTAAATTATAATTTTCATCAATATTAAAGATTTGAACATTTTTCAAAATGTCATCTTTCGTTTCATCTGAAGAAATAATTCTATGGCCGGAGTCAATATTCTCTTTAATCCAAAGGCCATTTTTGTTGACGACCACTAAATGATCAATATCTCTAGAAAATTCTGATTTACTCTTTTCATAATATTTCATCATTGCAGAAGTAATTGGATTGATTGCAAACAAAACTATCCATCCGATTAAAAAAGATGTTGTAGATAAAATTAAAAAAATTTTAAAGTTTGAATACCCAAAAACTTTTAGATTTAAAAGATCTCTATTATTCCTTAAACGCAAGATTAACCACATACTTGAAATAAAAATTATAAATGGAAGTAATTTAATTATCATACTTGGGATATATAAAGTAGTAAGAGTTATTGGCAATAATAAGCTAACATTTTCATTTTTAAAAAACTCTATTTCTTCAAATAGATTTAGAATAATTCCAAAACAATAAAAGATTAAAATTACATTTAGAATAATCTTTAAATAAGAAGATAACAAATATTTGTATAAAATTTTATTCATTTAGATAGACTCTTTTGAAAGTTTAAACATTAAAAAAAAATAAAAAAGTGGTATTAAAATAAATGGTGAAATTACAAATAATAAAGATAATATTTTTGATACACCCGTGTATCTAATTATCAACTCTGAATAAACTAAGACGATAAAGCTATAAATAAAAATACTATTTTTATTTATTAAAATACTTTTATTTTTAGAATTTATTAATAAAAAAGAACATAAAAGAGAAACAATTGGAATATAAAAAGGTAAAACAAATCTTCTATTAATTACAGTCGTGATTTCTTCTTTAGCACTATTTGGGCAAAACTCAGTTTCTTCATCATCAGGCATCATCAAACATTTTATAAGAGCTATAGAAGTTTGTTCTTGTAACTTTGGTACTTTTATAGTGTCAGTCTCAAGATTTTTTAAATCAACATTTAACTGTTTAAATTTTATTATATCATTTTTAGATGGTTCATCTTTTGAAGTTAAAATTTCACCATTAAATAATATCATTCTTTTTTCTTCAACTATTCCTTCTTTCGCCACTATAGTTGTAGAATTTTTTTTAGTCTGATCGGAAGTAATATTCTTCAAAATATTGGAACTGTCGTGAATAAAAATATTTTTAATTTCATTATCAACTTTATCTTCAACTAAAAAAGTAAATCCTGTAAAAGAGTCACTAAATTGTTGAATTCTTATAGTAGGTAAAAATGAATTAAAACCATCTTTACTAAGGAGATGTCTAGATTTATTTAAGGCTAGTGGTGTTAAAAAAGTTGAAAAAAGCAAGTAGAAAAAAAGTATAATTATAGAAATTATGAAAAAAAGATTTATAACTTTTAATTTTTTTACTCCCGATGTCCAAAGAATTATAAATTCATTTTCTTGAATTTGTTTGGAAATAAATATTGTTAAGGCTATTAAAAAGGACAAGGGTATTAACTTAGGTAGTATGCTTAATATATTCAAAATTGAATATTGAAAATATATTGGGACAGAATAACCACTTTCTACAATCAAATCTAAGAAGTTCACAGCTCTCACAGTCCAAGCAATTATTGATAAGCCAAATAATATAACTAAAAATGTTTTTAGTATTTCTATGGTAAAATTTTGATAAATTTTGTTTTGTAGCATTGTAATTTGATGTATTAAAATAATGTAACTTTAATCAAAACTCAACCTATGATAGTACACTATAATGAATTTTCCATTGAAATCTGATATATTTGAACATATATACCTTTCAACTCTATTTATTTAAAACTTATGTCTATTAAAATTAACTATTTAAAAAAAACAAGCAGTAAGTCATCAGCTAATTTGGTCTTATTTTGTGATGATAAATTCAATATCAATGGTTTAAAGAAGTTTCTTTTAAATTCTGAGTTTTCCTACATTAATGATTTGTTGAAAACTAGCGATTTAAAAAAAAATTTATTTGTTTTTGAAGTTAATTCAAAAAAAAAGATAGTTTTAATATCAATTAAAAATAACTCAAAGATCTCAGATGTAGAAAGTTTAGGAGCAGAATTTTACGGACGAATTAATTATGGAAAGAATAGCGAATACTTTATCAACTCAGATAGTATAATTAGTAAACATAATGATTTTTTAGGTCATTTTTTACATGGGTTAAAATTAAAGTCTTACAAATTCAATAAATATAAAACAAAAAAAGAAACAAGAGTTATTTCTATTATTGCTACAGGAAATAAAAACAAGCCCTCAACTCAAAAACAATTAAAATTTAAAGCTTTGGAAGAAGGAACTTTTTATGCAAGGGATTTAGTATCTGAGCCTGGAAATATTCTTCATCCAGATGAATATGCTAAAAGATTAAATTCACTTAGAAAAGATGGTTTAAAAGTAAATATATACGATGAAAAAAAATTAAAAAAACTTGGCATGAATGCTTTGCTTGGTGTAGGGATGGGAAGTATCCGAGGATCTTATCTTGTAACTATGGAATGGAATGGAGCAAAGAATAATTCTAAACCTTTAGCATTTGTTGGTAAAGGAGTTACTTTTGATACAGGTGGCTATTCATTAAAGCCTGCAAGATTTATGGAAGACATGACTTATGATATGGCAGGTTCTGCAGCTGTAGTTGGTTTAATGAAAAGTTTGGCATTAAGAAAAGCAAAAGTTAATGCTGTCGGAGTTGTAGGTCTTGTAGAAAATATGGTAAGTGGAGTTGCTCAAAGACCTGGAGATATTGTTAAATCTTACAGTGGTAAAACTATAGAAGTATTAAATACAGATGCAGAAGGTCGTTTAGTTTTAGCTGATGCATTAACATTTACTGAAAGAAAGTTTAAACCAAAATTCATTGTTGATTTAGCAACATTAACAGGCGCTATCATAGTTTGTTTAGGGTCTGAATACGCTGGACTATTTTCAAACGATGACAAGTTATCCAAACAAATTTTAACAGCTGGAGATAACGTTGAGGAGAAATTGTGGAGAATGCCTCTACATAAAAATTATGATAAGCTAATGAATTCTAAAAATGCTGATGTACAAAATATAAACTATGTTGGTGGAGCAGGATCAACAACAGCAGCTCAATTTTTACAAAGATTTATCTTAAACAAAACTCCATGGGCTCATTTAGATATTGCGGGTATGGCTTTCTCAAAATACGGTGGTGCTCTTAATTCGGGAGGCGCAACAGGATTTGGAGTAAGATTGCTGAACCAATTGGTTGAAGAAAATTATGAGTAATATAGAACAAACTCTTTCAATAATTAAACCAGATGCGGTTGAAAGGAATTTAATTGAAAATATTAAATCAATATTTGTAAAAAATAATTTAACTATAAAAGAAGATAAAAAAATTCAAATAACTAAGGAAGAGGCTGCTGAATTTTATAAAGTTCATCAATCTAAGCCATTTTACGATGATTTATGTACATATCTGTCATCTGGCCCAATTGTAGTAATGATTCTAGAAGGTCAAAATGCAGTTGCACATAACAGAAAATTAATGGGTGCAACTGATCCAAAAAATGCTGAAGAAAATACTATAAGAAAACTTTATGGTATATCAATTGATAAAAACTCAGTACATGGGTCTGACTCAGCAGATAACGCGAAAAAAGAAATTAGTTTCTTCTTTAAAAATTAGTTATATCTATATATTTTTATAACAGCTTCTGGAAAAGCTTTGTGTTCTAATTTTTGAGTTTTTTTCTTTAAAATTTTTTCATTATCTCCTTTTTTAATAAAAAAACTTTTTTTTAGAATTATTCTACCGCTATCTAATTTTTCATTTACATAATGTACTGTACATCCAGTCTGCTTTTCATTTTGTTTTAAAATTCTTTGATAAGTGTTCAGTCCTTTAAATTTTGGAAGAAGAGATGGGTGTATATTAACTATTTTATTTCTAAAATTAAATATAAAGTTTTTTGAAATAATTTTCATGTAGCCAGCTAAAAAAATTACAGAAATTTTGTATCTTTTAATTTTTTTTAGAATTAAATTTTCAAAATTTCTTTTTTTAGTATTGACTATTAAGTATGGAATTGAATTTTTTTTAGCATGTAATATTCCTTTTGCATTAAATTTATCTGAAATTACAAGACTTACATTAATAGGAAAATTATTTTCTCTAGATCGATGAATTAGAGATTTTAAATTTGAGCCGTACCCAGAAATAAAAATACAGGCTTTTTTTCTTACCATTTTATAGAATTATAAAAATTAATTTTTTTGATATCTTTTGATATATATCCAATCTCATAAGGCATATAATCTTTAGAAAAAAATCTTTTAATTTTATTTAAATTTTTTTTTTTTATTATTATACAAAAACCTATTCCACAATTAAAAGTTTTCATCATTTCATGATCAGAAATATTTTTTAACTTTAGCCATTTAAAAATTTTTTTTGGTTTAATCTTACTTAAATCAATATTAACTGACAATTTATCTGGCACTGATCTTATTATATTCTCTATTAGACCACCACCAGTTATATGGGCAGCAGCATTTATCAAATTATTTTTTGATAAATTTAATATTTCATTTACATAAATTTTTGTTGGTTTTAATAAATCTTTTTTTAATCTTTTTGAAATTTTATTTTTTTTTATTAAAGACCTTACCAAAGAGTATCCATTTGAATGAATCCCACTTGAAGGAATAGCTAAAATTAAGTTATTTTCTTTTACATTATTTTTATTTAAAATTTTTTTTTTAGAAACAATTCCTACACTAAAGCCTGCCAGATCAAATTTATCTTTTGAGTAAATACCTGGCATCTCAGCTGTTTCTCCTCCTATAAGTTTGCAGCCAGAAATTTTGCACCCTTTTAAAATTCCCTTTAAAATTTTTTTTGTTTTATTTAAATTTAATTTTCCTACAGCTATATAATCTAAAAAAAATAAAGGTTTTGCGCCTTGAACTATTAAATCATTTACACACATTGCTACTAAATCGATTCCAATAGTATCAAATTTTTTGAATTTATTAGCTAAATCAATTTTAGTTCCAACTCCATCAGTGCAAGATACTATTACTGGATCTTTAATTTTTATATTACTTAAGTCAAAAGTAGAGCCAAAAGCACCAATGTTATCATTGCTAATTGAATTATCCGTTTTTTTGACATTTTTTTTAGATAATTTTGCAATGTGATCAACAAATTTATTAGCAATAGAAATATTTACGCCGCTTTTTTTATAACTATTTTGTATTTTTTTCATTGATAAAAATGATAATTAGCTAATTATGAAAATTTTAATATTTATAACCAGTATATTAATTGTTTTATTTAAAACTGGAAATGTTTTATCAGATACCAACATATTTAATGTTAATAATGTTGAGATTAATAAAGAATTTTCAAAAAATAAAGAAAAAATAGTAAGTAAAGCTTTTAANGAAGCTTATGATAAATTAATTAACAGACTATTATTGGAGGAAGATTACAAAAGTCTTTCAAGAATTAATTTAGCTGAAATAAAAAAACTAATTTCATATTATCAGATTATAGAAGATGACAAAAAAAAAGGAGAAGAAAATAAAATAAAGTTTAACGTTTTTTTTGATAAAGATAGAATACATAATTTTTTTTATAGTAGAAATATTTTGTATTCAGATATAATAAATACTGAAGTAGTGTTATTTCCATTATTAAAAAAAAAGGAACAATATTTTATTTATACCCAAAATTATTTTTATGAGAATTGGAATAATGAAAAAATTGATAATCTGATTCAATATATTTTACCTGCTGAAAATATAGAAAATATTCAAAAAATAAATTTNAATAAAGAGAATATTTATAAACTTNAAATTTCAGATTTTTTTAAAGAATATGAATTGGATAATATAGTATTTGCAAATATTGAAATTAAGAACAAAAGAGCAGAAGTTTTTTTGAGCACAAGGATAGAAGGTAATAAGATAAATAAAAATTTAATTATAAATAAAAAAAAAGACTTAAGTGATAAAGATTTTTATAAGGAAATTATTTTTAAGATAAACATTTTAATTAGAGATTTGATTAAATCACAAAATTTAATAGATGTCAGAACTCCTTCCTTTTTGAATGTGGAGATTAAGTTAAATAAGAAAAGCAATTTAATAGAATTCAACAATAGATTGGAAAAAATAGACTTAATAGATAACTTTTATGTACAACAACTTAATAAAGATTTTGTTTTAGTAAAGATAAAATATTTAGGTAAAATTAATAAGATAATAAGAAAACTAAAAGATCAAAATATTAATTTAAAAATGATAGCTGGTCGTTGGCAGCTAAATATGATTTAATGAGTCAACTGGTATTTAAATTTCCTTTTAAAAAGATATATTATGAACAAGATTATTATGTTTCTAGTAATAATTTTTCCGCATATAGATTAATAGAAAGCTGGCCGAACTGGCCAGGAAAGTGGGTTAATATTTATGGTCACAAAGGTTGCGGAAAAACTCATCTTTCAATTATTTTAAAGAAAAAAATTGATAAAGTTCAAGTAATTGACTCTAAAAGTATAAATAATGAAACAATTTTAGAGTTAAAAAAATTTGAATGTTTAATCATAGATGATTATGAAAAAAATATTGATGAACAAATTTTTTATTCTTTATTAAATGAGTCGAAACAACTAGATAATTATGTGGTTATAAATTCTATATTACCAATAAGAAATATTGAATTTGAATTGAAAGACTTGAAGTCTAGAGCTCAAAGTTTTGTAAATTTAGGTATAGAATTGCCAACGGATGATTTACTAAGAGTAATAATTTCTAAATACTTTTCAGATAAACAAATAGAAATAACTCCTAAAATATCTGAGTATATAATTAAAAATATTGATCGTTCTTATGAAAAAGTATTTAAATTGATAAAAGAAATTGATGATTTATCTTTATCTTCTGGAAAATCGATAAATATTAATTTAATAAAAAAAGTACTGAATGATGAATAAATATAGAACACATAATTGTTCCGAATTGAAGCAAACACATGCTGGAGAGACAGTCTCTTTGTCTGGATGGCTTCATAGAAAAAGAGATCATGGTAATTTATTGTTTATAGATTTAAGAGACCATTATGGATTAACCCAATGCGTTGTGGAAAATAATAATAAATTTTTTTCTATACTGGAAAAACTTAGATCAGAGTCTGTTTTAACAATTATTGGGAAAGTTGTTAAAAGAGAAAAAGGAACTGAAAACTTTGAATTACCTACGGGTGAAATTGAAGTAGACGTTCAATCAATTAAAATATTATCTGAAGCAAAAGATTTGCCAATGCCAGTTTTTGGAGAACAAGATTATCCAGAAGATATTAGATTAAAATATAGATTTTTAGATTTAAGAAGAGAAGAAATGCATAAAAATATAATATTAAGATCTAAAGTAGTTTCCTTTATTCGATCTGAAATGCTTAAATTAGGATTTCTAGAATATCAAACTCCAATTTTAACTTCTTCTAGTCCAGAGGGTGCAAGAGATTTTTTGGTGCCAAGTAGATTAAATCCAGGTAAGTTTTATGCTTTACCACAAGCGCCCCAACAATTTAAACAATTAATCATGGTTTCTGGATTTGATAAATATTTTCAAATTGCACCATGTTTTAGAGATGAAGATGCAAGGGCCGATAGAAGCCCCGGAGAATTTTATCAACTCGATATAGAAATGTCTTTTGTAGAACAAGAAGATATTTTTAAAGTATTAGAAATTTTAATGGTTAATTTATTTCAAAAATTTTCTTCAAAAAAAGTATTAAATAATAAATTTCCTAGAATTCCTTATAATGAAGCAATGCTTAAATATGGAACTGACAAACCTGATTTAAGAAACCCTTTATTAATAAATGATATTACAAATATTTTTACTAGAGATGATGTTAAATTTGATATCTTTAAAAAATTAGTAAAATCAGGATCTATAGTCAGATGTATTGTTACAAAAAAAACAAAAGATAAACCTAGAAGTTTTTTTGATAATATTGATAAATGGTCAAAAGAACAAGGTGCTTCAGGTCTAGCTTATTTTACTTTAGAAAAAAATGAAAAAATTTCAGCCAAAGGACCGGTGGGTAAATTTTTTAGCGAAGACTCTTTAAAAGAAATAATGAAAATTACTAAAGCAGAAGTAGGCGACAGTTTATTTTTGGCTTGTGGAAAAATCAATGAAATTGAAAAAATTTTATCTATTTCTAGAGATAAGATTGCTAAAGATTTAAACTTAATTAATGAAGATCAATTTGCTTTTTGTTGGATTGTTGATTATCCAATGTTTGAGTTAGACGAACAAACTAAAAAAATTAAATTTAGTCACAATCCTTTTTCAATGCCACAAGGGGAAATAGAAAAATTAGATTTTAAAGATCCTTTAAAGATAAAAGCATATCAATACGATATAGTTTGTAACGGTGTTGAGCTATCGTCAGGAGCGATTAGAAATCATGTACCAGAATTAATGTATAAACTTTTTTCAATAGCAGGTTATGACAAAAAAAAAGTTGAAGAAAAATTTAGCGGCATGTTAAATGCTTTGAGTTATGGAGCTCCTCCACATGGAGGTATAGCACCCGGGCTAGATAGAATCGTTATGTTGCTTGCTAATGAAAAAAATATTAGAGAAATAACCTTATTTCCAATGAATCAAAACGCTCAAGATTTAATGATGAAAGCTCCTTCTGAAGTTGAACCAAAGCAATTAAAAGAGCTGAGTATAAAGACTGATATTAAAAAAGATTAATTTTTAGATTTAAGATTTATTCTTACATCAGATAAATCAACTAGTTTTTCTTCATAATTACTTCTAACAAATCCTTTAGAAGTAATATTTTTAACAATTTTTAGAAATTTATCATCCGTATTAAAATCACTAACATCTTTTGTGCTTGCTATAGATGGAGTGTGAGCTAAATCTTCTTTACCTAAATATGAAATAGCTAACTCTCTAAAAACATAGTCTAAAATTGAAGAAGCACTGATAATTCTATCATTACCTAAAACATTGCCTGAGGGCTCAAACTTAGTATCAATAAAAGCATCTACATACTCTTCTAGAGGAACGCCATATTGTAAACCGAGAGATATTGCTATTGCAAAATTATTCATCATAGCTTTAACTAATTCGCCTTCTTTATTTGTATCAATAAAAATTTCTCCAATTTTTCCGTCATCATATTCACCTGTATGCAAATACACTTTATGATCTCCTATTTGAGCTTTTTGAATATAGCCTTTTCTTCGGTCAGGCATTTTAAATCTAGCATTATTTTTAATTTTTATAGGGTGATTATTATTTACAATATTTTTCTCATTACTTGTTTTAACGACTTTTTCCGATATAGAAGAGGATAAAATACTATCAGCTTTTTTATCTTTTTCTGTAGATTGTTTTTTCTCTCCTAATTTCTTAGTTTTTCTATTATTAAGTTTAACATCAATAACCTCAACCTCTCCATCATTTCTAGAGTCAATTTTGGATAGTTCTTGATCATTTAAATTGTCCAAGGTATGAACAGTTTTAAAGGTACAAGTATAATAAGTTTCTACTATAAATTTTTTCATTTATTTAAGGAATCTCTTTATTGAAGATATATAGCAAAATTTATAACTGTCTGATATAAATATTTATACACTTATTGATTGTGTGGACTTATAAAAAAATGAATTTTAAAATATTTTTTACTTGGTGGAATAGACAAACATTTGGAACTTTTCTAAAGACATTATTTTTTGGAAAATATGTGGGCAAGGATCAGTCTGGAAATAAGTATTATCAGAATAAACAAGGAGATAGATGGGTCATTTATTCTAAAAATATTGAGTCTACAAAAATTACATCTGATTGGTTTTTATGGATGCACCATACAATTGACAAAATTCCAGATAAAGATGAGAAAAAATATATTTGGCAAAAAGATCATCTAGAAAANAAAACAGGTTCGAAAGATAGTTATAAACCAGTGAAGATTAAAAAAGACTCTAAATTTAAAAAATATGAAACTTGGAAGTAGTAAAAGTTTAATTTTATTAATTATACATTTGATTTTTTTAAATTTTTATTTATATGCAGATGATAGAATTTTAAGTGCTCCCTTAATTAATCTTAATGAGTTGAAACCAAGTTTTGAGGATATAGACAATTCTGAAAATGATGTTATTAACAATGAAGTTTTAAAGAAAAAAAAAGAAGATTCTCTAAAAAATAATTCTCAATCTGCTACGCTTATTGGTCTTGATAAAATAACCGCCAAAACTTCTGAAATCAATATAAGTTTGGGAGAGACTAAAAAATTTGGGCCACTNGAAATTAAAGTTTTAAAGTGNGGTAAAACCAATTCAAATAATTTAGAAAATAGTGTTGCTTATATGCAAGTTAAAGATTTAACTGAAAATGAAAATGAAAAAGTATTTATTTTTAATGGTTGGACTTTTTCATCTGACCCAACCATAGCGCCTTTTGATCATGCAATTTATGATTTACAATTAGTAAACTGTAATAATACTTAATAGAACTTTTCTTTACCTAGCCAATTTGTATCAAAATCTGATTTAATAAATTTCTTGTGATTTAATATTTTCTTATGAAGATCTATAGTTGTAGTAATTCCCTCTAAAACAAATTCATCTAGTGATCTCAAAGTTCTTTGAATAGCCTCAGTTCTATTTCTTCCTTTACAAATAACTTTTGCTATTAAGCTATCGTAGTATGGAGTAATCTTACATCCTTGGAATATTGATCCATCAACACGTGTTCTAAATCCAGAGGGTTGGTGACAAACTGAAATTGTTCCAGGGCTAGGTTGAAAATCTAAAGCAGGATTCTCTGCATTAATCCTACATTCAATAGAGTGACCCCTTGGGTCAATATCGCTTTGCTTTAAGGCAGTTTCTCCAGTAAAAGCTACCCATAATTGTTCTTTTACAATATCTATTCCAGTTTGTACTTCTGTTACTGGGTGTTCTACTTGAACTCTAGTGTTCATTTCTAAAAAATAAAATTTTCCATTTTCATAAATAAATTCTACTGTACCCGCACCTTCATAGCCAATTTGTTCTACCATTTTTACTGTTTTTTCTAATAAATCTTTTCTTTGTTCATCAGTAAGAACAGGACTTGGAGTTTCTTCTATCAATTTTTGATGTCTTCTTTGTACAGAACAATCTCTTTCACCTAAATGAATTGTTTTATTTTTTCCTGACATAATTTGAACTTCTATATGTCTTGGATGTTTAAAATATTTTTCAATATACAATTCATCATTACCAAAATATTTTTTTGCTTCATTTTTTGCTGTCGAAAATAAATTTTCTAATTGATTTTCTTCCTCTACAATTTTCATTCCTTTTCCACCNCCTCCTCCAGCTGCTTTTATTAAGACTGGATATCCAATCTCTTTACAAATAGATTTTGCATCAGAATAAGATTTTACTGCTCCCTCTGAGCCCTCAATTATTGGTAAACCATATTTCTTAGCTATTCTTTTTGCTTCAATTTTATCTCCCATTTTAGAAATTATTTCTGAACTAGGTCCAATAAATTTAATACCGTGCTTATTTACAACTTCTGCAAATTTTGCATTTTCAGACAAAAATCCATACCCTGGGTGAATAGCCTCAGCACCAGTTAAATCTACAGCAGACATAATTGAAGAAATATTTAAATAACTATTCTGAGGTTGATGAGATCCTATACAAACACTCTCATCTGCTAATCTTACATGCATTGACTCAGAGTCTACATCTGAGTGAACAGCTACAGTTCCTATTCCCCATTCTTTGCAAGCCCTAATTATTCTAACAGCAATTTCACCTCTGTTAGCAATTAATACTTTTTTGAACATTATATTTTACTTTAGAACAACTAGCGGTTGGCCAAATTCTACTGGCTGTCCATCATTAACTAGAATTTTTTTTACTACTCCATCATTAGTAGAAGGTACATGATTCATTGTTTTCATTGCTTCAACTATCATTATAGTTTGACCTTTTTTTACTTTATCTCCCACCTCAACAAATTTTTTTGCCCCAGGTTCAGGAGCTAAATATGCAGTTCCAATAATTGGAGATTTTACTCTAATACTATCACCATCATCTGCTTTATTTAAAACAGCTTTATTTGGAGAAACAACTGCTGCAGATTTGATTTGATCTATTCCTTTAGAAGCTTTTGAAACTTTAATTTTTGTTTGCCCCTCTTGATATTCAAGCTCTGTTAAATTAAACTCACTTAAATGGTCTACTAATTCTTTGATTAATTTTTTCTCTATTTTCATTATTTTAAGTAGTTCACCATTCCTTTTAATGCCATTACATATCCCTCAGATCCAAAACCACATATAATACCAGTAGCAGTTTTACTTATTAAAGATTTATGCCTGAAATCTTCTCTATTGTAAATATTTGTTATATGCAACTCAACTATAGGAATATTAAGTATTTTTAAGGCATCATGTATTGCTACTGATGTGTGTGTATAACCTCCAGCATTTATGATTAAACCATCTTGATTATTTCTAGATTTTTGAATTTCTTCAACTAATTCTCCTTCAATATTTGATTGAAATAAAGAAAGAATGATATTGTTTTTTTGAGCGTACTCTTTACAACTAGCTTCAATATCTTTTAATGTAATATTGCCATATTTTTCTTTTTCTCGTTCACCTAAAAGGTTGAGGTTTGGACCGTTAAGAATTATAATTTTACTCATCGTTGTTTTATAAGTTACCTAATTAGCTCAATTATGGCAAAAATACAATTAAATGGAAAAAAAATCTCAATAAAACCTAAAACAACTATTTACCAGTTGATAAAAAAATTTAAATATAACAATAAAAAAATAGCTATAGAACATAATGGGATTATCATTCAAAAAGCAAACTATAAAAAAAAATATTTGAAAAATAATGATAAATTAGAAGTAGTTTATTTTATTGGAGGAGGTTAGTTTGAAAACAGATATTTTTAAAATCGCAAATAAAAAGTTAAAATCAAGATTAATTGTAGGAACTGGTAAATATAAAAATTTTAAAGAGACAGTTTTAGCAGTAAAAGCTTCTAAAGCAGATATGGTTACTGTTGCTGTTAGAAGAGTAAATATTCTTGATAAAAAAAAACCAATGTTGACCGATTATCTCGACCCCAAAAAAATAATCTACCTTCCAAATACTGCAGGATGTTTTAATTCAGAAGAAGCATTAAGAACATTACGACTTGCAAGAGAAATGGGAGGATGGAAATTGGTTAAACTAGAAGTCTTGGGAGATAAAAAAACTTTATATCCAAATATGATAGAAACTATTAAATCAACCAAGATTCTTGTTAAAGAGGGATTCAAGGTAATGGTTTATTGCACTGATGATCCTCTATTAGCTAAAAAGTTAGAAGAATGTGGTGCTTCAGCGATTATGCCCCTAGCATCTCCTATAGGTTCAGGATTAGGATTACAAAATAAAATTAATATTTCTCTAATAATTAAACAATCTAAAATTCCTGTAATAGTAGATGCTGGAATAGGCACCGCATCTGACGCAACTATAGCAATGGAGATGGGTTGTGATGGTGTTTTAATTAACAGTGCAATTGCAAATTCAAAGAACCCGATAAAAATGGCTACTGCCTTTAAAAACGCGGTTATTTCTGGAAGAGACTCTTATTTAGCCGGAAGAATGAAAAAAAACTATTTTGGATCAGCTAGCTCTCCTACTGATGGCTTGATTTAAACTCTTTTTTTTCTTCTAACCCACAAAGTTCTAGGACTTTTAATTTTTTTCTTAATTGTTTTTGTTTTTTTTAATTTTTTCTCACTTATCTTATTTTTTGGGTCTTTTTGAAAGTCTTCAATTTTTTCATCTTTTTTAAGATTTTCTTTTATTATATTATTTTTATCAATACTTTCTACTGTATTAATAATCTTCTTTTTTTTATTTAAAAGTTCTATTTTGTACTCAGGAATAATTAGTTTTGTATGCGCTATAAAATTAATCTTAAATGAATATTTTTTTTGAAAATATTCAATTTCATTAGATAACTTATTTTCAATATAAATCTTTACTTTTTCAGGTATATAAGTCTGTATGGTTTTTACTTTGTTGGTGAAAGCTAATAACTCGATTTTTTTGATTACCTTTTGAGCAAATGAGTCAAGAGAAAGAATAGTTTCCCAGTTAATTGAACCTTCCCTTAATCTTTGTCTAGTCATTTCTAGTAAACCAAAATTGCTAATTCTACCTACTTGTATTCTAGCTCTATCTTTTCTAATGCTTTCTCTCATTTTCTTTTCAACCATTCTTCTATTATAAAAATTCATCATATCAATAAAATCAATTACAATTAATCCTGATAAATCTCTGAGTTTTATTTGGCGAGCTATTTCCTCGGCAGCTTCCAAGTTAGTGTTCAAAGCAGTTTTTTCAATGTTAATTTGTTTAGTAGATTGACCTGAATTTATATCTATAGCTACAAGTGCCTCAGTTGGATTTATAACTATATAACCTCCAGATTTTAATTTAACCGTTGGTTCAAATATATTATTTAAATCTTTTTCAATTTTGGCATCATGAAAAAGTGGTATTTTTCCTCTATATTTTTTTATATTTTTTACATTTTTTGGCATCAATTCTTTCATAAATTTTTTTGCCTTTTGATATGCATCATTTCCATCTATATAAACATTTTTTGTATCATTATCGTATGTGTCCCTTAAAGTTCTTTTGATTATGTCGCCTTCTTCGTAAACTAAAGAAGGTGCATTAGAATTAAGCGCTTTATTTCCAATTTCTTCCCAAGTTTTAATTGTATTTTGGAAATCTTTTTCAATTTCATTTTTGGTTTTGTTTGCTCCAGCAGTCCTAACAATGACACCCATACTTTTTGGAATTTCTATTTGATTTAATATAGTTCTTATTTTTTGTCTGTCAGATGAATTAAAAATTTTTCTAGATATACCTCCACCTTTTGGAGTATTAGGCATTAAAACAATATACTTTCCGGCTAAAGATATAAAAGTAGTTAAAGCAGCCCCTTTTTGACCTCTCTCCTCTTTAATAACTTGAATTAGAATTACTTGTCCGGGCTTTATGACTTCCTGAATTTTATATCTCTTTAGTCCAAAGGAACTTTTTAGTTCTTCTCTATATTCTTTTTTTTCTTCTTCATCATTTTTAATTAAACTTTTATCATCATTATTACCGTTTAAATTTTTATCATTTTGAGCGTCAATATTTTTACTATTGGAATTATCTTCTAAAGCTTGATTTTTTAGATTTTCTCTAATTTTTTCTTCGGCATATTTGATTTTTTCTTTGTCTTCCGAAGGAATTTGATAATATTCTGATTGAATATCATTAAATGCAAGAAATCCATGTTTAACTCTTCCAAAATTTATAAAAGCAGCTTGTAAAGAGGGTTCTACTCTACTTATAGTTCCTAGATAAATGTTATTCTTAAAATTTAACTTATTTTTATCTTCAAATTCATATTCTTCGATTGAGGAATTAGATTTAAGAACAATACGTGTTTCATTTGGATGCGAGGCATCGATGTAAAGATTTTTTTCCATTTTAAGTGAAATCCTTTTAATGTGTTGAATTTTGTAGTTTTGAAATTTTTCATTAGTTTATAGTATATAATTTTACCTTTAATTGCACTTAAAATAATTTTTTCATGCCCTAAGATAGCCAGATTTTATGCATTACCTTATTCAAGATGTTAAAATTTGTAAATTTTTCACTTAAATTTTTTATAATATTTATACTGGTATGCTTATTTTTTGTATTTTCAACTCTTTGGTATTTTTCTATCGGTTTACCTGATTATAAAAAGTTATCTAATTATCAACCTCAGATTTCAAGCAGAGTTTATTCAAGTGATGGAAAATTAATTGCTGAATATGCAATAGAAAAAAGATTATTTATACCTATCGACTCAGTCCCTAAAAATGTAATCAATTCGTTTTTATCAGCTGAGGACAAAAATTTTTTTAATCATCCAGGTGTAGATGCTAAGGGAATAGTTAGAGCTTTTATTAAAAATTTAAAGAATATTTCTCAAAACAAAAGATTAGAAGGAGCCTCAACTATTACTCAACAGGTTGCGAAAAATTTTCTTTTAACAAACGAAGTCTCAATAAATAGAAAAATTAAAGAGGCTATATTAGCTTTTAGAATAGAACGAGCGTATTCTAAAGAAAGAATTTTGGAATTATATTTAAATCAGATTTATTTAGGTCAAGGAACTTATGGTATAGCAGCTGCAAGTTTAGAATATTTTGATAAAGCCGTGAAAGATTTAAACTATCCAGAAGCTGCTTTACTAGCTGCCTTACCAAAAGCACCCAGTAAATATGATCCATTTAAATATTATGATCTAGCTAAATTTAGAAGGAATTTAGTACTTAAAAATCTTAGAGAAAATAATTACATTAATAAAAAACAACTCGATGAGTTTAAAAAATCTGCAATTAAATTAAATAGAAGAAAAATAGAAATCGTTAATGAAGCAAATTCATACACTGAAGAAGTTAGAAGATCTATAAAAGAAAAATATGGGTTTAAAAAACTTTACTCAGAGGGATTATCTATAAGAACCCCTCTTGATATAAATTATCAAATACAGGCAATAAAATCTTTAAGACAAGGTATAGAGTCATATGATAAAAGAAATGGTTGGCGAGGAGTCTTTACAAATAAATTTAAAAATCCAAATTGGGAAAAAAAAGTAAATAATTTCAAATTAGATCCAACTTTAAATTGGCAAAAAGCAGAAATTTTAAAAATTAATCAAAATGGAATAAATTTTAAAATATTGAATGGAGATATAGGGAAATTGTCTTTACAAAAACTTAGATGGGCAATTTCAGGTAACAAGAACATTTTTGATGTTTTTAATATTGGTGACATTATTTTTGTAAAGAAAAAAAATAATATTTGGGAATTAAAACAATATCCAAAAGTNAATGGGGGAATAGTAGTTCTAAATCCACATACTGGCGATGTGAAAGCTTTAGTAGGAGGGTTTAGTTTTAAATCTAGCGAGTTTAATAGAGTTACTCAGGCTAAAAGGCAACCTGGATCAGCTTTTAAACCAATAGTATATGCTTCAGCGTTGGAGAACGGATATTCTCCCAATTCTATTATTTTAGATGCTCCTTTTGTAGAAAGTCAGGGAGTTGGTTTAAAAAATTGGAAACCTGAAAATTATGGAAAAAAGTTTTATGGACCTTCAACTTTAAGAAAAGGCATAGAATATTCTAGAAATTTAATGACCGTTAGAATTGCTCAAACTCTTGGAGTTAAAAAGATTTTAGATTTATCAACCAAACTTTCAATTTATGACGACATACCTGAATTATTATCAGTTTCACTTGGATCAGCAGAAACATCTTTATTAAATCTCACAACTGCTTATTCTTCTTTTGTTAATGGAGGTAAAAAGGTAAGCCCAAATTTAATTAGCAGAATTCAAGATAGAAGAGGTAAAACAATTTTCAAGTTATCAGATAAAAAATGTATGGGCTGCGATAAATTTTCAAATAATTCAGAAAAATTACCTATGATACAGTATCAAAATGAAAGAGTTTACAGCAAAGAAACGGCTTATCAAATGATATCAATTTTAGAGGGTGCTGTTAAAAGAGGAACTGCAAAAAAACTTAGGGATCTAAAAGTGCCCATAGCAGGAAAAACTGGTACAACAAATAATAATTATGATGCTTGGTTTATAGGATTTACCTCTGACCTTGTTATAGGTGTCTATATTGGCTTTGATAGTCCAAAAACATTAGGTAAATATGAAACTGGTTCTAAGGCAGCTCTTCCTATTTTTAAAGATTTTGTAAAAAATTCTCTTTACGAAGAAGATTTTAAAGAGTTTAAAATACCTGATACTATTTATCTTACGTCTCTAAATTATGACACTGGACTAAAATCTTCCTTAGGAGGTAAAAATACAATTATTGAAGCTCTAAAAGAAAAAGATATTAACAATATTGATAATAACAAATTATCTCAAATTAATAGTTATGATAAACTAATTAAATATAGACAATTTTACTAATGCAGAATTTTGAAAACAAACTCATAGGAATTAAAAAAACCTTAGATAATGTAAGGGGGTACCTTTGAAAAGAATAAAGTTGAGTCAAAACTTAAAGAAATTGAAAAAACTCTTCTAAATGAGTCTTTCTGGAAAGATCAAAATAAAGTAAAAAAAACCGTAAAAGAAAAAAAAATTTACGAAAACATATTAAAATCCTACAAAGAAACTTCTGAAGATATCAAAAATTTAAAAGATTTACATAATTTAGCTATAGAGGAAAATAACGAGGAAATTTTAGAAGAGTGTGAAGAAAAAATTATTTATTTATTAAAAACTAGTAAAAAAATTGAAATTAGTTGTTTTCTATCAGGAGAAAATGATAATTTTGATATTTATCTTGAAATACATGCTGGCGCAGGGGGGACGGAAAGTCAAGATTGGGCTGATATGTTAAGACGTATGTATTTAAAATGGTTTGATAAAAAAAATTTTAAATATCAAATAATTAGCGAACATAAAGGAGAAGAAGCTGGAATAAAATCTTCAACACTAAAGGTTGAAGGAGATTATCTCTACGGTTTAATGAAAGCAGAATCTGGTGTTCATAGGTTAGTAAGAATTTCTCCTTTTGATAGTGGAGCACGTAGGCATACAAGTTTTGCAAGTGTATGGGTTTATCCAGCTATAGAAGACGATATTAACATTAAGATAGATGAAAAAGATTTAAGAATTGATACTTACAGATCGAGTGGAGCAGGAGGGCAACATGTTAATACTACAGATAGCGCTGTAAGAATAACTCACATTCCAACAAAAATTGTTGTTCAATGCCAAAATGAAAGATCTCAACATAAAAATAAAGAAACTTGTTATAAAATGCTAAAGGCAAGACTTTATGAACATGAAATGCAAAAAAGAGATCAAGAAAATCAAAAAGAAATAAATTCTAAAACAGATATTGGATGGGGACACCAAATAAGATCATACGTATTACAACCCTATCAACTTGTTAAAGACTTAAGGAACAAAGTAGAAAACACTAATCCAACTGATGTTTTAAATGGAAATATAGATCAGTTTATAGATGCGGGAATTATAAATAAATAATGAAAAAGATATTTCATATTACAAGTATAACTTTATTTTCTATTTTAATTGGATTGATTATTCTTTTATCTACTTTAGGTTATGAAACTAATCAATTTAATAAATTTATTTCAGAAAAAATAATAGAAAATAATAAAGATATAGATCTTAAATTAGAAAAGATTAGATTTAAATTTGATATTAAAAGTTTTGATTTATTTTTAGAGACAAAAAATCCAAATTTAATCTATAAAAATATAGAAATTCCAATTAAAGATGTAAAAGTTTATTTAGATTTCATTTCTATTATAAAATCAAACACCAAAATTAATAAAATAAATGTCTTCTCTAAAGAGATGAATATTGATGAATTAAAAAATATTATCATAAAATCGAAACCTTCAAATTTAAATAGCTTAATTCTTAATAAAGTCAAAAAAGGAAAATTAGTTGCAAACTTAGAATTATATTTTAATGATAAATTAAGCTTGGACAATTTCATTGCGAGGGGAGATGTAAAAGATATGGAAGCAAGCTTAAATAAGAATATAAGATTAGAAAAAACAAGCTTTAATTTTTTCTCAGATAACTCTGATATTTTGATAAAGAATATAAAAAGTGAAATGGAAGGCCTATTGATTCAAAACGGAAATTTAAGAATAGATAAAAATGAAAAAATAGTTTTAAAAACTGATTTTAATTCTCAAATTAATATAAATAAAAAAAGTATTAATAAATACTTATCTTATTTAGAAAATAT
The DNA here is from genome assembly GCA_002170125.1 of Candidatus Pelagibacter sp. TMED128. Lineage (GTDB taxonomy): Bacteria > Pseudomonadota > Alphaproteobacteria > Pelagibacterales > Pelagibacteraceae > Pelagilacustribacter. The sequence goes on from NHGD01000008.1 coordinate 46,635, forward strand.
TAAGTTTATAAATAANNAAACAATATTAAAAGCAAACTTAGATAACTATTTAAACATTACATTTGATAAAACATTTAAAGTTATAAATTATGTTTATACAAATAAAGGAAAAATCGATGATCTTTTCCTAAAATTTGACAAAACAATTGAAAGTTCATTTCTAGAAAAAGATACAAAAAATTTATTCATTAAAAATTCTAATTTAAGATCAAGGTATGCTTCTGACAAAAAAAATAATATCAAAATTAATGGAATATATAGTTTAGATAGTCAAAATTATAATAACTTTAATGTAAAAAGTGAAATTCATAAAGAAAAATCAAATATAGAATTGGACTTAGAATTTGANCAAAGTCTAAAGGTTGATTTTATAAATTATAAAAAAGATACAGGTAAAATTGCAAAAATCTTTTTAAAGATTCTTTTACAAAAAAATTCAATTAATTTTAAAGAATTAAATTTTAAAGAAAATGAAAATTTAATTTTTATAAAAGACCTCAATATCAATAAAGGCAATGTAATTTCTTTCAAAAAGATTAAAGTTAAGACTTTTAATAAAAATAAAATAAATAATGATTTTAGTTTAGACTTTAATAAGGAAATAAAGATTGTNGGTAATAAATATGATGCTGAGAACATTAATAAATTTTTAAATCAAAAATCAAAAAAAAGTATTTTAGATAAAATTAGTAAAGATATTTATGTAGATTTAAAAAATATTAATACACCGCTATCAAAAAAACTTAAAAATTTCAGATTAATCGGATCTATAAAAAATGGAAAATTTGTTAAAGTCTCATCAAAAGGAGACTTTGGTAATGATCAATTTTTAGATATCTCAATCAAAAGCGATATAAAAAATAAAAAAAAATATTTAGAAATATATTCTGACTCTCCCCAGCCCTTACTTTCAGAGTACAGTTTTTTTAAAGGTTTATCAGATGGAATATTAACATTTTCATCAATTATTGAAGAAGAAGGATCTTCTTCAAAACTAATTATAGATAATTTTAAAGTAGTAAATGCTCCTGGAGTTGTAAAACTTTTAGCTTTAGCAGATTTTGGTGGTCTAGCCGATTTAGCAGAGGGTGAGGGTTTGTCTTTTGATAAAATGGAAATTAATATGGCTAGCAATAAAGGATTTATTAAATTGAATGAACTTTATGCAGTTGGTCCAAGTATATCAGTGCTTATGGAAGGTTATAAAGAAGATAATGGGTTAGTTAGTTTAAGGGGCACTTTAGTGCCAGCTAAAAATTTAAATAAACTTCTATCAAAAATACCTGTAATTGGAAAAATAATTATTCCAAAAGAAATTGGCGAGGGTTTGTTTGGCGTGAGTTTTAAAATGAAGGGCAAACCAGGTAAAATTAAAACTACTATAAATCCATTAAAAACGCTGACACCTCGTTTTATTACAAAAGCTTTAGAAAAATCTAAGCAATCTAAATAATTTTTACAATATAGTGTTTCTTTTTACCAAATGAAATTTTTAAAAATTTTTTATTTTTAAAATCATCGAGTTGAATTAATTTATTCTCATTTGTTAAAATTTCATCATTTATTTTTAGAGCATTACTTTTAACTGCTCTTCTCACCTCACTTTTTGAAGACATAATATTATTTAAAGTTAATAAATTTAGTATTTTGATACCCTGTTTAAGATCATTATTTTTAATTTTTATTTCAGGAAGATTAGCACTTACGCCCTTGGATTTAAAAGTTTCTTCAGCAGTTCTCTCTGCTTTTTTTGATGCTACATTTCCATGAAGAATTTTTGTTGCTTCATTAGCAAGAAGTATTTTTAATTTATTTATATTTTTTTCATCTTTAATTACTTGATTTATCTTTTCACCTTTTATATCTGTGAAGAAATTTAAAAAATTTTTTACATCTCTATCATCAGTGTTTCTCCAAAATTGCCAATAATCATATGCTGAAAATAAATCTTCATTGAGCCAAACTGCTCCTTTTTCAGTTTTCCCCATTTTAGCCCCTGACGACAAAGTAATTAAAGGAGTAGTCAGACCATAAGCTTCTTTNTTTAATATTCTTCTAATTAATTCAACTCCACTTACAATGTTCCCCCATTGATCTGACCCACCTATTTGTAAGATACACTTTTTATTTTTATATAATTGGTAAAAATCGTAGGACTGTAAAATCATATAATTGAATTCCATATAACTTAAAGACTGCTCTCTTTCTAATCTTAATTTTACGCTATCGAACGTAAGCATTTTATTAATGGTGAAATGACTCCCTATATCTCTTAAAAAATCTATATAATTTAATTTTTTTAACCAATCATAATTATCAACAAAGATTGGTTTTGTTTTTTTATTAGATGAGTCTAAAATTTTGGAAAAAACTTTTTTAATATTTTTAATGTTCTTTTTTATTTCTAACTTATTTAATATTTTTCTAGTTGAATCTTTCCCTGACGGATCTCCTATTAATGTTGTACCTCCCCCTAATAGCACAATAGGTTGGTGTCCATGTTTTTGCATTAATCTTAAAATCATTATTTGCAATAAGCTTCCAACATGAAGGCTGCCAGCTGTACAATCGAAACCGATATAGGCAGCTATTGACTGATTGTTACAAATATCAGTTAATTTATCTAAATCTGTACATTGATTTAAATAGCCTCGTGATTTCATTTCTAACAAAAAAGCATTTTTCATAGAACAATTTGTGTTATCCACTATTATACAAAAATTATTATAAATAAATAAAAATATGAGTAAAGAATTCACATCTTTAGGGTTAATGAGCGGTACATCTGGAGATGGTGTAGATGCATCAATTATTCAATCTGATGGAGTTAAAGAATATCAAGTTATTAAAGATAAATATTTCGAGTTTGATAACGAAATTTATGAAAAAATTCATAATATTAAGGAAAAAATTCATCGGTATAAAGATTTAGAAACATATAAAAAAGAATTAATTTATTTAGAGAGAAAAATTACAATATTTCACGCAAAAGTTATTGAGGAATTAAGTACTATAAAACAAATAGATATAGTCGGCTTTCATGGCCAAACTATATTTCATAGTCCAGAGGAAAAAATTTCTAAACAGCTAGGTGATGGACAATTACTTTCTCAACTATCAAAAAAAAATATTGTTTATAATTTTAGACAGAACGATATTAAAAATGGTGGAGAGGGTGCTCCGCTTACTCCAATTTTTCATCAATTGGTAGCAACTTTTTTAAAACTAGATTTACCAGTATGCATTCTTAATATTGGAGGAATATCAAATGCTACAATTATAACAAAACCTATTAATTCTTATGGATTGAGTAGCAAAGATATTGGACCAGGAAACTGTTTAATAGATACTTGGGTAAGAAAGAATTCAAAACAAAAATTTGATCAGGATGGCTTTTTAGCAAGCAAAGGAAAAAAAAATGATATAATTTTAGAGCAAGGGGAGGAATTATTTTCAAACAGAGTTAATAAAAAATATTTATCTTATGATGTAAATGACTTTGATGTTTCTTTTGCTAGAGGGCTTTCACTCGAAGATGGAGCAGCTACTTTAACTGATTTGACTTCAAAAATTATAAGTTCTTCTCTAAATTCTATACTATCAAAATTTGATAATAAATCTTTAAAATTGATTGTATGTGGAGGGGGAAGAAAAAATAAAATTTTGATGGAAAAAATAAAAAAAGATATTTCTCAAAATTTAATTATTCAATCAATTGATGATTACGGAATAAATGGTGACTTTATAGAGTCGCAAGCTTTTGGTTATCTTGCAATTAGATCTTTCTTACAACTTCCTATTTCTTTTCCNGAAACAACTGGTTGCAAAAGATCATCTACAGGTGGAGAAATTGTAAAATTTAAATAAGAGCTGTTTTTTCTTTGATATATTTCTCAATTTCTTGAGATAATTCTTTTTCTTTATTCTTAAAAAAATGATTTGAATTCTTTATTTTAGAAAAAATCACCTCAACTCCTTTTTGATTCTTAATTCTATTATCAAGATCAATTATACTATCTTTGGTCACTAATTCATCATTTTCACTATATATAACTTGTCCAGAAGTTGGGCATGGGGCTAAAAAAGAAAAATCATAAACGTTTGGTTGTGGAGAAACTGATATAAAATTATTTACTTCAGGTCTACGCATTATAAGCTGCATACAAATTAATGATCCAAATGAAAATCCAGAAACCCAACATTGACTGTAATCTAAATTTTGTCTTTCTATCCAGTCTAATGCTGCAGCAGCGTCAGATAGTTCACCTTGGCCATTATCAAAAACTCCATCACTTTTTCCAACTCCCCTAAAATTTACCTTAATAACAGAAAAATTATTTTCTACAAAAATATTATACATCAATTGAACTATTCGGTTATTCATTGTTCCACCATATTGAGGGTGAGGATGTAAAACTATTGCAACCGGTGAACCAAATTTTGGATTTTTATAATATTTTGCTTCAAGTCTTCCAGCCGGACCAGGTATAAAAATTTCTAAACTTTTAGGTTTCATTTAATAATGATTATTGTTTTCAAAAAAAGATTAAGTTTATAACACGTTTTAATGCGTCAAATATATTTTTTTAATTCCGACTATTTAGGTAGGAATTGATCTATAATTATTATATTACAGGGTTAATTTATGAAGCTGACAACTAAAGGAAGATACGCCGTAATGGCAATGGCAGATTTAGCATCAAATATTGATGAAGGACCGATTAGCCTTACTGAAATTTCTTTTAGACAAAATATTTCTTTAGCCTATTTGGAGCAAATTTTTATCAAATTAAAAAATAAAAAACTCGTAAAAAGCATTAGGGGGGCTACTGGAGGGTATATTTTAGAAAAACCTGCCTCAGAAATAAAATTATCTAATATAATTTTTGCTGTAGATGAAGAAGTTAGAATGCTTAATTGTAAAAAACAATCAAAGAAAGGTTGTACAAACAAATTAACTAAATGCATAACCCATAATTTATGGGATCAACTTGATCAACATATAAATAAATTCTTTGAAAGAGTTAGATTAGAGGATTTAGTAAAACAAAAGATTAATTTTTAATTATTTATGAAAAATCAAATTCTAAAAGAAAATCAGGAATATAAGTACGGCTTCACTACAGATATAGAGACCATTAAGGCTCCAAAAGGTCTTTCTGAAAAAACAATAAGATTTATCTCTAAAATTAAGAAAGAACCTGAATGGATGTTAAATTGGAGGCTTAAAGCTTATAATAGATTAAAAGTTTTAAAAGAACCCAATTGGCAAAAACCAAAGTTTCCAAAAATAGATTATCAAGATCTATACTATTATTCTGCTCCCAAAAGTATGAAAGACAAACCTAAAAGTTTAGACGAGGTAGATCCTAAGTTGATAGAAACCTACAATAAACTTGGTATACCTTTAAATGAACAAAAAAAATTAAGTGGAGTTGCTGTTGATGCAGTTTTTGATTCTGTATCTGTAGCTACTACTTTTAAAGATGAATTAACAAAAAAAGGAATTATATTTTGTCCAATTTCAGAAGCTATTCAAAAACATCCTGATTTAGTAAAAAAATACTTAGGATCAGTAATACCTATTACCGATCATTATTTCGCAACACTTAATTCTGCGGTTTTTACTGATGGTTCTTTTGTATACATACCTCCAAATACCAAATGTCCTATGGAGCTATCTACATATTTTAGAATCAATGCTTCCGAGACAGGTCAATTTGAAAGAACTTTAATTATTGCTGATAAAGGAAGTTACGTAAGTTACCTGGAGGGTTGCACNGCNCCNATGAGAGATGAAAATCAATTACACGCTGCTAATGTAGAGCTTATAGCTTTAGACGATGCTGAAATTAAATATTCTACTGTTCAAAATTGGTATCCTGGTGATAAAAATGGAGTAGGAGGAATTTATAATTTTGTTACTAAAAGAGGAGCATGTAGAGGAAAAAATTCTAAAATTTCCTGGACTCAAGTTGAAACTGGTTCAGCCATAACCTGGAAGTATCCAAGCTGTATTTTACAAGGAGATAATTCGGTTGGAGAATTCTACTCAATAGCAATTACAAATAATCATCAGAAAGCAGACACTGGAACAAAAATGATTCATCTTGGAAAAAATACTAAAAGTAAAATAATTTCTAAAGGAATATCAGCGGGTAAAGCAGACAACACTTATAGAGGTTTAGTAGATATTGGACGGAAAGCAGTNAATTCTAGGAATTACACTCAATGTGACTCTTTATTAATGGGTAATAAATGTGGTGCTCATACTATTCCATATATTAAAAATAAAAACTCTTCCTCGACAATTGAACATGAGGCGACAACATCTAAAATAAATGAAGAACAATTGTTTTATTGTAATCAAAGAGGATTAAATCAAGAAGAAGCAGTTAGCCTTATTGTTAATGGTTTTTGCAAAGAAGTTTTACAACAATTGCCTATGGAATTTGCAGTAGAGGCTCAAAAACTTGTAGGCATAAGCTTAGAAGGAAGTGTAGGATAATGTTAGAAATAAAAAATTTAAATGCTTCTATAAATAACAAAGAAATACTTAAAGGTTTAAATATTTCCATTAAACCTGGAGAATTACATGCCATTATGGGTCCTAATGGATCAGGTAAAAGCACATTAGCAAATGTACTTTCAGGTAAAGAAGGTTACAAAATTTCAGGTGAGTTAAAGTATCAGGGGAAAAGTCTAAAAGAAATATCTATTGATGAAAGAGCTCAAAAAGGAATTTTTTTAGCTTTTCAATATCCCACAGAAATTCCTGGGGTTAACACAAGTAATTTTCTTAGAACATCTTTAAACAAAATACGAAAAGCACAAGGTAAAAAAGAATTAGATGCTTTATCATTTTTAAAAATTATAAAAGAAAAATCTAACGAATTGGGAATGGACGAAAAAATGTTGTTAAGACAGCTTAATGTAGGTTTTTCAGGAGGAGAAAAGAAAAAAAATGAAATTTTACAAATGAAAATTCTAGACCCAAGCTTAATTATTCTTGATGAAACTGACTCAGGTTTGGATATAGATGCTTTAAGGATAGTTGCAGATGGAGTAAATTCTTCAAGAAATAAACAAAAGTCCTTTCTGGTTATTACTCATTATCAAAGATTATTAAATTTTATAAAACCAGATTATGTTCACGTGCTAGCAGATGGTAAAATAGTTAAGTCTGGAACAAAGGAACTAGCGATTGAATTAGAAAAAACTGGGTACAAGGGAATTAACTAAGATGCTTAATTTTAAAATCCATTCTAATGAAATTGATAAAATTGGAAATTTTACAAAAGAAGAAAAAGATTTTAGGTTAAAAAATTTAAAATATTTTAACGATACTGGATTTCCTAATAAAAAAAATGAAGACTGGAAATTCTCAGATCTAAAAGAGATAGTTTCAAAAAATTTTAATAAACTGGATATAAAATCCTTAAAATCGGAAAAGCCAAAAATAGATTTTATAAATGATTTTGAGCATAACTATATTGTTATAACTAATGGAGAATTGACTTTGAGTAATTTTAAATACGAAGAAAAAAGTAAAGTTAAGTTAAAATCTTTTATTAATGATAACTATTCTGGCAAAAAAGAGAACAATCCTCTAGTTAATTTAAATCACGCACTATCAGATAAAGGTTATTTTCTAGAGGTGAAAGAAAATTATAAGTTTAAAAAAATTTTGGTCATTTATTACTTGTTTACCGAAGACTTAAATGAAAATATTTTAAATAGTAAAAATAAGATTGTAATTGGAAAAAATTCTGAAATTCACTTGTTAGATTATTTGATTAATGTTTCTAAAAAGAATTTTTTTAACAATGTATATGAAGATGTTATTTTAGGGAGCTCAGCAAGACTAAAAAACATATACCTACAAAAAGATAAAAGTTCGGGATATTTTCACAAATATTCAAAAAATAGATTATCTGCTGGAGCAAATTTTTCCTCTTTTATTTTTCCTACAGGTCTAAAATTTAATAAATTAGATCTTGAATTTAATCTAGAAGGCGAAAATTGTGAGTGTAATTTACAATCTGCATCCTTTTTAAGTCAACAAGAACATCAAGAAATAAAAACTCGAATAAATCACTTTTATCCAAATTGCAAAAGTTATCAAAAGGTAAAAAACGTTTTAAATGAAGACAGCAAAGGAGTTTACCAAGGAAAAATATTTGTGAAGGATGAGGCTCAAAAAACTGATGCCTATCAATTAAGTAAAGCTATCTTGTTAGGTGAGAGATCTGAATTTGACTCAAAACCCGAGTTAGAAATTTATGCCGATGATGTAAAATGCTCTCATGGATCAACATCTGGTAGTTTAGATAAAGACTCTATATACTACTTGATGACTAGAGGTTTGACTAAAATAGAGTCTACTAAATTGTTAGTGAATGGATTCTTAAATGAAGTAATAGATTCTATTAAAAGTGATTCTATAAGAAATTTCATTAAAACTAAATTAGAAGAGCAATTATTAAATGAATATAAAAAACATTAAATCTGAATTTCCAATATTTAAACAAAAAATAAATGGTAAGCCTTTAGTTTATTTGGATAGTGCAAATTCGTCTCAAAAACCACAAGTGGTTATAAATAGATTATCTAATTTCTATGAAACTGAATTTTCTAACGTGGGAAGAAGTGTTCACTCACTAGCTGTAAAAGCTACTAACAGATTTGAAGATTCTAGAGATAAAGTTAAAAATTATTTAAATGCTAAGCACAGAGAAGAAATTATATTTACTAAAGGTGCTACTGAATCGATAAATTTAGTTGCATCATCCTTCGGAGAAAAATTTATAGAAGAAGGTGATGAGATTTTAACGACTGAATTAGAGCATCATTCAAATTATGTTCCTTGGCACTTTTTAAGAAAAAAAAAAGGTGCAATAATTAAATTTGCTCCTGTCAATGATAGAGGAGAAGTTGAAATCGATGAAATAAGAAAACTTATAAATTCCAAAACAAAGATTATAGCTATAACTCACATATCAAATGTAACTGGAACTATAATGCCAGTAGAAAAGATTGTTGAATTGGCAAAAGAAAAAAAAATTCCTGTTTTAATAGATGGAACTCAAGGAGCTCCACACTTATCATTAGATGTTCAAAAACTAGACTGTGATTTTTATGCTATATCTTGTCATAAAATGTACGGTCCAAATGGACTAGGAATTCTTTATGCAAAAAAAAAATGGCTTGAAGAATTACCGCCTTATCAAGGTGGTGGAGGGATGATAAGTGAAGTGCAAAAGGATAAAGTAACTTTTGCTAGTTTTCCTACTAAATTTGAGGCAGGGACAATGCAAACTCCAGAAGTAGTAGCTTTTTCTGAAGCGATTAAATTTATTGAAGATTTAGGAATTAAAAATATTCAAAATCATGAAGATCAAATTTTAGAATATGGTATAGAAAAATTAAAAAAAAATAACTCAGTAAAGATAATAGGTGACCCAAAAGAAAGAGTTTCTGTAATGAGTTTTACAATTAAAGGGATACACCCCCATGATATTGCAACGATATTAGATGAGGATGGAGTTGCTATCAGAGCGGGACATCATTGCTGTCAAATATTACATGATAAGCTTGGTATACCTGCCACAGCAAGAGCATCAATTGGAGTTTACAATTCTAAAGAAGATATAGACATACTGTGTAACGCAATCGATAAATGTAAAAAGGTTTTTAATATATAAATGGATCTTAAAGAATTATATCAAGAAATAATTTTAGATCATGCAAAAAATCCTCGTAATAAAGGCAGGTGTGAAAATTATAATCATGATGCTAAAGCTCACAACCCTTTATGTGGCGATAAAGTTCATATTTATTTAAATTTAGATAAAGATAAAAATATCAAAGGCTTGAGTTTTGAAGGTGAGGGATGTGCAATTTCTTTGGCATCAGCTTCAATTTTAACTGACACTCTAAAGGGAAAAAATTTGTCTTTTACAAAAAAAGTTACTGATGATTTTTTAAATATGCTTAAAACTAAAAGTAAAATAACTTTAAATAGCCTATCAGAAGATCAAGTTACTACAATTAATTCATTATCTGGAGTACAGGAATTTCCTATGAGAATAAAATGTGCTACAATGGCGTGGCACACATTATTGTCTGCAATTGAGAAAAAAAATATTTAATATGAGCGAACTCAAAGAAAAAGTAATTAAAGAAATAAAGAAAATTTATGATCCTGAGATACCAGTAAATATATATGAATTAGGTTTGATATATAAAATAGAAATAATTGATAAGAAAAAAGTAAATATAGACATGACATTAACAACACCTAATTGCCCAGTAGCAGATAGTTTGCCAAAGATGGTTAAAAATAATATATTATCGATCGATGGTGTTTCAGATGTTGATCTTAATTTAGTTTGGGATCCTCCGTGGACCAAAGATAAAATGTCAGAAGCCGCAAAACTGGAATTAAATTTATGAGTGAAAAAGTAATTAAACTTAGTGATGAAGCAGTAAATAGAATTAAAGAGATTATGTCTCAAGCTCAAAACTCAACTATAGGAGTAAGGGTAGGCGTAAAATCTGGAGGTTGTGCCGGCATGTCCTACGTTATGGAGTATGCTAAGGAAGTTAAGCCAAATGAAGAAGTTATTGAAGACAAAGGAGTTAAAGTTTTAATAGATCCGAAAGCAATAATGTATCTTTTAGGTACTGAAATGGATTACAAAAAAGAGAAATTTTCGTCTCAATTTGTTTTTAAGAATCCCAATGAAACTGAAAGATGTGGTTGCGGGGAGTCTTTTAAAATTTAGAGATAGTTAACTGCTATAATACATCTCAAATTCAATTGGATGTGGTGTATGTTCAAACTTATAAATTTCTTGAAATTTTAAATCTATATACGCATCAATTTGGTCATCGGTAAAAACCCCACCTTGAGTTAAGAATTTTCTATCTTTATCAAGATTTTGCATCGCCTCTCTTAGAGAACCACATACTGTAGGCAATTTTTTTACTTCATCCTCTGATAATGAATATAAGTCTTCATCAAAAGATTTACCTGGATCAATTTTATTTTTAATTCCATCAATTCCTGCCATTAACATTGACGCAAAAGTTAAATAAGGGTTACCAGCCGCATCAGGGAATCTTATCTCCATCCTTGCAGCTTTTGGATTCATTATAACTGGTATTCTACAAGAAGCTGATCTATTTCTAGCAGAATAAGCTAGAATAACTGGAGCTTCAAACCCAGGGATTAATCTTTTGTAACTATTTGTAGTGGCATTAGCAAAAGCATTAATTGCCTTTGCATGTTTTAAAATTCCTCCAATATAATAAAGTGNAGTTTTCGATAAACCTGCATATTCTTTACCCATAAACACTGGGGTATTTCCTTTCCAAACTGATTGATGACAATGCATACCAGATCCGTTGTCACCTTTAACAGGTTTAGGCATAAATGTTGCTGTTTTTCCAAAAGAATGGGTAACCATCTGAACAGCATATTTATATAGCTGAACATTATCAGCCATGCTTGTTAAGGTTCCAAAATACATTCCTAATTCGTGTTGACTAGGTGCTACTTCGTGGTGGTGTTTTTCAACTTTAACACCCATATCTTTTAAAGCTTTTAAATATTCTCCTCGCATATCTTGGGCACTATCAACTGGCGGAACAGGAAAATAACCTCCTTTGACTCCTGGTCTGTGTCCCATATTTCCATTTTCATATTTTTTTCCAGTATTGTAAGGACCCTCTGAACTATCGATTGAGAAGCTAGTTTCATTCATATCATTTTTAAATCTAACATCATCAAATACAAAAAATTCAGGCTCTGGTCCGAAGTAAGCTTTATCCCCTATGCCAGACTTTTTTAAATAAGCTTCAGCTTTTTTTGCGGTACCTCTAGGATCTCTTTCATATGGGTTTTTTTTCACTGCATCTAAAATATCGCAAAATATATTTAATGTAGTATGAGAATTAAAAGGATCAATAATCGGTCTATCTAAATCTGGTTTTAAAATCATATCTGACTCATTAATAGCTTTCCAGCCAGCAATAGAAGATCCATCAAAAAATACTCCTTTATCAAGCATATCTTGGTCGACAACTGTAGAGTCCATAGTCAAGTGTTGTAGTTTCCCTTTTGGATCAGTAAACCTTAGATCGACAAATTCTACTTGTTTGTCTTTAATTAATTTAAGAATGCTGTTAGAGCTCATTATTTAGTAACCTTGTTATTATTAATTGCATTAATATATTAAAACTGTATTGAACATAACTATTATATAATCATTTAATTTCAAGGTATAGATATTAACATATATCAGATATGCATTTAATACATAACACAATATATTACATAATCCCTTCAAAATAATAATGAGAGAAGCTAAACCAATAGATTTATTTCTTTTAATGTTACTCGGTCTTATTTGGGGTTCATCTTTTTTTAATATTAAAATTGCCACTTATTCATACGATCCTTTTACCTTAGCTTTAATAAGAGTTATTTTTGCAAGCATACCTCTATTTTTACTGTGCAAATATCATAATATTAAGATTGAAGCTTTTTCAAAAAATTGGAAACCTTATGCTCTAATTGGTCTTTGCAACATTGCAATTCCATTTACCTTGATTGCTATAGGGACAGCAAAAATTAATAGTTATCTTGCTGCAATGTTAATGAGTACCACACCGATGAGCGGATCAATACTTGCCCATTTCTTTACTAAAAATGAAAAAATAACTTTTTTAAAATCTATTGGAATATTAATTGGTTTTTTAGGAATATTATTTCTTTTTTTTGACAAGATAATTATTAATGAAAGTAATTATATTTATGTATTAATTACTATTCTAGGTTCAACCTTTTATTCAATTGGAGGAATCCTAACGTTGAAGTTAAGAACAAAAGGAAATGAAAATGTTACTACATCCACAACTCTCTGGTCTGTAATTTTTTTATTTCCCTTGAGCATGATTTTCGAGTCTCCTTGGGAATCAACTCCTTCTATGCAGTCAACTTTATCACTTTTATATCTTGGGATAGTGGCTACGGGCTTAGCTTGGTTAATTAGATTCAGAATATTAACTGTGAATGGTTTAGTTTTTCAAACTCAAGTAGCTTATTTAATTCCTATTTTTGGAGTTTTATTTGGATATTTTTTAATGGATGAAATAATAACTTGGAGAGTTTTAATTTCATTGATTATAATAATATTAGGTATTTATATTGTAAAAAAAAACAATAAAGGAATAAAAGGATAGTATGCAAACTGAGTCAATTGAACTAGGTTTTTTATCAATTTTTGCATTGATTACATTTTTTATTTTTTTAATTGTTAGTAAATACTCCTATAATATAAAAAACGGAATTCTGTTAGATAGTGATTTTTCAAAACCCCAAGCTTTTCATTCAAAAGCAGTAACACGAAGTGGTGGTATAGCTGGCCTCATCTCTTTATTAGTATTTCTAAGCATATATTATCTTCTTTATTCAAAAATTTTGTACGAATATATTTTTATATGTTCAAGTCTATTTTTAGTAGGTTTTTTGGACGATATTAGGATTAAGATTAATCCCAATTTAAGATTATTCTTAATGGTATTTTTTTTGATTGTATTCATTAATTTATTATCAATCCAAATAAATAATATAGATTTAATTTTTTTAAATTTCTGGCTCAAAAACAAAATATTTCTAAATATTTTTATAATTTTATGTTTTTTGTTTATTACAAATGGTGCTAATTTAATTGATGGATTTAACGGTCTTTTGACTATAAACCTAATTATAGTAAACTCTGTTCTGTTGTTATTAAATCTTAACAACAATCATCTAGAATTTTCTTTTTTTCTCACAGGGCAAATTATTGTTTTAATTTCTTTTCTGCTATTTAATTTTCCAAAAGCAAAAGTTTTTCTAGGAGATAGTGGTTCTTATTTATTCGGGTCTTTAACTGCATTAAATACAATCTTTACAAATAATCTTAACCCATCTATTTCATCTTTCTTTTTTTGTATACTTTTGTTCTATTTATTTTTTGAGGTATTTTTTTCTTTTTTTAGAAAGATTTATCAAAAAAAATCCCCGGTGCTTCCAGACAATATGCATTTACATATGATTAGTTATAGAAAGATTAATACAATCTTTGAATCTGAAAAAAGCAACTATATAAATTCTATAGTTATTAATTTTGTTTTTTCAGCTTTAATTTTGCCTATTATTTTTTTTGCAGATAACAGCTTAGTGTGTAAGTACTGGTTTTTAGCTTTAATTTTAATTTATATATTGATTTACTATCGACTTTATCATTTAACAAAAAACTAATTTGATATATAAAACATCGATTACTAATTCGGGCAAGTGGCGGAATTGGTATACGCGCTGGTCTTAGAAACCAGTGCCGAAAGGCTTAAGAGTTCGAGTCTCTTCTTGCCCACCAGAAACAAAAAATGAAAGTAGAAATACAGTCAAAAAAAGGTCTTAGAACAGTTTTATCCGTTTTTGTAGATAAAAAAGTTATTCAAAAAAAAATGGATGAAAGACTTAATGAGTTGCAAAAAGAAGTTTCATTAAAAGGTTTTAGACCAGGCAAAGTACCTCCTTCAGTTATTAAAGGTCAATTTGGAAAATCAATTTATGGAGAAGTAATAGACAAAATTTTAAGAGACACCTCTACTAAAGCCATAGAAGAAAAAAAGATAAAAGTAGCTGGGCAGCCCAAGATAGATTTAAAAGCATTTGGCGAAGGAAAAGATTTGAACTACGAATTACAAATTGACTCATTACCAGATATCAAACTTAAAAATTTTGATAATTACAAAGCTATTGAATATAAGGTTAAGATTGAAGAAAAAATAATCACAGATAAGTTGATTGAAATTTCTAATCATAACAAACAATTTAAAGATAAAAAAGAAGGTGAAAAAGCAAAAATTGGAGATCAAGTAGTTTTTGATTATTCAGCTAAAGTAGATGGAAATAAATTTGAAGGCAGTGAAGGCAAGGGTGTTCAGTTAGAGCTTGGAAAAGATTTATTTTTAAAAGGATTTGATGAACAATTAGTTGGGGTTAAGAAAAATGATCTTAAAAATTTGAATGCAACGTTACCTGCCAACCATCCAAAAAAAGAATTAGCAAATAAAAAATCAATTTTTGAATGTAAGATTTTAAATGTGAAAGAAATTAAAGAAAATAAGATAGACGATAATTTTGCTAAAATTATGGGAGCTAAAGATTTAAATGATTTAAAAAAATTAATTGAAAATCAGATTTCTAGCCAATATTCTCAAGCCTTAAATGCAATTACTAAGAAAAGAATATTAGATCAAATAGAAAAAAACCACGATTTAAAACTTCCTCAAAACTTAATAGATCAAGAAATTTTATCAATGACAAAAAATTTAAAAGAAGAAGAAAGAGAAAAACATAAAGTCAATAATGAAAAAGTTGCAAAGTCCAGAATTAAATTAGGTCTTTTGCTTAATGAATATGGAGAAAAAAATAATTTAAAAGTTTCAGATGATGAGGTAAAAGCCGAAATACAAAAGCAAATAAAAGGTATGCCAGGACAAGAAAAAATGGTCCTTGAATATTATCAAAAAAATCCTGGTGCCTCTCAAAGTCTTAAAGGCTCAATATATGAAGAAAAAATTATTTCTTTGATCAAATCAAAAATAAAACTAGAAATCAAAAATATAGATACAAAGGAAGCTGAGAAAATTATATCACAATTTAATAAACCAAATCTTGATCAGAGAAGTAAAGAAAAAACTAAATCTACAGATAATAATAAACCAAAATCAAAAAAAATTAGTAAAAAGTAACCAATAGTTGTATAAGTCGTTCTATGAGTCGTGATTTCGAAGAGCAGATGAATAATCTAATTCCTATGGTTGTGGAACAAACAAGCAAAGGAGAAAGAGCCTATGATATATATTCAAGGCTTTTAAAAGAAAGAATAGTTTTTCTTGTAGGCCCAGTTAATGACTCAGTAGCTTCATTAGTTACTGCTCAACTTTTGTTTTTAGAATCAGAAAATCCGAAAAAAGAAATAAATTTTTATATAAATAGCCCTGGTGGTTTAGTTACTGCAGGACTTGGTATTTATGATACTATGCAGTATATAAATTCACCGGTATCAACTTTGTGTATAGGCCAAGCATCTTCAATGGGATCTTTTTTGTTAGCTGCTGGAGAAAAAGGTAAAAGATATTCACTTCCTAATTCAAGAATTATGGTGCATCAACCATCAGCTGGATTTCAAGGTCAGGCCACAGATATACAGATACATGCAAAAGAGATTCTTTCTTTAAAAGAAAGATTAAACAAAATTTACTCTAAACACACTGGTAAGTCAGTAGAGGAAATTGCCAAAGCTCTAGAGAGAGATAATTTTATGACAGCTGATGATGCTAAAAAATTTGGTTTAATTGACTCAGTTGTGGAAAAAAGAAAATAAACCACAATATATAGTTTTATCTACAACTTCAGCTTGATAAGGATATTTGAGACATTTATTATATATTTATTGATTCGTTATGACTGAAAAAAATAATAAAAATATTCTTTACTGTTCCTTTTGTGGAAAAAGTCAGCATGAAGTAAGAAAACTTATTGCAGGTCCGACAGTTTTTATTTGTGATGAGTGTGTTGAACTTTGTATGGATATTATCAAAGAAGAAAATAAAAGTTCTTTGGTAAAACATCAAGATGGAGTTCCAACACCAAAAGAAATTTGCAATGTTCTAGATGACTATGTTATAGGCCAAAAGTTTGCAAAAGAAATTTTGTCTGTAGCAGTTCATAACCATTATAAAAGATTAAATCACGAAACAAAAAATAATAAAGATATAGAATTATCTAAATCAAATATACTTCTAGTAGGTCCAACTGGATGTGGTAAAACTTTGTTAGCACAAACACTTGCTAGGATTTTAGACGTTCCTTTTACAATGGCTGATGCTACAACTTTAACTGAGGCAGGTTATGTTGGTGAAGACGTAGAAAATATAATCTTAAAACTTTTACAAGCTGCAGATTATAATGTTGAAAAAGCTCAAAGGGGAATTGTTTACATAGATGAAGTTGATAAGATTAGCAGAAAATCAGAAAACCCATCAATAACGAGAGATGTTTCTGGTGAAGGAGTTCAACAAGCTTTACTCAAAATTATGGAAGGAACTATAGCCAGTGTTCCACCTCAAGGAGGAAGAAAACATCCACAACAAGAATTTTTGCAGGTAGATACAACTAATATATTATTTATTTGTGGCGGTGCGTTTGCTGGATTAGATAAATTGATAAATAGTAGAGGCAAAGGAAGTTCAATTGGTTTTGGAGCTAAAGTTAAAGATTATAAAGAGCAAACTTTGTCAGATATTATGAAAAAATTAGAACCAGAAGATCTTATCAAATATGGATTAATTCCAGAATTTATAGGAAGGATGCCTATTATAGCAACCCTTGATGATCTAGATAAAAAGTCTTTAATTAAAATTTTAAATGAACCAAAAAATTCTTTGATAAAGCAGTATCAAAGATTATTCGAATTTGAAAATGTTAATCTAGAGTTTAAAGATGAAGCTATCTCAGAAATAGCAGAAAAAGCTATCTCCAAAAAAACAGGAGCGAGAGGTTTGAGATCAATATTAGAAAATATTCTTTTAAAAACAATGTTTGAATTGCCAGATATGGAAGGTGTTGCAAAAATAACAGTTGATAAATCATCTGCTAAAGGTCTTTCAGAACCAATCGTCACATATGGCAAAAAACCATCAACATCAGTGGCTTAAAATAAATTTGTTTCTTGAAATTAACATATTAATTGCCATATAAATTAGAAATGAATGCTACGTATATAAAACCTCTTTTACCTCTAAGAGATATTGTCATTTTTCCTTCAATGGTAGTTCCTTTATTTGTAGGAAGAGACAAATCAATTAAAGCGTTACAAGAAGTAGTCAAATCCGACAAATCAATAGTTTTGGTTACTCAAAAAAATTCAGAAATTGATGACCCAGATGAAAAAGAACTTTATGGCTACGGATGTTTAAGTAAAGTTTTACAGCTTTTAAAGTTACCTGATGGAACTGTAAAAGTTTTAGTAGAGGGTGAAAAAAGAGTGAAAATACTTAAGTACAATAATGAGAATGAAAAGTTTTTAAAATGTGAAGTAGAAATCATAGATGATCAAAATACATCAAAAGATTTAGATGCTTTTGCTCAAGGTTTAATTAAAAAATATGAGAAACTTATCGTTCTTAATAAAAAAGATTTAAGTGATGGAAGTAATAGTTTAAGAGATCTTAAAAATGCTTCACAAATAGCAAATAATATTTCATCAAATTTAAATATACAAATTTTTCAAAAACAAGAGTTGTTAGAAATAATTGATTTAAAGAAAAGATTAGAGAAGATTTATTCAATAATAGAAAAAGAATCTAGTTTATTAACAGTAGAAAAAAAGATTAGAGGTAGAGTAAAAAACCAAATGGAAAAAACTCAGCGTGAGTATTATTTAAATGAGCAACTAAAGGCTATTCAAAAAGAACTTGGTGAAATAGATGAGGGGAAAGATGAATTATCAAATATTTCTAAAGCGATTTCCAATGCCAAAATGCCAAAACTAGCTAAGGAGAAATGCTTATCTGAACTTAAAAAGCTAAAGTCAATGAGTCCAATGTCAGCTGAGGCGACCGTGGTAAGAAATTATTTAGATTGGATGACAGAATTACCTTGGTCAAATAAGTCTAAAATTAATACAGATTTAAAAAATGCACAAAGTATTTTAGATGAAGATCATTATGGATTAGAAAAAGTTAAAGAGAGAATTATTGAATTTTTAGCAGTACAAAAAAGAATCCAAAAAATGAAAGGACCTATTTTGTGTTTGGTGGGCCCACCAGGTGTTGGCAAAACATCATTAGGCAAATCTATAGCAAAAGCTACTAATAGAAAATTCGTAAGAATTTCTTTAGGTGGAACTAGAGATGAGGCAGAAATAAGAGGGCATAGAAGAACATATATTGGATCTCTACCTGGAAAAATAATACAAATGATGAAAAAAGCTGGTACAAAAAATCCTCTTTTTTTATTAGATGAAATAGATAAAGTTGGTAATGACTATAGAGGCGATCCTTCTTCTGCATTACTAGAAGCTCTAGATCCAGAACAAAATAAAGAATTTAATGACCATTATCTTGAAGTAGACTATGACTTGTCAGATGTAATGTTTGTAACTACTGCAAATACATTAAACATATTACCGCCGTTATTAGACAGAATGGAAGTGATAAGACTTTCTGGATACACAGAAGACGAAAAAGTAAATATATCTCAAAAATATTTAATTCCAAAACAAAGTCAAAATAACGGTTTAAAAAAAGATGAGTGGAATATAGATGAAAACGTAAATAGAAAAATTATAAGAGATTATACAAGAGAGTCGGGTGTAAGAAATTTAGAAAGAGAAATCTCGAAAATTGCAAGAAAACTTGTAAAAAAAATTGATAACAACGAAAAAGTAAATAATCCAGTTAAAGAAAATGATATTAAAGATTTACTAGGAGTTCAAAAATTTAACTATGGAGAAATTGAAGAAGAAAACAGAATTGGTGTTGTAACTGGACTAGCCTGGACTGAAGTGGGAGGAGAAATATTAAAAATTGAGTCTGCGGTAATGCCTGGTAAAGGTAAGATGCAAATTACCGGAAAACTTGGAGACGTAATGCAAGAGTCAGTAAAAGCTGCAAAATCTTATATTAGATCTAAAAGTTTGGAATTTGGAATTATACCTCCGTTATTTGATAAAAAAGACTTTCATATACACGTTCCAGAAGGAGCGACACCTAAAGATGGGCCATCTGCTGGGGTAGGAATGGTTACATCAATAATTTCTGCTATTACAGAAATTCCAGTTGATAAAAATGTAGCTATGACAGGAGAAATAACTTTAAGAGGAATTGTTCTTCCTATAGGCGGATTGAAAGAAAAATTATTAGCAGCCCATAGGGCAGGTATAAAAAAAGTACTAATACCTATGGAAAATAAAAAAGATTTAATTGAAGTACCAAAAACTATTTTGGATACTATGGAAATTGTACCAGTTAAAAACGTAGATGAAGTACTAAAAGTTGCTTTAACAAAACCTTTGAAAAGAGTTGAGTGGGTTGAAGTTGATCAAATTTCAAATAAAGATAAATCTAAAGAGGAACTGAGTACTCACTAAAAGATTAAAACTAAAACATCTTTACATTTTCTAAATTTAAACAAATATAATCTAGTAGAAATTTACATTATAAACACTTATAGATACAAAGATGGTTAAAAAAATAATTATAACTGGTGGTTTAGGATATATAGGCACAGAGCTTTGTAAAATTTATTCTGGTACCAGCTGGCATCATAAAGTCATTGTTTTTGATAATAGATTTATCTCAGAAAGAGTAAATCAAATTCGTAATTGGAATATGGAATTTGTTCATGGAGATATTTTAGATAAAGATCTTATAGTGAAATATTTTAAAGATGCAGATGTAGTTCATCATTTAGCAGGTATAACTGATGTACCAAGAACTAAAGGAGAGTCAACTAATGAAAGAGATAATAAGATAAAATTAGTTGGGGAAAAAGGCACTCAAAATATTTTAGACGTTGTTAGTGATAAATGTAAAATAATTTTTCCATCTACACATGTTATCTATGAAGGTATAGATAATGTTAAAAATGATATAAAGGAAAATGAGACACCTGAACCAGTTTTGTCATACTCTACTTCTAAGGCTAATAATGAAAAACAATTAAAAGAGTCTGGTAAAAATTATGTAATTTTGAGATTAGGATCTGTATACGGGTATTCATTAGATACGACTCGAATTGACATAATGCCTAATTTATTTTCAAAAATTTCATCTCAAAACGGAATTCTAAAACTTTTTTCTGGAGGAAAACAAGTTAAAAGTTTAGTGCCATTAATTGATGTAGCAAGATGTTTTAAGTTTATGGAAGAAAGAGATGATTTGTTTTCTGAAACTTTTAATCTAACAAAAGATACTTTAACAGTTAAGGAAGTGGCGGAAATTTGTAAAAAATGCAATCCTAAAGTAACTTTAAGAGAAACAAATGATGAGATTCCAAATCTTGGATTTTCTTTATCGAATAAAAAAATTCTTAATACTGGTTTCAAATTTTTATACAATCTAGATGAAAGTATTAAGGAAATGATTAAAAAATGGTCTAATCAAAATTTAAAAAAAGATTTGGAGTATGTTAAAGACGGAGAAAACATATTTGAAGATAAAAGAGGTAGAATTAGTAATCATGAATTAACTGAACCAATAAATTTAATTGGTTTAATAGATTCGAAAAAAGGAACTATTCGAGCTAATCATTATCACCCACAGCAAGAACAAAAATGTTTATTTACAAAAGGCCAAATTATTGAAATTTTTCAAGACCTAATTAATCCTAATTCACCTAAAATTACCCAAGTTGTTAATGAAGGACAGCTTTCTGTGATTAAACCTAATGTAGCCCACACAATGGTTTTTACAAAAGATACAACATTTTTAAATTTAGTGAGAGGTGAAAGAGATCATGACAATTATGGAATAACTCATACAATTAAACATGTTTTTGTAGATGAAAAAGAAAAAAATTTATTACTCAAGTACTACAAATTTAATTGTAGATCATGTGAAAACACAAACTTAAAAAGAGTAGTTTCTCTTGGCTATCAACCATTAGCAAATAATTTATTAAAAAAATTAAACGATAAATGTGATTTATATCCTTTGGAGGTTAACTATTGTGAAAAATGTCATAATTGTCAGCTTTCAGTTGCCATTGATCCAAAAAAAATGTTTTCTAATTATCTTTATACATCATCTACTTCAAAATCATTCAGAGATCATTTTGTTAAAGCTGCAAAAAAATATGTAAAAGATTTAAAATTAAATAAAAAAAGATCTCTCATAATTGATATAGGTAGCAATGATGGAGTTGCGTTGAAGCCATTTTTAGAGATGGGATATAAGAATATTCTGGGAGTAGAACCAGCTAAAAATTTGGCAAAGTTAGCCAATAAAAATAAAATTAAAACGTTCAATGGCTTTCTAGAACAAAAGAACTTAAAAAAAATAAAAAATAATGCTGATTTAATTTTAGCATCAAATGTTTTTGCTCATCCAGATAAACTGAAAGAAATGGCAGAATGTATGCTTAAGTTATTAGCAAAAAATGGAACTATTATTATAGAAGTTCAATATTTGTTAAATACGCTTAAAGATCTAACTTTTGATAATATTTATCATGAGCACTACAATTATTGGTCTTTAACTTCTTTAGTAAATTTTTTTAATCAATTTGATGCAAAAATATTTAGATCTGAAACCATAGATACACATGGAGGTTCGTTAAGGATTTATATTAAGAAAAGTAAAAAAACAAAAATTGAAAACTCTGTAAAAAAAATGCTTAAGGATGAAGAAAAATTTGGAATTAAAGATTTTAAGACCTATCAAAATTTTGGAAAAAAAGTCTATAAGATAAGAGAAAATGTAATTAGAAATCTGAAAAAATTAAAAAGAAATAATGATTTAATTATTGGATATGGAGCTCCAGCAAAAGCTACAACGGCTTTGAATTTTTTTGGTGTTACGAAAGAGATAGACTATATTGTTGAAGATAATAATCTTAAACATAATAAATTCGTTCCTGGAGTCAAAATTCCTATTAAAAAGAAAACTGAGATCAAAAACAAAAAAAATACAATAGTTGTTTTAGCTTGGAATTTTTTTGAGGATATAAAAAAAAATAACTCTAAATTATCTGAAAGATTTGTAAATATTAAAGATTTAGAAAGTAATTAATAATTTGAAAAGAAATTTTGAATAATATCTTTTATATTTCTAATTGTTTCAAATAGATAATTTATATAAATTTCTAAAATTGGTATTTTTTCAATAATTATGTCTTGAGTAAAATAAATTAGTCTTAATATTGAGATTGCTAACACTATTGACACGAGCATAAAACTGTAAAATCCAAAATTAGCTTTTGTTTTACTTTTTACTTCTTTAATTTGTGAAGTAGATTCAGACTTAATTTTAATCCCGTGTTTTTTAGCTAAATATTCGGGTGAATATAGATCAGGTCCAGTACTTTTCTTAACCTTTCTTTTAGTTTTTTTTGATGAAACAGGTATTTTTTTTACAACTGAAGGAATTTTAGGTACTTTTTGTTTTAGTTTTTTTTTCTCCTTTATAGGAAATTGAGTCCATTTATTTCCACAAGAACTGCATTGTACCAGTCTTCCTGCGGCAGTTATTGCATTATCAGGTACGACAAATTTTTTATCACACGAATTACAGCTTAAAATCATATTTCTTCAATATTACTGCTATTTATCAAAAATTAAATACTTTTTTACTTTATAAATTATTTATTGTATATGTCGATTTTATTTAAT
>NHGD01000009.1 GCA_002170125.1 Candidatus Pelagibacter sp. TMED128
CTTGTCTCATTAGATAGATTTTCTATTAAATTTGCTACATCTGCTTCATGCAAATCTTTAAGGGTTTGATTAATAAATCTTATATCAGAAGACTGTATTTTTTCAGAAAAAGTATTAATGAATTCTTTATTAAAATCAAGATTGACCTTTTTATCTCCTGTTGATTTAACTAAAGTCATAAACACCTCTAATTGTTTTTTGAGACTAATAGTCCATAAAATGGTAAAATTCAAACTAAATGAGCATAGAAGTTAAAATAAGTAAAAGACCTATTTCCTACAAAATTGCTATGAAAATTCTTCTTAAACGTGTCGAAAAACTTAAAAAGAATAAAGGTAAAGAATTATTATGGATTTTAGAACATCCTATAACTTATACAGCGGGTATAAGGTCTAATAGTAAGGAAATTTTAGATAAAAAAATAAAAATCATTAATACTAATAGAGGTGGAAAAATTACTCTTCATAATCCTGGGCAAAAAGTTATTTATTTTGCTTTAAATTTGAATAAAAGAAAAAGGGATATAAGAAAATTAATCACTTTAATTGAAAAAAGTATTATTGAATTTTTGCATTTTTGTAAAATTAAAGGAATTAGAGATAAAAAAAATATTGGTATTTGGGTAAACAAAAAAAAAATAGCTGCTATTGGTGTAAGGATTTCAAGATGGATCGCCTACCATGGATGCTCAATAAATATCAATAATAACCTTAATCTGTATCGAAAAATCCTACCTTGTGGGCTAGATAATCAAAAAATAACTTCAGTTTACTCTGAGAATGGATTAATAAAAAAAAATATAGAGAAAAAATTAAAAAGTATTTTTATTAAGAATATAAAAAGAATTTAAAATTTTCTTTTTAAAAAATTCTCAAAATCTTTATTATATTTAGCTTTGAAATTATATTGGGTATTATTAATCATAAATTTTATCTTATAAGCATGTAACATAAGCTTATTTTTTATTTCTTTTTTATTAACTTTCTTATTTATAAAATATTTATCATCTCCAATGATAGGATTGCCAATATTATAAAGTTGTTTTCTTAGTTGATGTTTTCTACCAGTTATTGGATTTAATTCTACGTAAGAATAATTATCAGAAGTTTTTAAAACTTTTAAATGGGAAATAGCTTTTTGTACTAATTTTTTGCTATTATCAAAAACTACTAAATCATCTTTTAATGTCTCCTTAATTTTATTTATTCTGCCATAAGTTAAAGCTAAATAAGTTTTATGTATTTTCCTTATTCTAAAAAGAGAAGTAAATAACTGAGCAAATTCTCTTGTTTTAGCTATAATTAAAACACCTGAAGTTTCTTTATCTAACCTATGCACAATGTATGGTTTATAGTTTTGAAAATATTTAGTATCTTTTATTATATCAATTATATTTCTAAATGATTTTGTGCCTGATTGAACAGGGATTCCTGATGGCTTATTTATAACCATAAAATTTTCATTATTTTCAATTATATAGTCGTCGTAATCGTCAACTTCTTTTCTTGATGGTTTATATTTTAAGATTTTTGGTCTATCACCTGCTTTAAATTTTGAAATATCATATATTTCAATTATATCTCCGGGTTTTACTCTGTAAGAGGATTTAGTTTTTTTTTTATTAATCTTAACTTTATTAAGTCTAATAATTTTTTCTACTAATGATTGAGGAAGATTTATTATCTTTTTTTTAAACCATTTATCAAAACGCATGTTTTGATATTCTTTTTCAACATTATAGGTTTTTGACATGTAGAGCTGAAACTATTTGCTTGCTACTTTTTGATCTACTTTTTGTTGTTTTTTTTCTTCAACTTTTTTTGGTTTATCAATTTTTTTAGCCTCAGGATTTCTATCTACCAGCTCAATAACTGCCATAGGAGCATCGTCCCCAGTTCTAAAACCTGCTTTTAACACTCTTGAGTAACCACCTTTTCTGCTGCTGTATCTTTTAGATAACTCTTCAAATACTTTTACAACTGAATATTTATTTTGCAGCTTGGAAAAAAGTTTTTTTTTATTACTTAAAATATTTTTTTTTCCTATAGTTATAACTTTATCAATTTGAGGTTTTAATTCTTTTGCTTTTGGCAAAGTAGTTATTATTTGCTCGTACTTTATTAAAGAATTAAGCATATTTTTAAATAGAGCTTTTCTATGCTCACTGGTTTTGTTTAATTTTCTATATCCAATCCCGTGTCTCATTAATAATTATTTTCTTCAAGTTTTTTTGACATTTCTGCGATATTATCAGGTGGCCAATTAGGTATTTCCATCCCTAAATATAACGACATTGTATTTAATACTTCTTTAATTTCATTTAGCGACTTTCTTCCAAAATTGGGAGTTCTCAACATCTCTGGTTCTGTTTTTTGAACCAAATCACCAATGTAAATTATATTATCATTTTTAAGACAGTTCATTGATCTTACAGATAATTCAAGTTCCTCAACTCTTTTTAATAAATTTCTATTAAATTCAGGTTCTGAAGATTTTACTTCTTTTACAACTTCTTGAGGGTCTTCAAAGTTTACAAACATTGACAGCTGATCTTGAAAAATTCTAGCAGAATATGCTATTGCATCTTCAGCAGCTATAGTTCCATTAGTCTCTACAGTCATGATTAATTTATCATAATCTAGAGCGCTACCAGCTCTTGTATTTTCAACTGCAAATGAAACTTTCTTAACAGGACTAAATAGAGAGTCTATAGAGATTAATCCAAGAGGACTCTCCTCTGATCTATTTTTTGGAGCAGCCACATATCCTTTACCTGTTGCTATCATAAGTTCCATATGAAAATGAGTTTTCTCATCTAAATTGCAAATAGTTTGTTCTGGATTTAAGATTTCTATTTCTGATGCTAGAGTAATATCTTTTGCTTTGACTTCTTTGGGACCTTTAATGTCTAAAATAATCTTTTTGGGGCTTGTAGAAGAAGATTTTATAGCTAAATTTTTTACATTTAAAACTATATCCGTTACGTCTTCCCTTACGCCTTTAATTGATGAAAACTCATGAAGCACTCCATCTATTTGAATAGCCGTTACAGCAGCTCCTTGGATAGACGATAATAAAATTCTTCTTAACGAATTCCCAATAGTTTGTCCAAAACCTTTTTCTAATGGTTCTGCAACAACTTTCGCAACAGTTTTGTCTTCATTACTTGTAATGTCTAATTTATTTGGTTTAATCAAAGCTTTCCAATTCTTATCAACGATATTTGACGTTGTTTGCATTTATACTCTCCTTCTTTTTGGTGGTCTTGCCCCATTATGTGGCATTGGCGTTGTATCTTTAATTGACAAAATTTTAAATCCTTTAGACTGTAAAGATCTTAAAGCAGTTTCTCTTCCAGAGCCTGGTCCTTTTACTTCAACTGTTAAAGTCCTTAATCCTTGTTCATAAGCTTTACCGCCTGCATCATCTGCTGCAACTTGAGCTGCATAAGGAGTAGATTTTCTTGAACCCTTAAATCCTTTAGCTCCTGCTGAAGACCATGAAACTACATTTCCGTTTTCATCAGCAATAGAAATAATCGTATTATTAAAAGTCGAACAAACGTATGCAATCCCTGAAGTTATGTTTCTTTTAATTTTTTTCTTCTTTTTAAAAGAACTTTCTTTTTTTACTACTTCAGATTTAACAGTATTATCCTTCTTTTCTACTTTTTTATTTTTATCGTTCATTAAAATTTATAAAATTATTATTTTTTTAACGGTGTTAATTTTTTTCCTGCAATCGCTATTGCTTTACCTTTTCTAGTTCTAGCATTACACTGAGTTCTTTGCCCTCTTACAGGTAATTTTTTTTTATGTCTTGTCCCTCTATAACAAGCTAAATCTACTAATCTTTTGATATTTACAGAAACTTCTCGTCTTAAATCTCCTTCAACTTTATGATTTGCGTCTATGAACTCTCTAATCTTCAAAACCTCTTCCTCAGAAAGTTCGTTAACTCTTTTAGATACAGGTATACTGAGTTTTTGACATATTTTCTTAGAAGAAAAAGGTCCAATACCATGAATATAGGTTAAAGCTATGCTTACAACTTTATTTTGTGGAATATTTATTCCTGCTATACGAGCCATATTATAATGAGTTAAAGTTTCAAAGCCGTATTTATATTGCCTAATTATTTAAAGTCAACTCTATATAAGGCTAATAATATCGCTAATTTCTTTATTTATTAGCTCAATTGGCCTCTCACCATCAATAACCTTTAATAAATTCAATTTTTTATAATATTCAATAACAGGTTCAGTGGATTTTTCATAAGTTTTGTATCTTTTAATTGCTATTTGTTCACTATCATCAGCTCTTTTTTCAAGCGTACTTCTTTCTAAAATTCTTTTTTTTATAGTTTCTAGCGATACAGATAATTTCAGAACAAGATCTATTTTCTGGCCATATTTGTTAAGTAATTCTTGTAAAGTTTCTGCCTGAATTAAGTTTCTTGGATAACCATCAAAAATTAATCTATCTTTATATCTTTTGTCTGAAATGAAAATCTCAACTAACTTTTTAACTATATTATCAGAAACTAAAGATCCAGAATTGATGATAGATGAAATTTCATTTCCTAAATCTGTTTTATTTTTAATTTCGTTTCTAAGAACCTCTCCTGTCGATAGTTGATATAAATCATATTTATTTACTATAAAATCTGCTTGTGTTCCTTTGCCTGCACCCGGAGGGCCAAATATAATTAGATTCATAAACTAATTATTTTCCAAACTTAGTCTTTCTGATTAAAGATTCATATTGAGAACTCATAAGTCTTGTCTGAACTTGAGTTACTGTATCCATGGCTACAACAACAACAATTAGAATTGATGTTCCACCTAAATAGAAAGGGATTGGATATTTTGCTATTAGAAATTCTGGCATTAAGCAAACAAAAGTTAGATATAAAGCTCCAACTGTAGTTAATCTAATTAAAATAGTCTCAATGTATTCTGCTGTTCTTTCACCTGGTCTAATACCTGGGATATATCCTCCATATTTTCTTAAATTTTCTGCTGTTTCTTTTGGATTGAAAACAATTGAAGTATAAAAAAAAGAAAAAAATATTATTCCTGAAGCATATAGCAACATATATAACGGTTGTCCTTGTGTAAACATAGATGATATTTTTAAAAATAAATCTGAGTCTGCAAACCCAAAATTTGAAACTGTAATAGGTAACAACAACAAAGCAGAAGCAAATATTGCTGGTATAACTCCAGCTGTATTAATTTTAAGTGGTAAATGAGAAGATTCACCTCCATACATTTTATTTCCTACCTGTCTTTTAGGATAATTCACTAAAATTTTTCTCATCGCCCTCTCAAAAAAAACTATAAAAAATACTGTAAGTATAACTAAAACAAATATTCCTACAATCATCACTGCCGAAAGTGCGCCTGTACGTCCTAACTCAAATGTAGAAGCCAAAGCTCTTGGAATTTCTGCGACTATGCCAGAAAAAATTATTAAAGAAATTCCGTTTCCAACTCCTCTTAAAGTTATTTGTTCACCCAACCACATTAGAAAAGTAGTTCCAGCAACTAAAGAAATTGTAGTTATAATTCTAAATCCAAGACCAGGTTCTATAACTAAATTACCTGCATTTTCTAAACCTACTGAGACTCCATATCCTTGTAAACATGCTATTAAAACAGTTCCATATCTTGTTATTTGAGTAATTTTTTTTCTTCCCATTTCACCTTGTTCTTTTAAACTTTTAAAATAATCTGAAACACCTGTAAGTAGCTGAACTATAATAGAAGAAGAAATATAAGGCATTATGCCTAAAGCAAAAATTGCCATTCTGGTTACCGCACCTCCAGAAAACATGTTAAACATACCTAACAAACCCTTTTGACTAGAGGCCATAATTTCTTTTAAAGCTGCTGGATCTATTCCTGCAAGAGGAACATAAGTGCCCAATCTGTATACGATCAAAAGTAAAACGGTAAATAGTATTCTATTTTTTAAATCTTTTGCTTGACTAAAGGCCCCTGCAGTATTTAAAGATTCACTAGACATATTGAATTATTTTTTAAGAATATTTATTGAACCACCAGCTTTTTTTACTTTTTCTTGAGCCTGCTTTGATGCAAAGTTAGCAGAAATATCTAACTTTATCTTTAACTCACCTGATCCTAATATCTTTAATTTTGAAAAATTCTTATTTATTAATTTTTTACTTTTTAGAGACTCTAAATTTAAATTAGTTTTTAAATCATGCTTATTTTTCTCATAAAAATATTGAATTTTTGATAAGTTTAATATTGCAGTGTCTTTTTTGTTTAGTGTTTTAAATCCTCTTTTAGGTAAACGTCTATACAAAGGCATTTGTCCACCTTCAAAGCTTTTTATAGCTACTCCTGATCTAGACTTTTGACCCTTATGACCTCTTGAAGATGTTTTACCTCTTCCTGAGCCTATCCCTCTACCAACTCTAATTTTTTTTTTGTTATTTTTTTTTAAGTTATTTAGTTCCATTATTTAGTTTCCCTTTTTAAAACTATATCAGAAATTTTTTTGCCCCTGATTGCTGATAAAATCTTTGGTGAATTCTGTGATTTAAGTCCATTAATACAAGCTTTCAATACGTTATGAGGATTAGCAGATCCAAGTGACTTAGCTACAACATCTTGAACACCTAGAACTTCACACACTGATCTTATGGGACCACCGGCAATTATTCCAGTTCCTGAGGGTGCTGCTCTCATAAAAACTTTTCCTGAACCGTTTTTTCCTTTAACATCATGATGTAAAGTTCTGCCTTCTTTAAGTGGAATTTGAATTAAGTTTTTTTTAGCAAACTCTGTTGCTTTTTTAATTGCATCTGGTACCTGCTTTGATTTTCCCTGACCAATACCAACGGAACCTTTTTGGTTTCCTACAACAACAAGAGCTGCAAAACCAAATCTTCGACCACCTTTTACTACTTTAGTAATTCTGTTAATAGCAACTAGTTTTTCTTTAATATCACTTTCAATTTTTTTATTTTCTGGCATTTTAAAATTTTAATCCATTCTTTCTAAGAGTTTCTGCAAAAGCTTTTATTCTTCCGTGGTACTTATATTGACCTCTATCAAAATATACTTTATCAATATTTTTTTCTTTAGCTCTTTTAGCTAAAATTTCTCCTATTAGGTTTGATTTTTCTATTTTTTTTATCTTATTTTTTTTTATTTCTTTTTCAATCGAAGAAGCAGAAACAAGTGTTTTTTTCTCTTTATCATCAATAATTTGTGCAAATAAATTATTTAATGATTTTGATACAGATATTCTATATCTATTAAAGCTAACTTCTTTTAATTTTTTTCGATTTCTTAGTTTTCTTTTAACTTTATTATTAATTTTTTTCATTATTTTTTCTTTCCTTCTTTTCTTAAAACAAACTGATTTTTTTCTTTAATTCCTTTAGCTTTATAAGGTTCTACTGGTTTAAGATTTTTAATATCAGCAGAAATTTTAGATACTAAATCTTTATCTACGCCATTAATCTTAATAGTAGTTTGCTTCTCAACAGTTATTTTTATATCTTTAGGAATTTTAAAATTCACATCATGGCTAAAACCTATTTGTAAATTCAGATTTTCCCCTTTAATGTTTGCTCTAAAACCCACTCCACTTAACTCTAAAATTTTTTCGTGCCCTTTTGAAACACCTGTAACAGCATTATTAATTAAACTTCTATAGGTACCCCACATCACACTAGTTTTTTTATCAATCTTTTTATTTAAAGGTAAAATTTGAAATTCATTTTTATCATTTACTTTTGAAGAAAATATTTTATCATTTATAGTTAATGATTGAGATCCTTTTGGACCACTTATAGTTAAACTACCGCCATCAATTTTAATTGATGACTCTTTTGGAATTGTTATATTTTTTTTACCAATTTTAGACATTAAAATACCCTACAAATTATCTCCCCACCTACATTATTTTCTTTTGCTTCTGTGTCACTCATTACTCCTTTAGGAGTTGAAAGAATTGCTAAACCTAGACCATTCATTACTCTTGGTATGCTGTTTGCTCTTGAATAAACTCTTCTTCCTGGTTTTGAAATTCTTTTAATTTCTTTAATTACTGGATCACCTTCATAATATTTCAAGTTAATTTTTAAAAGGATCTTGTTGTCTTCTGATTTTTCAATATAAAAATCTTTTATGTAACCTTCATTTTTAAGTATTTTTAAAATATTTCTTCTAAAATTAGACGAAGGTATATTAATTGAATTTAATGATCTCATTTGTGCGTTTCTAATTCTTGAAAACATATCTCCTATAGGATCTGTTAGTGTCATAGCCCTCCTTACCAGCTCGATTTAGTTATTCCAGGAATTTTGCCAGAAGAAGCCATATCTCTGAGCGCAATTCTTGATATTTTTAATTTTCTGTAAACTCCATGAGGTCTACCTGAAACCTCACATCTATTTCTTATTCTTATTTTTGAAGAATTTTTTGGTAATTTATTTAATTTTAGTTGAGCTGCAAATCTTTCAGATAATTCAAGTTTTTTATTCTTAATTATCTTTTTTAACGCCGCTCTCTTGTTAGCATACTTTTTTGCTAGCTTAATTCTTTTTAGATTTTTTTGTATTGCACTTGTTTTAGCCATTAATACCTCAGTTTTTTTTATTATTTATTGGAAAGTTAAATTCTTTAAGCAATTCTAAAGCACCTTCCTTTGTTTTACTTGATGTAACAATTGTTATGTCTAGCCCTCTTATTTTTTCTACCTTATCAAAGTTTACTTCTGGAAAAATGATATGTTCTTTAATACCAAAAGAATAATTACAAGAACTGTCAAAACCATTTGAAGTTAATCCTCTGAAGTCTTTGATTCTTGGTAAAGCGATGTTTACTAGCCTATCTATAAACTCATACATTTTGTTTGATCTTAAAGTAATTTTAACTCCTGCATTAGATCCTTTTCTAGTTTTAAAGTTTGATATAGATTTTTTAAACTTAGTAATAATTGGTTTTTGACCAGCTATTAAAGCCATATCATCTACAGAGGATTTAAGTTTTTTTGTATCAGATGCATCTTCTCCAAGTCCCATATTTAAAACTATCTTACTTATTTTAGGAACTTGATTTTTATTTTTACAATTTAACTTTGCCATAAGTTTTGCTGTAATTTCTTTATCGTATATGGTTTTTAGTCTAGGTATCATTTTTTACCTTCAATTTTTTTTTCTTTTTTATTTTCATCTAAATTTTTTACATTTGATTGGTGTATAAAACTTTCTTTAGAAATTATTCCACCTTTATTTTCTTTGGTTGGTTTTAAATGTTTTTTTATCATCCCAATTGATTTGATTTTTACTGCATTTTTTTTTCTATTAATTTCTAAAATTTCTCCAGTTTTTCCTTTATCTTTTCCAGAAATGATTTTTACTTGAATTCCTTTTTTTAAATTCATTTTAAAGCACCTCCGGTGCAAGTGAAATAATCTTAGTATGTCCTCTAGTCCTTAATTCTCTTGTAACTGGTCCAAAAATTCTAGTTCCTATAGGTTCCCCTTTTTCATCTGTTAATACAACTGCATTTGTATCAAATTGTACTTTAGATCCATCATCTCTATAAATTTCTTTTCTTGTTCTAACGACAACTGCTTTGTGAACTGCTCCCTTTTTAACTTTACCTTTAGGAATAGCATCTTTAACACTAATAACTATTAAATCACCTACTGAAGCATATCTACGTTTTGAGCCACCTAATACTTTTATACATTCAACTCGTTTAGCTCCAGTATTATCAGCCACCATCAATTCTGTTTGTACTTGAATCATTATTTCATTACCTGCCAAGTTTTTCTTTTTGATATTGGTTTACATTCTATAATTGAAACGTTTTCTCCTTCTTTAAATTTGTTGTTTTCATCATGAGCGTGGTATTTTTTAGTTCTTTTAATAACTTTTCCATAAAAAGGATGTTTAAATTTTCTAGTTACTTCTACAACAATAGTTTTATTGCTTTTTGCACTTGTTACTACACCCTTTAAAATTTTTTTTGTCATTTTGAATTTTTTATAGTTGTGTATAATCTAGCTATATTTTTTTTTATCAGGTTATATTGAGCCGGATTATCTACCTGATTATTAATTTTCTTAAATCTAATATTAAATAAATCTTTTTTCAAAGTTAATATCTTTTTTTCAGCCTGATCTTTAGTTAATTTCTTATCTTCCTTTTTTTTTGCCATACAATTATCTTCTTATAAATTTAGTTTTTATTGGTAATTTTGCTGATGCTTTATAAAGTGCTATTTTTGCTACTTCTTCTGTAACACCATCTACTTCAAAAATTATTCTGCCAGGTTTAACTCTACAAGCATAATATTCAGGCGAACCTTTACCTTTACCCATTCTGACTTCTGTTGGTTTTTTAGAGACAGGTATATTGGGAAATATTCTAGTCCATACTTTTCCAGTTCTTTTCATATATCTTGTTAAAGCAACTCTAGCAGCTTCAATTTGTTTGCCTATTATTCTTTCAGGCTCCATAGCTTTCAACCCAAACTGTCCATAATTTAATTTTACAGCTCTGGATGCTTTACCATGTATTCTACCTTTGAAAGCTTTTCTATATTTAGTTCTTACTGGCTGTAGCATTTTTTACCCTTTCCTTTTTTTCTTTTTCTACATCTTTGGCCATTAATTCTCCTTTATAAATCCAAACTTTAACACCAATTATCCCATAAGTAGTTAGAGCTTCAGCAAAACCATAATCGATATCTGCTCTTAAAGTATGTGAAGGAATGCTTCCTTCTCTAAGCCACTCAGTTCTTGCTATTTCATTTCCAGCTAATCTACCACTTAGCATTACTTTAATTCCTTTTGCATTTAATCTCATAGCTGATTGCATGGCTCTCTTCATTGCTCTTCTGTAAGCTATCCTTTTTACTAATTGTTGTGCAATATTTTCAGCTACCAAATTTGCATTTAACTCTGGTTTTTTTATTTCTTTTATATTTACATTTACATCACTATCTGTAATTTTCATTATATTCTTCTTTATTTTTTCTATATCAGAACCTTTTTTTCCAATAACAAATCCTGGCCTAGAGGTATGAATAGAAACAGTGCATTTTTTTGATGATCTTTCTATTATAATTTCTGACACTCCTGAATTAATAATATTCTTTTTTATGTAGTTTCGTATTTTAAAATCTTCTATTAAATATTTTCCAAAATCTTTCTTTTTTGCAAACCAAGTTGAATCCCACCCCCGATTTACTCCTAATCTTAAACCTATTGGATTTATTTTTTGTCCCATTACTTATTTACCTTTATTTCCTTTTTTTCCTTTTTTTCCTCTAATACAATTGTTATTCTGCTAAAAGGTTTCTTTATTGGACTTGCCCTTCCTTTAGCTCTAGGTCTAAATCTTTTCATAACTAAAGACTTTCCAACGTAAGCTTCTTTAACAAATAAATTATCTATATCATACTGATGATTGTTTTCTGCATTAGAAATTGCTGACTTAACAGTTTTACTAACTTGTTTAGCTATTCTTTTTCTTGAAAATTCTAAATCTTTCAAAGCTATGTCTGCCTTTTTTCCTTTAATAAAATTTAATACTAAAGATAATTTTCTTGGACTTGTTCTAACATTTTTATTTATTGCTTTAACTGTAGTATTATTTTTTTGCATCTTTATCTCCTGTTGCTTTAGCTGGCTCTGCAGCTGCTGCTTTTTTATCAGCTGGTGTATGACCTTTAAAAAATCTTGTTGGAGCAAATTCTCCCAATTTATGACCGACCATTTCTTCAGAAATAGTTATCGGTATAAAAGATTTACCGTTATGAATCATAAAGCTATGTCCTACAAAATCTGGTATAATCGTAGAATTTCTTGACCAAGTTTTAATTGGTTTTTTATTAGGGGACTCTTTTAGTTTATCTATTTTTTTTAGTAAACTTGGGTGTACAAAAGGACCTTTCCATACAGATCTAGTCATTATTTTCTTTTCTTTCTTCTTGTTATAATTAATTTATCACTTCTTTGAGGTCTTCTAGTTTTTAAACCTTTAGCTGATTGACCCCAAGGAGAGACAGGACTTCTTCCTCCTGAAGTCTTACCTTCTCCACCTCCATGAGGGTGATCGACTGGATTCATTGCAACTCCTCTAGTTTGTGGTCTTTTCCCTCTCCATCTATTTCTCCCTGCTTTACCAATTTTAATATTTTTTTGGTCAGGATTTGAAACTACTCCAATTGTTGCAAGACATGTGCTATTCACTTTTCTTGTTTCTCCTGAAGATAATTTTAATATTGCATAATCACCGTCATAGCCTGAAAGAGTTATTGATGCTCCTGCCGACCTAGCAAGTTTGCCGCCATTACCCGGTATTAATTCAACATTATGTAACGATGTCCCAGGAGGAATATCTTTTAATTCTAGACAGTTTCCAATTTTTATCTCAGCATTTTTGCCAGATTGAATCTTATCTCCTTGTTTTAAACCTTGAGGACAAATTATATATTTTTTTTCTTTATCTTCATAAGTAATTAGAGCAATATAAGCAGTTCTATTTGGATCGTACTCTATTCTATCAACTGTGGCGGAAATATTTTTCTTTTTTCTGAAAAAATCAATAATTCTAAATTTATGCTTAGATCCTCCTCCAATGTGTCTTGAGGTAATTCGACCTTTGTTATTTCTACCACCACTAAATTTTTGGCCACGAGTTAATGGCTTAAAAGAAGATCCTTTCCATAATCCACTTTTGTCAACAACTACTGTTGCTCTAGTTGATTTAGTGTAAGGTTTAAAAGTTTTTAATGCCATATTTAAATTCCAGTTGTTAAATCTATACTTTGACCTTTTTTAAGNGTTATAATTGCCTTTTTATATCCACTTTTGTAAGATTTTTTTCCTTGTTTCATTTTTACTTTTGCTTTTNGATTTATAATATTTATTTTAACTACGTTAACTTTAAATAATTTTTCAATATTTTTCTTAATATTCTTCTTATTAGCTTTACTATGAACTTTAAAAACAGTTTTGTTTTGTTCAGATAAAATAGTAGCTTTTTCTGTTATAATAGGATTTCTTATGGAGTCTATATAGTTAATTTTTTTCATTTAAAATCCTATCTTCAATTTTTTTTACTGACGAAGATGTCATTATAATGTTCTTGTATTTAAACAAATCATAAATATTTGTCCCTTCTTGTTTAATCAATTTTAAATTCTTAATGTTTCTTGCTGACTTATTTATATTCTTTAAAGAGTCAGAGTCTGAGATGATTAAAACATTTGAAAGATTATTTTTTAAAAGAAACTTATTAAAATCTTTGGTTTTTTTAATTTCTTTTTTTACATCTGCTAATATATGTAATTTTTTATCAGAGTTCTTTTTTGAAAGAGTTTGAGCTAGNGCAAGTTTACGTACCTTTTTGTTTATTTTTTTTACTTTGTAAACTGCTCCTTTTGGTCCATGGGCTACACCACCTCCAACAAATAAAGGAGCTTTTTTACTTGCATGACGAGCTCCACCACTACCCTTTTGAGCAACAATTTTTTTTGTTGAACCTCTAATTTCGTTTCTTTGTTTTGTTTTAGCTGTTCGAGGTTTAGCATGATTTAATTGCCAATCTATAACAAATTTAATCAATTTATAATTTACTTTAAGATTTATCATTTTATCTGATACTTCAATTGTTTCATTCTTCGATCCATCTATCTTTAATAAAGGAAGTTTCATTTTATTTTTTACCTTTTTTGGCTTCAGCTTTTTTTAATTTGCTTTCATGTTTTTCATTAAGAGTTTTTTTGGTAATATTTTTTACTGAACCTCTTAAAAAAACTGTTGTATTTTTAGAACCTGGAATTGACCCTCTTAAATATAATAAATTATTTTCAATATCAGATTTAATTATCTCTAAATTTAGCATTGTTCTTAATTTATCTCCCATATGACCAGCCATTTTTTTTCCTTTAAAAACCTTACCTGGATCTTGTCTTTGCCCTGTTGAACCATGAGATCTATGTGACACTGAAACACCGTGAGATGCTCTCAAACCACCAAAATTCCATCTTTTCATTACTCCAGCAAACCCTTTTCCAATTGTTTTAGACCTTACATCCAAAAACTTCTTATCTTTAAATATTTCCAATCCTAATTCATTTCCTTCTTTATACTGCTCGTTACTTTCAACTCTAAATTCTTTTAAAATTTTTTTAGGTTCTGTATTTTTTTTAGAAAAATACCCTTTCATTTGTTTTGTTAATTTAGAATTTTTAAGCTTAAAGAAACCAAGTTTCACTGCGTTATACCCTCTTTTTTCTTTTGTTATGACATCAAGAACTCTACCTTTTTCAACTTTTATTACTGTTACTGGAACTGATTGNCCACTTTTCATAAACTCTCGGGTCATTCCTATTTTTGTTCCTATTAATCCTATGCTCATAATCAAATCTTAATTTCTATGTCTACACCTGAAGCTAAATCTAATTTCATTAAAGCTTCTACTGTTTGAGGAGTAGGTTCAATAATATCTATTAATCTTTTATGTGTTCTTGACTCAAATTGTTCTCTGCTTTTTTTATCAATATGAGGAGATCTTAAAACTGTATATCTTTCTATACGTGTTGGNAGTGGGATTGGTCCTTTTACCTGTGCTCCTGTTCTCTTAGCTGTATTTACAATTTCTTCTGTTGATAAATCCAAGATTTTATTATCGTATGCCTTTAGATGTATTCTTATATTTTGATTTTCCATAATTAAGCCAATTTCTTTGTTACTTCATCTTGAACATTTTGGGGAACTTTATCATAATGACTAAATTGCATCGTATATTGAGCTCTACCCTGTGTAGAAGACCTTAAATTATTAATATAACCAAACATATTCGCTAGAGGAACGGTTGCATTTATTGCAGTAGCGTTACCTCTAGCTTCTGTAGAAGCTACTTGACCTCGTCTACTATTTAAATCTCCAATTACATCTCCCATGAAATCTTCTGGTGTCACTACTTCGACTTTCATCATAGGTTCTAAAAGTTTTAATGTAGCTTTTGTGCAAGCTTCTCTAAAGCACATCCTTGAAGCTATTTCAAAAGCTAATACACTTGAGTCAACATCATGATGCAAGCCATCTAAAATTGTTACTTTATAATCTATAACTGGAAAACCAGCCAAAATTCCACTTTCCGCAACACTTAGTACTCCTTTTTCAACACCTGGAATAAATTCTTTAGGTATGGATCCGCCTTTGATTTTATTCTCTACTTCTCTTCCTTTGCCTGGCTCTAAAGGTTCTACGCTTAGTGTTACTTTTGCAAATTGTCCTGAACCACCACTTTGTTTTTTATGAATATAAGTAACTTCTGTTGAACCTAGTATAGTCTCTCTGTAAGCTACCTGTGGAGCCCCTATGTTCGCTTCCACTTTAAATTCTCGTTTCATCCTATCAACAATAATATCTAAGTGTAATTCACCCATTCCTTTTATTATAGTTTGACCAGACTCTTCGTCGGAAGTTACNCTAAATGACGGGTCTTCTTTAGCTAATCTTCCTAAAGCCTCACCCATTTTTTCTTGGTCTGCTTTTGTTTTAGGTTCTACCGCAATTTCAATAACTGGGTCAGGAAATTCCATTGGTTCTAATAAAATTGGTTTATCTTCTTCACACAAGGTATGTCCAGTAATAGTAAACTTAAGACCTGCTAGAGCTACTATATCACCAGTTGTAGCTTCTTTGATGTCTTCTCTGCTGTTAGCATGCATTAGAAGCATTCTTCCTACACGCTCAGTTTTTTCTTTGGAAGAATTAAAAACAGAAGTACCTGCTTTAATTGTTCCTGAATAAATTCTAATAAAAGTAAGTGACCCCACAAAAGGATCATTTGCCACTTTAAACGCTAAAGCAGAGAAAGGTTCATTATCTGCAAATTTCATTTGTAATTTATCTTCTGAGTTAAGTTTCGTTGCTTCTATTGATCCTATATCAAGAGGGCTCGGTAAATAATCTATAACAGCATCGAGCAATGGTTGGACACCTTTGTTTTTAAAAGCTGAACCAGTAGTTATAGGAACAAAACTGAAGCCCAATGTTCCTTTTCTTATACATTTAATTAAATCACTTTCTGAAGGCTCTTTTCCTTCTAGATAAGCTTCCATAAGTTTTTCATCCTCTTCTACGGCAGCTTCAACTAATTCTTTTCTATATTTGTCTGATTTTTCTTTTAAATCTGCAGGAATATCTACAATATCAAATTTTGCACCAAGGTCTTCATTTTGCCAAATTACAGCTTTCATTTTTACTAAATCTACTACTCCTTTTAAATCTGCTTCGGAACCTATAGGAAGTTGTAGAACTAAAGGTTTGCAGCCTAATCTATCTTTAATCATATCTACACATCTATAAAAATCTGCACCAGTTCTATCTAGTTTATTTACAAAACAAATTCTTGGAACTTTATATTTATCCGCTTGTCTCCATACTGTTTCTGATTGAGGTTCTACGCCTGCTACTCCATCAAAAACACAAACAGCTCCATCTAAAACTTTTAATGACCTTTCAACTTCAATTGTAAAATCTACGTGTCCAGGTGTATCAATAATATTGATTCTATGATTGTTCCAAAAACATGTTGTTGCTGCTGAAGTTATTGTAATTCCTCTTTCTTGCTCCTGTTCCATCCAATCCATAGTGGCAGCACCATCATGAACCTCTCCTATTTTATGACTTTTTCCTGTGTAATATAAAATTCTTTCTGTAGTNGTAGTTTTTCCAGCATCTATATGAGCCATGATACCAATATTTCTATATTTATCTAATGTGTATTTAGTTGACATAATTTTTTACCATCTAAAATGAGCAAAAGCTTTATTTGACTCTGCCATTTTATGAGTGTCTTCTCTTTTTTTAATTGCTGATCCTTTATTTTGAGATGCATCTAAAATTTCTGCATACAATTTATCCGCCATTGTTTTGTTTTTTCTTTTTCTTGTAGCATCCATTAACCATCTCAATGCTAAAGCTTGGGCTCTTTTTGATTTTACTTCCACTGGAACCTGATAAGTGGCACCTCCGACTCTCCTAGACCTACATTCTAAATTTGGTTTTACATTGTTAATTGCTGTATTAAAAACTTTAAGAGGATCTTCTTTATTTTTAGATTTTATCCTTTCTAAGGCATCATACAAAATCTTTTCTGCAGTTGATCTTTTGCCGTCATACATAATAGAATTTATGAATTTTGATACTATTTCAGAATGAAATTTTGGATCAGGATAAACTTTTCTAACAGGTGCTTTTCTTTTTCGTGACATAATATTATTTTGGTTTTTTGGCTCCGTATAAAGATCTTCTTTGTTTTCTATTTGCCACTCCTTGAGTATCTAAATTGCCTCTTAAAATATGATACCTGACGCCAGGTAAGTCTTTGACTCTACCTCCTCTTAATAAAACAACTGAATGTTCTTGTAAGTTATGACCTTCGCCAGGAATATAAGCTGTAACTTCAAACCCATTTGATAATCTCACTCTAGCTACTTTCCTAAGTGCAGAATTCGGTTTTTTAGGAGTTGTTGTATAAACTTTAACACACACTCCTCTTTTTAAAGGTTGTCGCTCTAAAGCTGGAACCTTGTTTCGAGCAATTGGTTTTACTCTACTTTTTTTAATCAACTGATTAATTGTTGGCATAATTTTATTCTGAATAAGAAGCAAAGTTAGCCTGGAAATGGCTTTTTAGTTAGTGTTTAAGGCTATAAATTGCCTTACTTCTAACATTCAAAATTTGCCGTAAATTAACATCGAATTAACAAATGTCAACGTTTATTGAATTAATTATTCTTTTTTAGGTAGTCTGTTCAGGTGCTTTTGGTGCGGCTTCTAGCTCTTGTTTTTTTATTTCTTCTAATCTTATCTTATCTTGCTCTCTAGCTTGTTTATCCCAATCTATTTTAGTAAGTCCTGTTCCAGCTGGGACTAATCTTCCTACAATTACATTTTCTTTTAAACCTTCTAGTGTATCAATCTTACCTTTGATTGAAGCATCAGTTAGCACTCGAGTTGTTTCTTGAAATGAAGCAGCTGAGATAAATGAATTAGTTTGTAAAGATGCTTTTGTTATACCTAATAGTACTCTTTCAAATGACGCGGGTTTCTTTTTATCTTTTCTTAGTTCGTCATTAATTTTATTTATATCTAATAAGTCAATTACTTCACCCGTTAGTAATTCTGAGTCACCAGGACTTTTTACTTCAACTCTTTTTAACATTTGTCTAACAATAGTTTCAATGTGTTTATCGTTGATTACCACTCCTTGAAGTCTATACACTTCCTGTACTTCAGTAACAAAATATTCTGTTAATTTTTCTACCCCTAAGATTCTTAATATATCGTGAGGTGCTGGACTTCCATCTAATAAATACTCACCTTTTTTTATTTTTTCACCCTGATTAAAATTTATATGTTTGCCTTTTGGAATTAAATAATTTGAAGTATCACCTGAAGAAGAAACTATAGAAATTTTTTGTTTACCTCTTACTTCTTTTCCAAATTCTATTACTCCATCATTCTCAGCTATAATAGCACTATCTTTAGGTCTTCTCGCCTCAAATAACTCAGCTACTCTTGGAAGTCCTCCAGTAATATCTTTTGTTTTAGAAGTTTCTTTTGGTAATCTTGCTAACACATCTCCTGCAGAAATTTTCTGTCCGTCTTTGACAGACAAAATAGTATCAGGAACCAAATAATATCTTGCTTCATTTCCATCAGCTTTTTTAATAATTTCTCCCTTATCATTTCGTAATGTTATTCGCGGTTTTAATTCTGAATTTTTTGATAAAGATTTCCAGTCTGTAACAGACTTAGATGAAAGACCGGTAGCATCATCTAGAGTTTCTGTTAATGAACTACCTTCAGTTAAATCCATATAATTAACAATACCACTAGTTTCAGCTATTACTGGTAAAGTATAAGGATCCCATTCCGCTATTTTTTTTCCTTTTTCTATAAGATCGCCATCTTTAAAAAATAATTTTGATCCATAATTAACTTTATAAATTGCGAGTTGTCTTCCACTTTCATCTTCAATACTTAGTTGAGTATTTCGACCCATAACTATTATATTTTTTTTAGAATCTTCAATAAGATTTTTGTTTATTATTGTTAACTTACCTTTTGTTTGAGAAATTATTTGTGATTCTTCTTTAATTTGAGCGGTTCCACCAACGTGAAAGGTTCTCATTGTTAATTGAGTGCCCGGTTCACCTATTGATTGAGCCGCGATCATACCAACAGCTTCTCCGATACTAACTAATTTTCCTCTAGCAAGGTCTCTACCATAACAAACTTGGCAAACACCTTTTGTAGATGCACAAGTTATAACAGAATATACGTTTACCGATTTAACTCCTGCTGCATCAATTTTTTCACAATCAAACTCATCTATTAATTTATTTTCTTTAATAATAACTTCACCTGTTACAGGATTTTTAATATTTTCAGCAATAACTCTACCTAGAACTCTCTCAGATAAACTAACTAAAATATTTCCTCCTTCAATAATCTCAGATATTGTAACTGAAGATCTTTTCTTTGGATCGCATTCAGCCTTTGTAATTTGCACATCTTGTGCAACATCACAAAGTCTTCTTGTAAGATAGCCCGAGTTTGCAGTTTTTAAGGCCGTATCTGCCAAACCTTTTCTAGCTCCGTGAGTTGAATTAAAATATTCTAGTACTGATAAACCCTCTTTAAAGTTAGAAATAATTGGAGTTTCTATAATTTCTCCTGAAGGTTTAGCTATTAAACCTCTCATACCTGCTAATTGTTTCATTTGAGCTTGTGAACCTCTAGCACCAGAATCAGCCATCATATAAACCGAATTAGTTTCAATTCTATCATCATCATAGATTTTTTCAGCTGAAGAAATTTCTTTCATCATTTCATTCG
Source organism: Candidatus Pelagibacter sp. TMED128 (assembly GCA_002170125.1). Taxonomy (GTDB): domain Bacteria; phylum Pseudomonadota; class Alphaproteobacteria; order Pelagibacterales; family Pelagibacteraceae; genus Pelagilacustribacter. Next base: position 19,917 of record NHGD01000009.1, read on the forward strand.
CAACTGTATCTGTACATTTAGACCATATATCTACTACTTTATTATATTTTTCACCTCTGGTAATTAATCCATCAGAATATTGTTTTTCATATTCTTCAATTTGTTTTTTAGTTTTACTTATTAAATTTTCCTTTGTTTTAGGAATGAGCAAGTCATCTTTTCCAAATGAAATACCGGCTTTAAATGCATGCTTAAAACCTAAAGATTTAATTTTATCACAAAATATAACAGTCTTTTTTTGACCACAAAATCTGAAAATTGTATCAATGACTTCTGAAACATTCTTTTTTGTTAATAATCTATTTACTAAACTAAATTTAATATCTTTACTTAATGGCAAAACATTTGCCAATAAAAATCTTCCAGCTGTACTTATGTACTTTTCTATTTTGGTAGAACCATCATCACTAACTGTTTTAAAAGTAGAAACTATTTTTGAATGCAAACTAATTGATTTACTTTCTAATGCCTGCTCAATTTCATCAACTCCATTAAAAATACCTTTAGGTTTTTTTTCATTTTCATCTGCTTGAGATAAATAATAAATACCTAAAACAATATCTTGACTTGGTACAATTATAGGTTTTCCGTTAGAAGGGCTTAAAATATTGTTAGTTGACATCATTAATACTCTGGCTTCTAGTTGAGCTTCTAAACTTAACGGAATATGAACGGCCATTTGGTCTCCGTCAAAATCAGCATTAAACGCAGCACAGACTAATGGATGTAATTCTATGGCATTACCTTCAATTAATTTTGCTTCAAAGGCTTGAACCCCTAACCTATGTAAAGTAGGAGCACGATTTAATAAAATAGGATGTTCACGAATTATGTGTTCTAAAGAATCCCATACCTCGCTTTTTTCTTTTTCTACAAGTCTTTTTGCTTGTTTAATAGTTGTAGCTAAACCTAATTTATCTAATCTTGCATAAAGAAATGGTTTGAACAATTCCAAAGCCATCTTTTTGGGAAGACCACATTGATGCAATTTTAGCTCTGGGCCCACTACAATTACAGATCTTCCTGAATAATCTACTCTTTTTCCTAATAAATTTTGTCTAAACCTTCCTTGTTTACCTTTAAGCATCTCAGCTAACGACTTAAGAGGTCTTTTACCTGTTCCTGTTATTACTCTTCCTCTTCTTCCATTATCAAATAATGCATCCACGGACTCTTGAAGCATTCGTTTCTCATTTCTTACAATTATATCAGGAGCCTTAAGATCTAATAATCTTTTCAATCGATTGTTTCTATTAATTACTCTTCTGTATAAATCATTTAAATCGGATGTAGCAAACCTGCCTCCGTCTAGTGGCACAAGCGGTCTTAATTCAGGCGGTATAACTGGAACTGAAGTTAAAATCATCCACTCAGGTTTATTTCCTGAAATTATAAATGACTCAATTAATTTTAACCTTTTTATTGTTCTTTCTTCAGTCACTTTAGATTTTATTTCGGGTAAGGAGTCTCTTAATTTTTTTTGTTCCTTTTTTAAATCTAAATTAATTAGTATCTCTCTAACAGCTTCAGCTCCAATACCAGCATTAAATGCATCTTGTCCAAATTCATCTTGAGCTTTAATTAAAGATTCCTCTGATAATAATTGACCTTTTTTAAGAGTTGTTAAACCAGGTTCAATGACTATAAAACTTTCAAAATATAAAACTTTTTCTACCTCTTTAAGTTTCATATCTATAGCTAAGGATATTCTGCTTGGTAAAGATTTCAAAAACCAAATATGAGCCACAGGACAAGCTAGATCTATATGTCCCATTCTTTCTCTTCTAACATTTGATTTTGTTACTTCTACTCCACATTTTTCGCAGATTATACCTCTGAACTTCATTCTTTTATATTTTCCACATAAACACTCATAATCTTTGACTGGGCCAAATATTCTAGAACAAAATAAACCGTCTTTTTCAGGTCTAAAAGTTCTATAATTTATAGTTTCAGGTTTTTTGATTTCACCATAAGACCAGGATTTAATTTTTTCTGGACTTGCTAAAGTTATCTTTATACTGTCAAAATTATTCTCTGGTACTAAATTCTGATTATCAAAGTTTTTTGTTATATTTTTTTCCATATTAATTTAATTCTATGTTTAATCCTAATGCCTTTATCTCCTTGACCAAAACATTGAAAGACTCAGGAACACCAGATTCAAAATTATTGTTGCCTTTTACAATAGTTTCGTAAACTTTAGTTCTTCCAGCAACATCATCTGATTTTACAGTCAAAATTTCTTGAAGAGTATAAGAAGCGCCATAAGCTTCTAAAGCCCAAACTTCCATTTCACCAAATCTTTGACCACCTAGTTGAGCCTTTCCTCCAAGAGGTTGTTGAGTTACTAAACTATATGGACCTGTTGATCTTGCGTGAATTTTGTCTTCTACTAAGTGATTCAATTTTAACATATAAATTATTCCAACTGTTACTGGTCGATCAAATTTTTCTCCTGTTTGGCCATTCCATAAATGAGTTTGGCCTGAATTTGGCAATTTAGCTAGATCTAACATTTTAGAAATATCATTCGTGCTTGCTCCATCAAAAACTGGTGTTGAGATAGGCACTCCATTAGAAATGTTTTGAACTAATTCTGCAATTTCTCTTTTGGACAATTTAGAAATAGTACTTTCATAGTACTCCTTCCCATAGATTTCTTTTAATTTTTCTTTTATTTTTTGTATTTGATTATCAAAATCTTTTAGGTATATCTTAATTTGTTCTCCTAGCTCTGAACAGGACCAACCTAAATGTGTTTCTAAAATTTGACCTACATTCATACGGCTTGGGACTCCAAGAGGATTTAAAACTATGTCTACAGGTTTTCCATTTTCCATATAAGGCATGTCCTCTACCGGAACAATTTTACTAACGACACCTTTATTTCCATGTCTACCAGCCATTTTATCGCCTGGCATTAATCTTCTTTTTACAGCTACAAATACTTTAACTACTTTCATTACTGTTGGTAATAAATCATCTCCTTGTTGTATCTTAGCAACTTTATCTTCGAATCTTAACTTGATATCTTCTGAAGCATTATCAAATTGATTTCTTAACTTTTCTAAATCTTTTTGTATTTCTTGGCTTTTAAATGAAAGCTTCCACAGATCTTTTAGTGTTAAATTTTCAAAATCATTTTTATTTAAAGTAGTTTCTGGCTTAAGATCTTTATACTGTTTATTAATAGCTTGATTATTAAGTAAATCAATCGCTCTAAGTTTAATATTTCTATTTAAGATTTCTTCTTCAACTTTTTTATCTTCTTGGACTGACTCTATTTCAGCTCGTTCAATTGCAATGGATCTTTCATCTTTTTCGATTCCATGTCTATTAAAAACTCTTACATCAATTACGACACCTGTGCTTCCCGATGGCAATTTAAGGGATGAGTCTCTTACATCAGTAGCTTTTTCTCCAAAAATAGATCTTAATAATTTTTCTTCTGGACTTGATGAAGTTTCGCTTTTAGGTGTTACTTTTCCTACCAATATATCACTGGGTTTTACTTCTGCTCCTACATATACAATCCCAGACTCATCTAAATTTCTTAAACTTTCTTCACTAACATTTGGAATATCTCTAGTTATTTCCTCTGCTCCTAATTTCGTATCTCGAGCCATAGACTCATATTCTTCAATGTGAACTGAAGTGAATACATCGTCTGTAACACATCTTTCTGAAATTAATATTGAGTCTTCAAAATTATATCCCTGCCAAGGCATAAAGGCTACTGTAACATTTTTTCCTAAAGCTAGTTCACCAAGTTTTGTTGCAGGACCATCAGCAATAATATCTCCTTTTTTAATTTGATCACCAACTTTAACAAGAGGTTTTTGGTTAATGCATGTGTTTTGGTTTGACCTTTGAAATTTTGAAAGATTGTAAATATCTACTGCTGATTGTGACAAATCTGTTACTTCAGTAGCTTTAACAACTATTCTTTTACCATCAATTTTATCTACCACTCCGTGTCTTTTGGCAACTATTGTTACTCCTGAATCTAAAGCAACATCTGACTCTATTCCAGTTCCTACCAATGGGGACTCAGGTTTTAGTAGAGGGACTGCTTGTCTCATCATATTAGATCCCATTAATGCTCTATTCGCATCATCATTTTCTAAAAAAGGAATTAAAGCTGCAGCTACTGAAACTAATTGTTTTGGAGAAACATCAATGAAATCAATATTTTCTCTGTTAGCTAATTCGAAGTTAAGATTTTTTCTGCAAGCAACTAGTTCCTCTTCAAAAGATCCATCTTTCTTAATAGCTGAATTGGCTTGAGCAATAGTGTACTTTTCTTCCTCTATAGCTGATAAATATTTAATTTCTGAAGTAACTTTTCCATCAATTACTTTTTTGTAAGGACTTTCTATGTATCCAAATTTATTAACTCTGCAATAAGTAGCTAAACTATTAATTAGACCAATATTTGGTCCTTCGGGTGTTTCTATTGGACAAATTCTGCCGTAATGTGTTGGGTGAACATCCCTTACTTCAAAACCAGCTCTTTCTCTAGTTAAGCCACCAGGCCCTAAAGCAGAAACCCTTCTCTTGTGGGTTATTTCAGACAGAGGATTTGTTTGGTCCATAAATTGAGAAAGTTGAGAAGTTGCAAAGAAATCTTTTAAAGCAGTTGTAATTGGTTTAGCATTAATTAAATCTTGGGGCATGGCTGACTCTATTTCAAGAAAAGTTGTCATTTTTTCTTTTACTGTTCTTTCCATTCTTAAAAGACCAATTCTAAATTGATTTTCTACTAATTCTCCTACAGATCTTACTCGTCTATTTCCAAGATGGTCTATGTCATCTACTTCGCCTTTTCCATCTCTAAGGTTAAGCATAAATTGTACAATAGAAACAATATCGCTAACACTTAAAATTGTTTTTTTATCATTTGTTTTTAAATTAAGTTTTGAATTAAGTTTTACTCTTCCTACTTCAGATAAATCATATCGTTCTTTTTTGAAATAAAGATTATTAAATATTTCTTCTGCAATTTCTAAAGATGGTGCTTCTCCAGGTCTAAGAACTTTATATATATCATTAAGCGCATCCGATTTATTAAGGTTTTTATCTATCTTAAGAGTCTCTAATAAATATGGACCTTTGTTAATTGGGTCAATATTAACAATATTTAATGATTTTTCACCTTGTGAAATAATTTTTTCTAATATTTCTTCTGTGATATCAAAACCTGCCGCGATTAACAGTTCATTATTTTTATCTTTTATATCTTTACTTATGTACTTTCCTATTAGTTGATCTTTTGAAGTTAATATAGACTTTAAACCTTTTTCTTTAAGTTTTTGAGCTATTATAAAATTTAGCTTTTCACCTTTTGAAAGTATTTTTTTATTATTCTGAGAATCTACAAGGTCATAGGATAATTTTATGGGTCTTTTGTAATCTTCTGGATCAAAATCAGTAATCCACATTTTATTTTCAGAATTAAATGTGTAGTTACCTGTTTTGTAAAAAGTATTAATAATTTTGTCTTTAGTAAAACCTAAAGCATATAAAATTGTAGTAATTGGTAATTTTTTTTTTCTATCAATTCTAAAATATAAAATATCTTTTGGATCAAATTCAAAGTCTAACCATGAACCTCTACCTGGTATAATTCTACAGTTAAATAAAAGTTTACCGCTAGAATGAGTTTTTCCTTTATCATGATCAAAGAAAACACCTGGACTTCTATGCATTTGATTTACTACAACTCTTTCAACGCCGTTTGTGATAAAAGTTGCGCTAGGAGTCATCAATGGCAGATCACCAATAAAAACTTCTTGCTCTTTGGCTGAAAGGATTTGTTTAGTATTATTTTCTGGATCTATATCATAAACAACTAATCTTAAATTTGCTTTAAGCGCTGCTGAATATGATAAGCTTCTTTGTTTACATTCAATTACATCAAATTTAGGTTTCTCTAAACTATAAGAAATATATTCAAGAGTTGATTTTTCGGCTCCATCTTCGATAGGAAAAATGCTTTTAAATACTTTCTCAATACCTTTAGAAAGCTCACTCATTTGTTCTTCTAAAGTTTTTGACTGTAAGAACTCATTGTATGAATTTTTTTGTACCTCTATAAGATTGGGAATTGATAAACCTTCAACAAGTTTTCCAAAGTTTTTTCTAATATTTTTCTTTTGTGTAAAAGATAATTGCATCAATAATAAAAAAAAATTACTGCAATTTTTTATACTGCAGTAAAATTTAGTCTTAAATTTTGTTTACTTTAATTCTACTTTAGCTCCAGCTGCTTCAAGTTTTTTCTTAAATTCTTCTGCTTCTTTCTTAGCAACACCGCCTTTTATTTCTTTTGGTGCAGCTTCAACTAAATCTTTTGCTTCTTTTAACCCTAGTCCAGTAATTGCTCTTACCTCTTTAATAACGTTAATTTTCTTATCTCCCGCCGCTGCTAAAAAAAGAGAAAATTCCGATTTTTCCTCTCCTGCAGGTGCTGCAGCTCCTGCTGGTGCTGCTGCTACAGGTGCTGCGGCTGTTACACCCCACTTTTCTTCCAATTGTTTTGAAAGTTCTGCAGCTTCTACAACTGTTAAAGTAGATAACTCGTCTATAATTTTATTTAAGTCTGCCATGTTAGATCCTATGAATTATTTTTTTAAACTCTTTGCGCGCGCTAAATTAGCAATTTTTGAGCCAGGTGCAAGTAAAATACTTACTAATTTTTGGGCTGGAGAAGCTAAAATACCTATAATTTTGGCTCTTGCTTCCTCAAGAGAAGGTAGTGTGGCGATAATAGCCACTTCTTTTTGATCTAAAACCTTACCATCCATAAATCCAGCAACTATTTTTAATTTATTATGAGATTTAGCAAATTTAGTTAAGATTTTAGCAGTTGAAATTGGATCAGAAGAAATTGCAGCAGCAGTGGGTCCTGTAAAATATTTTTCTAAATCTTTAACTGGTGTCTCCTTAATTGCAATTTTTGTAATTCTATTTTTTGTGATTTTAAATAAAATACCTTTTTCTCTAAGTTGTTTTCTCAGTTCATCTAATTCATTTACATTTAATCCTTGATATTGAGCTATCATGACAGACTCATTTGAAGAAAAGTTTTTTTTCATTTCTTCTACATAATTTTTTTTTGCTTCTTTGTTCATCATAATTATTTTACCCTTACTTTATAAGAAACTCCCATAGTAGAGGTTATAAAAATATTTTTTATAAACTCACCTTTAATTGTATCAGGTTTTTCTTTTTTAACGGACTCAATGAAATACTTATAATTTTCTAGCAACTTATCATTTGAAAAACTTTTTCTTCCAATAGTAGAAGCAAGATTACCATCTTTATCATTTCTAATTTCAACTAAACCAGTTTTTATATCTTTCACAGCTTTTAAAATATCATTTGTAACAGTTCCTAGCTTAGGATTTGGCATTAATCCTTTTGGGCCTAATACTTTTCCATGTTTTCCAATCTTAGACATCATTGCTGGAGTACATATTAGTTTTGTAAAATTAAATTTACCTGAACTAATTTTTTCTATTAAATCCTCTGAACCTACTGTCTCTGCACCACTTTTTTTAGCTTCCTCAATTTTTCCTGGTTCGCATAAAACAGCAACATTAGTTTTTTTACCAGACCCATTAGGAAGTTTTACAACAGTTCTTAAACTTAAATCACCACCTTTGGACTGCTTTAAATTTATATTTAAAGATACGTCAACCGATTCATCAAACTTTGTTGTTGAATTTTTTTTTACTAAATCAATTAATTCTTTTAATTCTATTTTTTTATTCTTATCAACTGATTTAAGAAGTTCTCTATATCTTTTAGAATGTTTCTTCATTATTCCTTTACCTCAATACCCATTGATCTTGCTGAACCACAAATTATTTTTGTAGCTTCTTTAATATCAAAAGCATTTAAATCTTTCATTTTTTCTTTAGCTATAGACTCCGCTTGTTTCATAGTAATTGATCCTGCAACAACTCTACCTGGTTCGCTAGAACCACTTTTTAATTTAGCAGCTTCTCTGATAAAATGTGAGGCTGGTGGAGATTTAATTATAAAATCAAATTTTTTATCTTTGTAAACTGTAATCACTACTGGCACAGGTTTGCCCATGAATGCTTTTGTTTTTTCATTAAATGCTTTACAGAATTCCATAATATTGATTCCTCTTTGACCTAAAGCTGGGCCAACAGGAGGAGCTGGATTGGCTTGACCTCCTTTAATCTGTAATTTCACATAACCTGCTATTTCTTTTGCCATCTAATTTTTCTCCACTTGGTTAAATTCTAAATCTACAGGAGTTGCTCTACCAAATATAGAAACTG
>NHGD01000010.1 GCA_002170125.1 Candidatus Pelagibacter sp. TMED128
GTACCTGCTGGCATAATTTCAAACTTAATTGAACCATTTGTTAATGCAGTTACATCGTTTCCGAAGTCTTTTAACATTTTAACTTCGTCAGCTTTTGCACTGATAACAGTTTGGCATTTCAGTGTTTTTGCGTTTGCTGAAGTTATTGAAAATCCAATAAGTGCAACTAAACCAAAAACAACAGTTAATAATTTTTTCATTATTCCCCCGTTTGTTTAATAAAAAAAGAATTAAACCTGTTATAAAATTAAAAGTCCATAAACCACAGGTTGTATTATTCAGGTGGTATTTATTAAATTTCTCCCCTATAAGATATATTTTAGCATGGAAGAATTTGACTACATAATCATTGGCGCTGGATCAGCTGGTTGCGTTTTAGCTAACCGTTTAACAGCAAATAAAAATAACAAGGTTCTTTTATTAGAGGCTGGAGGTAAGGATACATATCCTTGGATACACATTCCAGTTGGTTATTATAAAACTATGCATAACCCTAAAGTGGACTGGTGTTTTCATACGGAAAAAGATGAAACTATGAATAACAGATCTATTCGCTATCCTAGAGGAAAAACTCTAGGTGGGAGTTCTTCTATAAATGGATTGCTTTGGATAAGAGGTCAAAGCAACGATTATGACAACTGGAGACAACAAGGAAATACTGGTTGGGGTTGGGAGGATGTTCTTCCATATTTTTTAAAATCTGAAAATAACGAATTAGGAAAAAGTGAATTTCACAATGATCAAGGGCCAATAAGTGTTACAAATAAAAAGATTAATTTAAAAATGTTAGAGGAATTTCAAAATGCTGCTGAAGAATTTGGTATTCCTAGAACAAATGACTTTAATAAAGGTGATAACTTTGGAGTAGGTTATTTTCAATTTACTACAACACGTCAAAAGTTATTAAAATTACGATGCAGCACTGCTAAGGGATACTTAGATCCAGTTAAAAAAAGAGCAAATTTGAAAATTATAGTTAATGCGTATGTTAAAAAGATCAATTTTTTTGGAAAAAAAGCCACAAGTGTAAGTTTTTATAACAATGGAAAATTAATAACTATAAAGGCTAATAGAGAAATATTACTTTCAGCTGGATCCATTGGTTCACCTCATATTCTACAAGTATCTGGTGTAGGAGATTCCAAAAAATTAAAATCCTATGGGATACCAATAGTTCATGAATTAGTAGGTGTTGGAAAAAATTTACAAGACCATTTAATGTTTAGGCCAGTATATAAAGTAAAAAACTTAAAATCTCTTAATGGTAAGATTAATAGTTTATTTGGAAATCTATTAATTGGATTAGAATATATATTTAATCAAAGTGGTCCCATGACTATGGGGGCTAGTCAAGTTTGTGGTTTTCTTAAAAGTGATCTATCTAGAGCTACTCCAAATTTACAATTTCACGTTCAACCAATTAGTACAGATATTTTGGGAGCTACAAAGATGCATGACTTCGATGGTATCACTCCTACTATTGCGAATATAAGACCCACAAGCAGAGGTGAAATAAATATTACAAGTAATGACATAAGAGATAATCCAAAAATTAAAATGAACTATTTATCAACTCAAGAAGATAGAGATGTAGCTGCGAAAAGTTTAAAGATTGTAAGAAAAATCATGTTAGAAACCGATACATTTAAAAAATATGAACCAGAGGAGTATAGACCAGGAATACACATTACAAACGATGAAGAATTAGTTCAAGCTGGAAGTGAACACACTCAAACTATCTTTCATCCTGTTGGTACTTGCAAAATGGGAAATGGAGACAACTCAGTTGTTGATGAAAAATTAAAAGTCAGAGGAGTAGAAAATTTAAGAGTTATAGATGCTTCTATTATGCCTAATATTACTTCAGGCAACACCAATGCACCGACTATAATGATTGCTGAAAAGGCATCAGACATGATATTGAATTCATAAATATGTCAGAACAAATAATTATATTTTCTCAAATTGTTTTTATAGATTTAGTTTTAGCTGGAGATAATGCAATTATTATTGGAATGGTTGCATCTAAATTTCCTCCTGATCAAAGGAAAAAAATTATCTTTTGGGGAATCGGCGGTGCTGTAGTCTTAAGAATAATTCTTACTTTATTAACAGCATATCTGTTACAGATAACAGGTTTAAGATTATTAGGAGGAATTCTCTTACTTTACATTGTTTACAAACTCTATGTTGATGTTATTAAAGACAACCAAAATGTAAATAAGGATATTAAGGTCGATAGATCAAACTTAATAAAAGCTATTTTTACAGTTTTGCTTGCAGATTTTACTATGAGCTTAGATAATGTCTTAGGTGTTGCCGGAGCAGCTGGTCATCATTATCATTTATTAATATTTGGACTAGTATTATCCATAGTATTAATGGCGGTAGCTGCCACTTTAATCTCTAAATGGATTAAAAAGCATAAGTGGATTGCTTGGATTGGTTTATTAGCTATATTAATAGTAGCTATAGAATTAATTTATACAGATATTAAGGTGCTGATTTAATGCTTAAACAAATAAATTTAAAAAATAAAATAGCGCTAGTAACTGGAGCGGGTAAAGGTATTGGAAAAGCATGTGCTATAGCACTAGCTCAAGCAGGAGCTAAAGTAATTATAGTAAGTCGTACAAAAAGTGATTTAGATAAGGTAAGTAAGATAATAAAAAAAACTAAGGGATCTAGTCAATCATTTGTGTGTGACGTTACTCATGCATCTAAATTTAATACGATAGTTAATAGTTTAAAAAGATTAGACATATTAGTAAACAATGCAGGAAATAATCGACCAGAACATTTTACAAAAGTAAAAAAAACAGACATGGACTATATAGTTAACTTAAATATAAAGGCTTGTTTTAATATTGCTCAAATATGCACAAAAAAAATGTTAGAAGCTAAAAATAGAAAAAAAATTGGTGGATCAATTATTAATATGTCCTCTCAACTTGGTAAGGTAGGCGCTCCTATTAGAAGTGTTTATAACATGACAAAATTTGGTCTAGAGGGTCTAACAAGAGGAATGGCTATAGATTTAGCTAAGGATAATATTAGAGTAAATACTGTTTGTCCTACCTTTGTATTAACGCCTATGGTAAAAGGTTTTTTTAAAAACAAAAAATTTAAAAAAGAAGCAATTAAAAAAATTCCTTTAGGCAGAGTTGCTGAAGAAAGTGACGTAGCTACGGCAGTTGCTTTTTTGGCTGGGGATAGCTCTGCAATGATAACAGGAACATCCTTGATAGTCGATGGTGGTTGGACAGCTCAATAAAGTTTTAATTTTATTTATACTCATAATATATTCAAATCAAAATTTGAATGCTGTTGAATTTAAAGGAAAATTTATTCAGGGGTCTTTTATCCTTGGTAAAGTAGATTCAAATTCTAAAGTTACAATTGATAAAAGATCAGTAAAAGTATCAAAAGATGGTTATTTTGCTTTTGGGTTAGGTAGAGATAGGAAAAATGATGTTATCGTAAAAGTTTTTACAGGCAATAAAACAAAAATTTATGAAAAAAAAGTATTTAAAAGAAAATATAAAATACAAAAAATTGATGGCCTACCTGAAAAAAAAGTTACTCCTCCAAAAGAAGTATATGAAAGAATAAAAAGAGAAAATAAAATAATTGTTAATGCAAGAGAGATAGAAAGTGATTTAACTTTTTTTACAAAAAAATTTATCAATCCTCTTGATGAAGCAATTGTTACAGGAGTTTATGGTAGTCAAAGAATACTGAACGGTAAACCAAAATGGCCTCATTACGGGGTAGATTTTGCTGCTAAAGAAGGAACCAAAATTAAAGCTATGTTGGATGGTACAGCTACAATGGTTGAAACTGATTTATTTTATACAGGAGGTACTTTAATTTTTGATCACGGGCATGGAATTTCTACTTTGTACATGCATATGAAAGATATTTATGTAAGAAAAGGACAAGAAGTTAAACAAGGAGATATAATCGGAACAGTTGGATCAACTGGCAGATCAACAGGTCCTCATTTAGATGTCAGACTTAATTGGTTTGGAGTAAGATTAGATCCAGCTTCAGTATTAGATTTAAGGTAAATAAATACTGATTTTTCTTAAATAAGATAATAAAAAATTTGGTAAATAACTTTTTAATATTTTTTTCAAATAATTTTCTTTTTTATCAATCCAAGTAAAATCAAAAAGTATTTGGGGTTTATCGATATATTTTTTTTGAAATTTAATTTTTTTTAAAATTCTTTTTTCTAAGAAAATACAATTTCCTGTATGACAAACTAATTCATAGCCATTTTTTTTCGCAAATTCTAAAGTTGATGAAAAACTATTTCCTTGTTTTTTTGAAGAATGAAGTTGTTTTATACCTGGAACTAAACTACTATTTATTTCTATAATTACTATCTTTGGACGATATTTCTTTAAAGATTTCCAAACTGCTAAATCAAAAGAGTCTATATCTATAGACAAAATATCAAAATTTTTAATAATATTTGTTTTTTTTAAAATTTTATCTAATGAATTATTTGATTGAGTTTTAAAACTTACAAATTTATTTAGTGCAATAATTTTTGGGAATTTTTTTTTTTGTTTTTAATAAATCATTAAATTTTTTTTTATCTCCCTCTATATATACAGCATTAAAATTGTAATTTTTAACTAAATTAAAAGTATTACTCCCGTGAATTCCATCCCATGCTCCAAACTCACAGCACCATAGTGGGCTACTATTTTTAATAAGTTTTGTTTTTTTTAAAATATATAATAAAATACCGTCTTCTCCATTTTCGGAATAAATATTTTTTTTATATTTATTTAACATCTAGTCTAATTCAAATGTATTTTTATAATCTTTGAGCAATGATTTATCTTGATCTTCTTTAAATAATATAAAGTTTTCAATGACCAAAATATCTAAATTTGTTCCCATAAAACAATTAAAAGCATCATTAATAGAACAAACGATCGGTTCTCCTCTAACATTAAAAGATGTATTAACTAAAACAGGGCATTTAGTAATTTTTTTAAATTCTTTTAATAATGCATAATACTTTGGATTAGTTTCTTCATGAACTGTTTGGACACGTGCCGAGTAATCTACATGAGTGATTGCTGGTATCGATGATCTTTTTATATTTAGCTTTTCAATTCCAAATAATTTTTTATCACTTTCTGACATTTTTAATTGTTTTGATTTATTTATTTCTGAAACTAAAAGCATATAAGGACTATCATAATCAAGATCAAACCATTCTGAGACATTTTCTCGTAAGACTGAAGGGGCAAATGGTCTAAAACTTTCTCTAAATTTTATTTTAAGATTTAATTCTTTTTGCATTTTTTCTGATCTTGGGTCAGCAAGAATAGATCTAGCTCCTAAAGCTCTTGGGCCGAACTCCATACGACCCTGAAACCAACCAACTGTTTTATTGTTAGAGAGTTCTTTCGCCGTAACAGAAATTATTTCTTCTGAGTCTTTTTTCTTAAACACTCCCTTCAGTTCAATAAGTTTTTTTTCAATAAAATCTTCACTAAAACTTGGTCCAAGGTAAGATCCTTTCATTTCATCTTTAAAATCATTTCTAGGATTTTTAAGCTCTCTATACCAATACGCTAAGGCAGCACCAAGTGAACCACCTGCATCTCCTGCTGCTGGTTGTATCCAAATATTGTCAAAAATTTTCTCTTTCAAAATCTTCCCGTTAGCTACGCAATTAAGTGCCACTCCACCAGCTAAACATAAATTTTTAACTTTATATTCCTTAGCTAAACTTCTTGATATCCTTAAAACAATCTCCTCCGTAACCGATTGAATTGATGATGCTATATCCATGTGAAATTGGGTTAATAAATCTTTTTTTGGGTTTCTTACAGGTTTACCAAAAAGATCAGAAAATTTTTTGTTTGTCATTGTTAATCCAGTAGCATAATTGAAATATTTCATATTTAATTTAAAAGATCCGTCTTGTTTTAAATCCATTAATTTTTCAATTATCAAATCTTTATATTTTGGTGTTCCGTAGGGTGCTAAACCCATAACTTTATATTCTCCACTATTTACTTTAAAGCCAGTATAGTAAGTAAAAGCAGAATAAAGCAAACCTAAAGAGTGAGGAAAATAAATTTCCTTTAGCATTTTTAAATCATTTCCTTTTCCTATTGCAACTGTTGTAGTTGCCCATTCCCCAACTCCATCTAATGTTAAAACAATTGCTTCTTTGAAAGGTGATGGATAGAAAGCACTTGCTGCATGGCTATAATGATGTTCTGAAAACTTGATTTTATTTATATCTTTAAAATTTTCATCATGTAATTTTAACTTATCAAACAAGAATTTTTTTTGAAATAATTTTTCTCTTAACCAAATTGGCATGGATAAACTAAATGATTGAAAACCTTTAGGGGCAAAAGCGAGATAGGTTTCTAATAGTCTTTCAAATTTTAAGAAAGGTTTTTCAAAAAAAACTATATGGTCTATTTCACTTAATTTCAAATTTGATTCTTTTAAGATATAATTAATTGCATTAAATGGATATCTGGCATCATGTTTTTTTCTAGAAAATCTTTCTTCTTGAGCGGCAGCAATAATTTTTCCATTTTTTATTAATGCTGCTGCGCTATCGTGATAAAAAGCTGATATTCCTAAAATTGAGGTCACTTAAAAAATTGTGTATATAAATGGTGCCACTGCAGAGCCTTGGCTTAATACTATTAAAATTCCAAATAAAGCTAAAACTATTATGATTGGAAATAACCAATATTTTTTTCTTTCTTTTAAAAAATCCCAAAACTCTTTAATAAAACTAATCATTAAAATTGTTTATCCATTGGTCCTAGATCTTTTACTCTTTTGATCCAATAAGATTTTACTTTATTAGAAAATTTTAAAATAAGTAAGTCTTTTCCTGTAAATCTTATCAAAAAACTTAAAGGTGTTAATATAATAAAATATATCATTGCCATCACTATTGGAGCTATAATACGTCCTAATAATTCACCAAATTTAATCCAGGCTTTGTTTAGAGGGCTTAAAAGTGTAGAGTTAATTAAACCAAGAATTAAAAATATGAATGCAAAAGGAAAAAAGTATACTCTTGGAGGATCGCCTTTTAATAAAGGCCACAAACCAATAAGAAGAAAAACTACAAAAAATAATAGGCCAAAACCTTTATTATTTTTTTTAGATTTCATCAAATATTTTTAGTTAAGACTTTTTTGAGTTTTCATGTCTTCTTTTTTGATACCAGCAACTCTAACTGGTTTTTTCATCGCATCTCTTCTAAATGGTTCGCCTAGTTCTTGGTTTAATATAACTTCTATAAAAGTCGTGATACCTTTTTTTTGATCTTCACAAGATTGTTTAATAGCTTTAGTAGTTTCTTCCATAGTTTTAACGGTTACTCCTTTTAAACCACAAGCATTAGCTACTTTAGAAAAACTTAACTCTGGGTCCAGTTCTGTACCAATAAAATTATCATCAAACCATAAAATTGAATTTCTTTTCTCTGCACCCCACTGATAATTTCTAAAAATAACCATTGAAATTGCTGGCCATTCTTTACGTGCACATGAACTCATCTCATTCATGCTTATTCCAAACGCTCCGTCTCCTGCAAAACCGATGACTGGTGTGTCAGGACATCCAATCTTTGCTCCAAGAATTGATGGAAAACCGTAACCGCAAGGTCCAAATAAACCTGGAGCCAAATATTTTCTTCCTTTTTCAAAAGTTGGGTAAGCATTTCCTATAGCACAATTATTTCCAATATCACTAGATATAATAACATCCTTTGGCATACCAGCTTGTATAGCTCTCCATGCTTGTCTAGGTGACATTCTATCTTTGTCTCTTTCTCTAGCTTCTTTATTCCATACAGTGCCAGGATCATCATCTTCGTGATCTAGACTTGATAATTTTTGCAACCATGCAGATTTTGTTTGATGAATTAAGTTTTTTCTATTCTGTCTATCTGTATCACCAGCCTTTGATGAAAGTTTGTTTAATAATTGTTGTGTAACGAGTTTTGCATCTCCACAAATTCCTACCGTTACTTTTTTTGTTAATCCAATTCTATCTGAATTCATATCCACTTGAATTATTTTTGCATTTTTCGGCCAATAATCTATTCCATAACCGGGTAAAGTAGAAAAAGGATTTAATCTTGTTCCTAAAGCCAAAACAACATCAGCTTTAGCAATTAATTCCATTCCTGCTTTCGATCCATTATATCCTAAGGGTCCAACAGCTAAAGGATGGCTTCCAGGAAAGCTGTCATTATGTTGATAGCCAGAACAAACAGGGGAGTCCAATTTTTCTGCTAACTTAACACATTCTTCAATTGCACCTCCTATTACAACTCCAGCGCCAGAAAGTATAACTGGGAATTTTGCTTCAGATAATAATTTAGCGGCTTTTTCAATCGCATCTGCTCCTCCGGATTGCCTTTCTAATCTTACAATAGGAGGTAAATCTATATCTATTACTTGTGTCCAATAATCTCTTGGTACATTTATTTGAGCAGGGGCAGATCCTCTAATTGCTTTTTCTATAACTCGATTTAAAACTTCTGCCATTCTTGAAGGATCTCTTACTTCTTCTTGATAACAAACCATATCTTTAAATAAATTCATTTGTTCAACTTCTTGAAAACCGCCTTGACCCATAGTTTTATTAGCTGCTTGAGGTGTAACTAAAAGTAACGGAGTGTGATTCCAATAAGCTGTTTTAATAGGAGTTACTAAACCTGTTATTCCAGGACCGTTTTGAGCAATAACCATTGACATTTTTCCTGTAGCTCTTGTATATCCGTCTGCTATTAGTCCGCCATTAGTTTCATGAGCTACGTCCCAAAAAGTAATTCCAGCATCGGGAAAAATATCAGAGATCGGCATAAAAGCTGATCCTATTATTCCAAATGCGTGCTCAATACCGTGCATTTGCAAAACTTTTACAAAAGCTTCTTCTGTTGTCATTTTTGCCATAGAAATCCTTAAAATAGTTTTAAAAACATCCTTTAAATATATCAAAATTTAGTCTATATCCATTAAATATTTTATGTCACAGCCAGACCTTATTATCCACGATGAA
>NHGD01000011.1 GCA_002170125.1 Candidatus Pelagibacter sp. TMED128
GAGGAGAGATTCGAACTCTCGGTACGATTTTACTCGTACGGTTAGTTAGCAACCAACTGGTTTCAACCGCTCACCCACTCTTCCAAATATACTAAGTTTATTTAGTACTAATTATTAAACAACTACCTTATAAATCAATCAAAAAAATGGTCAAATGAAGAAAAATTTATTTAAAGGCTCATTATTCACTATTGGTGCCTCCCTTTGGTGGGGGGTAATTGGGGTAATATATTTTAAATTTGTTTCTTTTGCCTCTGCTTTAGAGTTATCTATCCATAGAACAATTTGGACAGCTTTACTATTATTAATTACTACATCTTATTTTTCTAAGTGGAATGAATTTAATAAAATTATAAGTAAGAGAATTAACATTTTAATTTTATTTATCACTGGAATACTAATTTCAATTAATTGGTTTACATGGCTATATGCTGTTAAAACAAATAACTTATTGGATGGTGCATTAGGTTATTATATTTTTCCAATTTTAAGTGTTTTTTTTGGAATAATTTTTTTAAAAGAAAAATATAATAGAAATCAAATTTTATCTGTTCTTTTAGTCGTTATGTCATTAGCATATTTGTTAATCAAGCTAGGAGAAATTCCGTGGATAGGGATAATTGTTGCAGTTACATTTAGTTTATATGGATTGATTAGAAAAAAGATAAAAGTTTCCTCAGATATTGGTCTATTAATTGAAACTTTATTAATTTCTCCGATAGCCATAATTCTATTTATATTTTTGGTAAAAAATAATTCAAATATTTTCTCTTTAGATGAACCTGTATTATCTTTTTATTTGATATGGGCTGGCTTAATGACCTTAATTCCTCTTTTTTGGTACACAAAAGGTTTCAATCTAATAGGAATTGGCCCGGCTAGTATGATATTTTTTTTAACACCTACTGCTCAATTTTTTTTAGGAATATATTATTTTAATGAACCTTTAATTTTAGACAAATTAATATCTTTTGTGTTTATTTGGATTGCAGTATTTGTTTATCTAAATGAGTTACGTAAAGAATAAACTAATATTATTGTTAAGGGAACTATTATTGATGTAGCGAAAGAAAAAAATAATAAATTTGTTGTGATTAAAGGACTAAATAAATCTTTTGATAAAATATTTCCAACTAAAATGCTATTTTGAAAATCTATACTCGGAAAAAAAAGTAACCCAATCATAAGTCCAGAATAAATTGATATTCCAGCTAATTTTGAATTAATTCTATTATTAAAAAAACCATAGAATATAGTAACTACTGCCGCACAACATAATAAATCGGCTAATAAGAATAAGTATAAAATACTATAACCTTTCGAAGCTATTATAAAAACTAATACACTTAACATCAAAATTATTAAGTTTGATTTTTCTTTTATCTTTTTTCCTTCTAAAGACTTATCAATATGACCTCCATTTACTATTAACAAACTTGAAATTGCATTAATCAACGTGTCTATAGTGCTTAGTGTTAATGACATTGCTAGAATTAAAATACCAATAATTATTAAAGTATTTTTTTTATTTAATATTAAATCAAAAAAAGCAAGGTCAGGAATTACTTTAGGGTTTAAAGAATAAGATATTAATCCTGAATAGCCCATCCAAAAAACGATAAAAAAAATAATTATGGATGAATAAATTAAGCTTAATCTTAAAATAGAGTCATTTTTAGCTGAAAATACTCTTTGCCAGTTTCCCTGGTGAAATAAATTAGTAGCCGCAACTGCAATAAAAAAAGTTAATCCAGCTGTATAATTTGGTAAATATTCTTTATCAATTAAATTAGGGGAGTTCTTTTTAATTATTTCATAACTTGAAGAGTCAATATTGCTTAAAATTATAAATACAGAAGCAAAAATAGTTAGTATAATAAAACTAAATTGATACCTGTCAGTGATGATTGAAAGTTTGAATCCTCCTCTAAGTATATAAAGTAAGCAAATTATTAGAGTTAATCCTGACGTTATCCATAAAGGCACTTGAGAAATGAACTTTAATAAAGAAGCTATTGCTGTTACTTCTGCAATTAAAAATATTATTAAATAAAATAATATTAAAAATAGGGTGATTTTAAGTATTCCTATACCAAATCTTTTTTTAATAAATTCGGTGAGACTTAAACCTTTAGGGAATTCCTTTCTTATTTTAGGGCCGAAATTATATAAAAACAACATTGGTGAAGCTGTTCCTAGAGCATAACCAATAATAGCCCCAATTCCACCCCATGTTGCTGCAGATGCTGGTCCAAAAAGAATCCAAGCGCCAAGCGCAGATGCCGTTAAACTAGCTGTCAATGAAAATGTATTTTCATCTCTATTGCCAACAATATAATTTTTGTTATTAGAAATTTTTTTAGAATTTAGATAACCTAAACCTATGAAAAATAGACCTACTATAAGTGTTACTATTAAAGATATTTGTGCTGATAAGTATATTTTTTCCACATTTCCCTTACTGAATTACCGGTCAGGTTCGTCGGGTTTAATCTCAGTCTTGCAGACACCCCGTTATCTATTTTATATACTAATTTTAGGTAGCGAGTCAAATGATGCCGTATCTATTTTTGAAGAATGTTCTTTTCTCATCCTCCAACTATTATTAACTCCAGCCTGGGCTATACTAATAGAATTTCTCCCATATTTAGCATTAGTAAAATCTATTGCCTTCATCAATGTTTGTGACTTATTTTCCATAATCGGGGTTAATAAATTAAATTCATTTTCACTTGCTTCTGTTAATTTAGATAAAATAATTCCAGCTTTTTGATAAAAATATCCATATTTGTATATTTTTTTTAATCCTTTAATTGCCATCTTCACTAATTCTAAACTATTGCTAGTAGCAACAGGTAAATCAATCGTAATAGAGTTTGAATAATATTTTCTATTTTTATCAAAGGGGCTTGTTCTAATATAAATAGTTATTGATCTTGTTATTTGTTTATCATTTCTAATTTTTTCAGCTGCATTTAAACAATGTGTAGTTATTGACTCTTGTAATTTTTCTAAACTTTGAATTTTTTTACCGAACGATCTAGAAACACAGCAACTTTTTCTTTTTGTTTCTTGCGTTTCTAAATTAATACAAGTAATTCCTCTTAGCTCCATTACTGTTTTTGCTCCAAGAACATTTGTACTTTTCTTAACCCAAGTATTAGAAATATTTTTAAGTTTATAAGCAGTGTCTATACCATTCTTTATATATAATTTTGATAATTGTTTTCCAACTCCCCAAATATCTGAGATATGAAAATTTTTCAAATAGCTGTCTATATTTTCATTTAAATATATAACTCCTGTCTTATTTTTTTTGGCAATATGATTGGCAACTTTACTTAATGTTTTTGTGTTTGCAATTCCAACACTTGTTGGTATGCCTGTCCATTTCAAAATTCTGTTTCTTATTTGTTTTCCATAGTTCTCTACTTTTTTTTCTTCTATATGTGATAAATCAACAAAAGCTTCATCTATCGAATAAATTTCAATTTTGTCTGAAAAAGATTTTAAAGTTTTCATTACTCTCCTTGAGATGTCTCCATATAAAGCATAGTTTGAGGAAAAAATATGTACATTATTTTTTTTAACAAGTTCTTTTACTTTAAAATATGGTTCTCCCATTTTAATTCCAATTTTTTTTGCTTCTATAGATCGTGAAATAACACATCCATCGTTATTAGAAAGGACTACTACAGGTTTATTACTTATCTTTGGATTAAAAAGTCTTTCACACGAAACATAAAATGAATTACAATCTATTAAAGCAACTTTATTTTTTTTACTGCTGTTTGTGTATGACATAGGTTACTACTCCCCAAACTACTATTTCTGGATTTTCTGTAAGATTAATTTTATCTAATATATTTTTTGATCCAGAAGTAAGATGGCTAACTCCTTTTTCTTTGACTAGTGTCTTTACGACAAGTTCTTCATTCACATTTGCTATTACAGTTGAATAATTCCTTGGATCTATGCTTTTATCTACTATTAATAAGTCTCCATCATAAATTCCAACTTTTGCCATGGACTTACCTTGTACTCTTATTATGAATGTTGCTGGAGCATTTGTTATAAGATGTGAATTTAAATCAATGTCATCTTCAATATAGTCTGTTGCTGGTGATGGAAAGCCAGCTCCTACTTTATGTAAATAAAATGGTATAGTCAGTTTCATAATGTTCTTGTTTTGTTCTTTATAAGGTATAAAAGCATTCCAAGTCAAGTTATTAATTGGGTCAATATGCGTTTAGATTTTGTAAAAAAAAATAAGTAAAAACAATTATGAGAAAAATTTTAGCTATAATTTCAGTATTAATAATGTCTACTGCAGCAAATGCGGAATCCAAATTAGAAACAATTAAAAAAAGTGGAGAACTAAGAGTAGGTACAACTGGGGACTGGGATCCCATGTCGATGAAAGATCCAGCTACAAATAAATACAAAGGATTTGATATTGANGTAATGAAAGAATTAGCAAAAGACTTGGGGGTTAAAGTAAAATTTGTTCCAGCTGAATGGAAAACAATAGTAGCAGGAATTACTGCTGATAGATATGATATTTCTACTAGCGTAACTAAAACACCGAAAAGAGCTGAAGTAGCTGGTTTTACCGCTACTTATTATAAGTATGGTACTGTTCCATTAGTCTTAAAGAAAAATTTAAATAAGTTCCCTACTTGGAAATCTTTAGATAACAAANATGTTACAATAGCAACGACTTTAGGTACATCTCAAGAAGAAAAAGCAAAAGAATTTTTTCCTAAATCTACTTTAAAATCTGTAGAAGCACCTGCTAGAGACTTTCAAGAGGTACTTGCTGGAAGAGCTGATGGCAACATAACAAGTTCAACTGAAGCAAATAAATTAATAATTAAATACCCTCAATTAGCGATAGTCCCTGATGGAGAGAAAAATCCTGCTTTTTTAGCCATGATGGTTCCTAAAAATGATAAAACTTGGAATAACTATGTTAGTAAATGGATAGAAAACAAAAAAACTTCAGGTTTTTTCAAGACTTTATTAGCTAAATATAATCTTAAAAGCTTATAATTTAAGTTTAATTAACTTCAGCAAACAAATATAACAAATTAGTGAAATTTATAAAATTTCTTACTTTTTTTATAATATTACAAGGATGTAGTACAAACTACGAGTGGGGTTGGTATATTTTAACTCCAAATAATATTGAAGGATTAACTAATCTTAAGTTCTTAATAAGTGGAATAACTACAACAATCTATATTTCTGTAGTCTCAATTGTTCTTGCAATGCTTATAGGGTTGATAGTTGCTTTACCTTCTTTATCTAATAACAAATTTTTAAGTTATTTTAATATAGGGTATGTTGAAATCGTAAGGGCTATTCCTTTATTAGTTTTAATACTTTGGATCTATTATGGATTACCGATCATGCTAGGTATAAGTTTCTCTCCTTTTGTTTCAGGAATAATAGCTCTTACAATTAGCGAAAGTGCTTTTCAAGCTGAAATTTTTAGAGCCGGGATTAATTCGATTAATAAAGGTCAACATGAAGTAGCTGGTTCTCTTGGAATGGATTTTTGGAAAAAGATGAGATTTGTAATTCTCCCTCAAGCTATAAAAGTCGTTCTACCAGCTTTAGGAAATCAGTTTGTTTATGTACTAAAAATGTCATCTTTAGTATCAATTATAGGGATTGGTGATTTAACAAGAAAAGCTAATGAACTAGTTACTACTACTTATAGACCTCTAGAGATTTATACTTTTTTGATTTTGGAATACCTAGTATTGATTTTGGTTGTATCGTACTTTGTAAGAAGATTAGAAAACAAATTAAAATACAAATAGTTTTTTAAAAGATATTTTAAACACTCTTTTTAAAAAGAAGGGTACAAAAGCTANTACAACTAACCCCATTACCCAATTNGTAATCATAATTGTATAAAAAATATCCTGATATTCCCCATTCTTTATATTAATCACATACCATAGTGACATAAATGGTATTAAAGTAAGTCTAAGTATCGTCATATAAAGACTATAGGTGGGTCTCTTAAGTGCCTGAAATAAAGCTGAAGTAATAAAAAATACTGGATACACAGGTCCTATTAGAGCAGCAACTTGCAAATAAAGAGCTCCACTTTGAATTACTTCGGGATCACTCGTAAAAAAAGATATAATTAGATTTGAGGTTAAATAAATAAAAATACCAGCTAAAACCATGAATCCAGAGCCAAATATTAATGCCTTTCCATAAACTTCTTGAACTCTAACATACATTTTTGCTCCAAAATTTTGACCCGCTATTGATAATACTGCGGTGTTTAATCCTATAACAGGTAATAATAAAACTTGCTCTATTCTCACAGCAGTACCATAGCCTGCGGTAGCTAATTCTCCAAACTGACCTACAAAATAGAAAATATTAAATACTCCAAACATAATCATTAGCATAGTAAACATTATAGGAACTGATTGTTTAAAAAGTGTACCGATATAATTTATCTTTGGTTTAAAACATTCTATCTTAAGATATTTTTTTAATTTACAACAATAAACCTTATTAGCTAAATAGATTAATCCTATAAATTGAGAAACTAATGTAGCGATTGCTAAACCAGCAATGTCAAAAGCAGGTATAAATCCATAGCCAAAAATAAATAAAGGATTAAGAAATATATTTAAAAAGAAAGTAAATATTAAAACATTTCTATAACTTTTTGTATCACCTTGAGCATTAAGAGTTCCGTTTAAAGATAACTGAATCAAGACAATGATAGCTCCAAAAAATATAATATCTAAATATTCTTGTGTCAAAATGATGCTTTCTTTACTTGACCCCATAATTGTTAAAAGTTCATCAGAATAATTTAAGCCAAATAAAGTAACAAAAACAGATATCCCTATTGCAAAAATTATAGATTGAGCGACATACATAGAAGCTTTTTTATTTTCCTTAGCACCAATAGAATTACTTATAAGCGCAGTTGTTCCCGCACCGATACCAACTGCTACTGCAATAGCTATAAAATATATCGGCCATGACTTTGCTATTGCTGCTAGAGCCTCAGGAGAAATCCTGCCTGCAAAATAAGTATCTACTAAATTATAAAATGTTTGAAATAATGATCCTGTGCTGGCAGGTATCGTAACTTTTCTTAGTAATAACCAAATTGAGTCTTTTGTTAAATTCATAAATGTGATCTTTTGCTAAAATTCTTTTTGGAATATATGCTTTCTACCAGATCTTTTAGCAAAGTCTATCTGCTTCTGTCTCATTCTAAAGCGAGATATTTGAGAACTTGTTAAATTATCTTTACATCTTGGGCAAGAAACACCCTCTTCATATTTTTTAGATCTTTTATCTTTTAAAGAAATGGGATTTCGACATCCACTACAAATTGAATAAGATCCAATTAATAAATCGTGTTTTAGTGAAACTCTATTGTCAAAAACAAAACATTCTCCCCTCCACATACTATTTTTCTTTTTGACTTTTTTTAAATAATTTAAAATACCTCCTTTTAATTGAAATATATTTTTAAATCCCTTGTCTTGTAAATAAATAGAAGCTTTTTCACATCTAATTCCACCAGTACAAAACATTGCTACTTTTTTTTTCTTATCAATTTTATTTAAGTATTTTGGGAAATTCCTGAAATGATGAATTTTAGGATTTGTTGCTTTTTTAAAACTTCCTACCTTAAACTCGAAAGGTTTTCTAGCATCTAAAAGAAGGGTGTTTTTCTCTTTGATTAAGGTGTTCCATTTTGTAGGATCTATAAGACCCTTCCTTTTTTTTTTATGGGAAATATAAATACCCATAGGAACTACTTCTTTTTTTATTTTAACTTTTGGTTTATGAAAAGGTTGAAATTTACTTATTGATAAATTTTCATTATCAAAATTACTTACTTTAAATAAGTTTTTAATTTTTTTCTTTGTAAGAATTAAATCTTTTGGTTTTCCTGAAATTGTTCCATTTATCCCCTCTTGTGAAATTATTATTGTTCCATTTACATTTTGATTATTAAAAAAATTCTGAAGAATAATTTTACTTTTTTTTAAATTAGTAAGTTTTTTAAACTTNTAAAATCCCAATACATTAAACATTATAATTTTCTACATACTGTAAAACCATCTCCTAGAGGTAGTATTACTTGTTCAGTTTTATTATCATCTTTAACATATTTATTAAACTCTCTAATTATATTAGTAAATTTGCCGTTATTCTTTGGATCTGCTACTTCTCCATGCCATAAAACATTATCAACTATAATTAATCCACTTTTCTTTACCAATTGAACTCCGTAATCATAGTATTTTTTATAATTTTCTTTATCAGCATCTATAAAAACTAGATCGAAAATCTCATTATTATTTCTTAATTCTTGTAATGTCTCTAAAGCAGGTTTTACAATTGTCTTAATTTTATTATCTTGAGAAGCTTTCTTAAAAAAATTAACCGCTAATTGATTTGTTTTGATGTCTTTATCTAATGCAACAATTTTTCCATCATTAGATAAAGCTAAAGCAATTGATAACGTGCTTAATCCAGTAAATGTTCCTACTTCAAGAACACTTTTAAAATTTGATATTTTAATAATTAATTCTAGAAAATAACATTGAGATACAGATATCTGCATTTTTTTAACTTCACCTAAGCTTTCGTTATACAAAATGATCTCCTTTTGAACTGGATGCAATGATTGACTATATTCTTCGATATATTTTTCAATATTTTCAGTAATTTGTAGATTATATCCCATTTAAATTTATTTAAGTTTTTTCTTAAGAATCTCATTTACTAATTGAGGATTAGCCTTGCCAGAAGATTCTTTCATTACTTGGCCCACAAAAAATCCAAATAACTTATCTTTTCCAGATTTGTACTGTTCCACTTTATCTTTATTCTTTGATAAAATCTTATCTATTATTCCCTCTAATTCTTTAGGATCGCTCTTTTGTTGTAGGCCTTTACTTTCAATAATTTTTTTTGGATCTTCTCCTGTTTCTTTTAGAATTTCAAAAACTTCTTTGGCTGTTCTTCCAGAAATAATACCTGAACTTATTGAGTTTATTAATTGAGACATTTTTGCTGATGTTACAGGTGACTCAGATATAGAAATATTTCTCTCATTTAATGAAGCAAAAAGATCGCCCATAATCCAATTCTTTGCTAGCTTTTTGTCAGAAGTCTTAATCACTTCTTCAAAATAATTCGATATTTCTTTTTCAGAGACTAATACATTAGCTTCATATGGAGTTAATGAATGTTCTTTTATAAATCTTTCTTTCTTTTCGTCTGGTAATTCAGGTAAATCTTTTTTTATCTTTTCAACTAAATTTTTTTCTAAATTCAAAGGCAACAAGTCTGGATCTGGAAAATATCTGTAATCATGAGCATCTTCTTTTGATCTCATAGATCTAGTTTCATTTTTTTTTGTATCAAATAACCTGGTTTCTTGATCAATCGATTTACCTGATTCTAAAAGTTCAACCTGTCTTTTTGCTTCATGAGTAATTGCCATCTGCATAAATTTAATAGAATTTACATTTTTGATTTCACACCTAGTACCTAATTTTGTATCTCCCTCTTTTCTAACAGAAACATTGACATCAGCTCTTAAAGATCCTTCTTGCATGTTTCCATCACAGGTACCTAAGTATCTCATAATAGATCTTAATTTTTTAACATACGCATTAACTTCATCAGGTGATCTTAAGTCGGGTTTACTCACTATCTCCATAAGAGCGACCCCGGATCTATTTAAATCAACAAATGTGTTGCTCGGATCTATATCATGAATACTTTTTCCTGCATCTTGTTCTAAATGCAGCCTTTCTATTCCAACCTTTTTACTTCCAGTAGGTAGATCCAAAGTGATTTCACCTTCACCCACTATAGGATTTTTATATTGAGAAATTTGATAACCCTGAGGTAAATCAGCATAAAAATAATTTTTTCTATCGAAAACTGAATAAAGATTTATCTTAGCATTTAGTCCTAAACCTGTTTTAATAGCTTGTTTAATACAATATTCATTAATCACTGGTAGCATTCCCGGGAAAGCAGAATCGACTAAACTAACTTGTGTATTAGGTTCTGCTCCAAATTTTGTAGAAGAACCTGAAAAAAGCTTAGAGTTTGAAGACACTTGAGCATGAACTTCAAGACCAATTATTACTTCCCATTTATCTTTTTCCCCACTAATCAAATATTTTTCAGATTTTTCACTCATTATTTATTTTTCCCACCATCTATTAAGCATTTGTTTAAAATTTATTTTTTTTTCAGCTGTAAAAGCAATATTTAGAAGCTTCTGTTCATCTAAGGGTTTTCCGATTAATTGAAGACCAAGTGGATANTTATTACTATCATGGCCTGCTGGTATTGAGATAGCGGGTATACCTGCTAAATTTACTGGAACAGTAAAAATATCATTAAGATACATTGATAGTGGATCGTTTTTTTTTTCACCAATTTTAAATGCAGAACTAGGTGTAGATGGAGTTAAAATAGCGTCAACTTTTTTAAATGCTTGATCAAAATCATTTTTAATTAATTGTCTTACTTTTTGCGCCTTTAAATAGTAAGCATCGTAGTATCCCGATGAAAGAACGTAAGTACCAATCAAAATTCTCCTTTTAACTTCATCTCCAAAACCCTCTGATCTTGTATTTTCATACATTTCTATTAAATTATTCCCTTTACTAGACCTAAAACCATATTTAACTCCATCATATCTTGCTAAATTTGAAGAAGCTTCAGCAGGAGCAACTATATAATAAGTTGGTAAAGCATATTTTGTATTAGGCAAAGAAATGTCAACAATGTCTGCTCCAGAGTCTTTTAATAATTTTTTTCCATTCTCCCAAAGTTTATCTATTTCATTAGACATACCCTCTACTCTATATTCTTTAGGTATACCTATTTTTAATCCTTTAATATTGTTAGTTAAATTTTTTGAATAATTTTCTTTCTTTTTATTTATAGATGTAGAGTCTTTTTCATCAAAACCTGCCATTGCTTCTAACATTAAAGCACAATCCTCAACATTTTTAGTCATTGGACCAGCTTGATCTAATGAAGATGCAAATGCAACAA
The DNA here is from genome assembly GCA_002170125.1 of Candidatus Pelagibacter sp. TMED128. Taxonomy (GTDB): domain Bacteria; phylum Pseudomonadota; class Alphaproteobacteria; order Pelagibacterales; family Pelagibacteraceae; genus Pelagilacustribacter. The sequence goes on from NHGD01000011.1 coordinate 11,089, forward strand.
TGCCCCATCTAGAACAAAGTCCATAAGTTGGTTTTAAACCAACCGTCCCTGTGAAAGAAGCTGGTTGTCTAATAGAACCTCCAGTGTCAGTGCCAATTGTTGCGGGAGTTAAGTTCGCTGTTAGAGCACTTGCAGATCCGCCTGATGATCCGCCTGGAACAATATTTTCCGCAATTGGATTCATTACGTTTCCAAAATAACTTGTTTCATTCGAAGACCCCATTGCATACTCGTCACAATTTAATTTCCCTAATAAAAATGCTCCTTCATTCCATAAATTATTTGTTATAGTCGATTCATAGACTGGAATAAAATTTTCTAACATTTTACTACCAGCCGTTGTTTTGACACCACTTGTGCAAAAAAGATCCTTAACAGCTATAGGAATCCCAGGTAAAAGTTTTTTAAACTCTGGTTTTTTATCAAAATCTTTTGCTTTCTTTAATGCAGATTCACAACATTTTGTAATGAAAGAATTTAATTTTTTGTCTTTTTCAATATTTTTTATAAAAGATTGTGTTACCTCTTCAGATTTAATTTCTTTTTTCTTAATTAGATTTGCTATCTCAGTTAAATTTTTTTTTGTTAATTCAGACATTATTCAATAACTTTTGGCACAACAAAAAATTCTTCATTTTTTTGAGGTGAATTTTTTAATATTTTTTCCCGATATTTTCCATCATTAACAATATCTTCTCTGGATCTTAATGGTTCATTCAAAATTGAAGATAATGGTTCTATTTTGTCAGTATTTAATTCGTTTAATTGTTCAATAAATTTAAAAATTGAAGATAGGTCTTTAGCTAAAATATCAGTTTTTTTTGCATCTAATGAGATTCTAGCTAATTTGCTGATATGCTTAATTTTATCTTTATCTATAGACATTTGTGAATTA
>NHGD01000012.1 GCA_002170125.1 Candidatus Pelagibacter sp. TMED128
ATCTTTATAATTAATGTTAACTTCATATCTATGACGATGTCTTTCTTCAATCTTTAAAGAATTATAAATTTTACTTATTTTTGTGTCTTTTTTAAGTCTTGCTTCATAGCTTCCTAATCGCATAGTTCCACCTAAATCTTTATCAGTTCCTTTCATTAATTTACCATCCTTTACCCATTCACTCATCAAACCTACAACCGAACTTTTAGATGAACCAAACTCACTTGATGTTGCATCTTTTATATTCAATTTATTTCTAGCAAATTCAATAACGGCCATTTGCATTCCAAAACAGATACCCAAAAAAGGTATTTTGTTTTTTCTAGCATAATGAATTGCTGCAATTTTACCTTCAGTGCCTCTTTTTCCAAAACCCCCTGGTATTAAAATCCCTGATACACCTTTCAATTTCTTATCTATTTCTCTCGGTTTTAAATAATCAGACTCAATTCTTAAAAGTTTAACTTTCAAATTATTCGCTATACCGCCATGTGTTAATGCTTCATCTAAAGATTTATAAGCATCTTTAAGTTCTACATATTTTCCTATTATTGCAATATTTACTTTATTTTTTGTATTCAGAACTAATTGGGTAATTTTTTTCCATGGTTGGAGATTAACTTTCTTTTTAGATTTAATTTTGAAAAATTTTAATACCCTTTCGTCCAATTTCTCTTTATTAAAACTTATTGGAGCCTCATAAATTGTTTTTACATCAACAGTTTCTATTACATCTTCAATTGAAACATTGCAAAACAGAGAAATTTTCTTTCTTTGATCTAGTGGAATAGATCTCTCTGACCTACAAATAATAATATCTGGCTGAATACCAATGCTTCGAAGTTCTTTTACTGAGTGTTGAGTGGGTTTTGTTTTTATTTCATCGGAAGCTTTCATATAAGGAACTAAAGTNAGNTGAATAAACAANGTATTNTTTCTNCCTNGNTCNTTNGAAAATTGTCTTATGGCCTCTAAAAAAGGAAGGCTTTCTATATCACCTACAGTTCCACCTATCTCACAAATAACAAAGTCTTCTTTGGCCACGTCATTAATAATAAACTCTTTTATTCTGTTGGTGATATGTGGAATAACTTGAACAGTTTTGCCAAGATATTTGCCTTGACGTTCTCTCTTTAAAACATCGCTATAAATTTTACCTGTTGTTATATTGTCAGATTTTTTCGCAGAAATCCCTGAGAATCTTTCATAGTGTCCTAGATCTAAATCAGTTTCAGCTCCATCATCTGTTACAAATACCTCACCATGTTGAAAAGGACTCATTGTGCCTGGATCAACATTTAAATAAGGATCTAGTTTCCTAAGTCTGACCTTATATCCTCTTGATTGAAGTAAATATGCTAATGATGCTGAGGATAATCCTTTACCTAAAGATGAAACCACGCCGCCAGTAACGAAAATATATCGCGCCATGGAAGTATGTTATACTTTATAAATCGTTAAACACAAAGCATTAAATTTATTTTGATTGAGGAATTTGTGGAAGACTTGAATCTTCTTCTTCTTGTTTCTCAAAAACAGATTGTGTTTCACGAAGCTCATCTCTTGAAATAGCAACAATTGCGATACTGCAAACAATAAATAAGGTTGCAACTATAGAAGTGAATTTTGTTAAAAAACTTCCAACTGATCTAGTTGACGTGAAATTATCTTGTGAAACACCTAAACCAAGCGCTCCTCCTTCTGATTTTTGCAATAAAACAGAAATAATTAAAATCACTGCAAGAATAATATTGATTGAAATAAGTAAACTTTCCATGATGTCTATCTATAGTAATTCTTTATTATATCAATAAATTTTTTTGATGATTTAGAAGCTCCACCAATTAAAAAGCCGTCAATTTCTTTAATTTCTCTAAACACATGAACATTTTTTTCATCTACAGACCCCCCATAAAGAACTTCTGGACTACCTTTTTTGAAAATTTTTTTTAAAGTTTTTTTAATAAAAGAGGAGGTATTTAGTAATTCATAATAACTAGGTATTTTTCCTGTTCCGATGGACCATATTGGCTCATAAGCTACAATGATATTATTTTTATTAAATTTACTTTCTAAAACTTTAACCAATTGATTTTTAAGAACACTAAATGTTTTATTATTTTTTTTTTCCAATTTATTTTCACCAATACAAAAAACAACTTTTAGATTATTTTGTAATGCAAATTTTACTTTATCTTTTAATATAGTATTTGTATCACCCTCTGCTCTATTATCAGAATGTCCTACTAAAGTGTATTTTGCTCCAATCGCTCTAATCATATAAGGGCTAATTGCTGCAGTATTTGATGAAAATTTTTCTTTTTGATAACAGTTTTGAGAACCAATAATTATTTTTTTATCTCTAAATTTTTTAGCAAAAGTCTCCAAAAGTGTGTAAGGAGGAGTAATAACAATTCGATATTTATTTCTATTACTATCAGTAGACCTAAAAGAATTTATTCTATTAAGTATTTTTATTGATCTGGGAACACCAAACATTTTCCAATTACCGATAAAATATTTCATCATTTGCCTTAGTTTTAAATTTACTCTATAGGTGTATTGTTTTAAAACACTTAATAAATTATTAAAATGATTACTTCAATAGGAAAAATATCTAAATCCTTTTTTGTAAAATTGCTCGTGGGTATTATTATTTTACCTTTTGTATTTTGGGGAATGGGAGATGTGTTTAGAGGTGGAAATCAGAATGTCATTGCCACAATTGACTCTAATAAACTGAGTACACAAGAGTTTGTAAATTATTTAAATCGATTAAATTTGAATAATGAACAAATCAAAAATTTACCTAAAACTGATTTGGTAGAAAAAATTTTATCTGAATATATAGGGCGGAAAGTTATGGCCTTAGAAATAGAAAAATCAGGTATTATAGTAAATGATAGTTCTTTAAAAAGTATAATAACAAATGATGAACTGTTTGTAAGAAATAATAAATTTTCTAGAACAGAATATGAAAAATTTCTTATTAAAAGTGGTATCACTGCACCTGCATTTGAGCAAAATATTATAGAACAAGAATCTAGAAGACAATTTTTAAGTTCTTTAGCTGGAGGAATAACAGTTCCTGATGTTTTAATAGAAAATGCATATAAAAAAGAAAACCAGACTAAAACAATTAGATATATTGATTTAAATGAATATCATGTAAGAAAAAAACCATCTCAGGAAAAAATAAAAGAACTTTATAATAAAAATAAAGAATTATTTATTGAGAGATTCAAACATATTCAATACGCTGAAATAACTCCACAGTCTATCTCGGGTAATAGTGAATATAATGAAGTTTTTTTTAAACAATTGGATATTTTAGAAAACAAAGTTTTAGATGGACAATCTTTTGCAGAGGCATCAAAAGAAAATAATTTAGTTATTGCTGAAATTAAAAATATTGATGGTAATAAAAAAGATAAAAATAAAGAAACAATAAAAAATTTACCAGATAATCTCTTCAAAAAAATTTATACAATTAAAAATGAAAAAATACCTGAGGTTTTAAAAGTTGACAATAAGTATTTTTTAGCTCAAATAAAATCTATAGAAACAAATAATAGATCTATAGATGATCCAGATGTTTTAGAAATAATCAACAGCCAATTCATTTTTCAAAATAAGATTCAAAATAATTCTTCTATAATTAAAGATATTAGCATGGGTGGTTTTGATAAATTAAAAATAGAAAAGTTTGCTACTGATAATAATTTAAAATTAAAAAATTATAAAATACTAAACTTAAAACAAAATGAAATTTTCTCTGAAGGAATTATAAAAAGAATATTTTTGACTAAAGATGGTGAAGTAGATTTGATCACAGATAGTTCATTAAAAAAAAATTTTTTAATTTTAGCAGTTAAAACTGAATATAAAGCAATCAAAAAAGATTCTAATGAATTTGAAAAATATGAAGCTAAAGCCAGACTTAATATAGTAAATAGAATATACAAAACTTTTGATGAAAACCTAAATCAAAAGTATAAAGTTGAATTAAACAGAAGAACTATTGAAAGAGTAAAAAATTCTTTTTAATGAAAATTAATATTAGTTTTAACCAATTTAAAAAAAATCATACCAATAAAAGACATCAGATATTGTTTGCATCAAGAATTTGTAAAAAATATTACAAGGTAGAAAATTTATTCAGATTTTTACTAGCTGAAAAAAATAGTTTTATTTTTGAGTCGGTGGAAAAAGGTAAAATTAAAGGCAGATATACCATCATCGGTTTAAACCCCGATAAAATATGGGATATAAGTAAGAATACAGTAAAGATAAATAGTCTTGGAAAAAAAACTAGAATAAATGCTGATCCTCTTACTTACATTAATAAACTAATAAAGAAATTTGATATAAAGATACCAGATCAATTACCCTCTATGTCTTCCATGTTAGTTGGATATTTTTCTTATGATGTAATTCGTTATATCGAAGATATTCCTGATAAGTGTAAAGATGACTTAAAAATTCCGGATGTAAGATTATCAAGACCAAAAAATTTGATAATTTATGATAATTTAAAGAAAAAAATTTTTTATATTGAGAATGTATATTCAGACACAAAAATAAATGATTATAGAGAGACCTATAGATCAATTATTAATAAATTCAACTTATTTGAAAATTATGAAAGTATTAGACTTCCCGAGAAATTTACCTATAAAAAAAATAAGAATTTAATTAAATCAAATACATCTAAAGAAAAATTCAAATTTTTAGTAAAGAAAGCAAAAAAATACATACAAAAAGGAGATATTTTTCAAGTAGTATTAAGTCAACGGTTTGAAAGAAAAATTGAAAAAAAACCAATTGAAATTTATAATTATTTAAGAAAATCAAATCCTTCTCCTTTTATGTTTTATTTTAATTATGAAGATTTTAGTGTTTTAGGAAGTAGTCCCGAAATCTTAGTTAGATTAAGAAAAAATGAAGTTACAATTAGACCAATTGCAGGAACACGACCAAGGGGAAAAGATGATAAAGAAGACAAAAAAAATAAAATAGATTTACTTCATGATAAAAAAGAACTAGCAGAACACCTAATGTTGTTAGATCTTGGAAGAAATGACGTAGGAAAAGTAAGTAAAATTAATACTGTAAAGGTAACTGAAAAATTTAAAATTGAAAAATATTCACACGTTATGCATATAGTTTCTAATGTTGTAGGAAAATTTGATAATAAATTTTCATTATTTGAAACGTTACTGTCTGGTTTTCCTGCGGGAACAGTGAGTGGAGCTCCTAAAATTAGAGCTATGGAAATTATCGATGAACTAGAAAAGAATAAAAGAAAATTATATGCCGGAGGAATTGGTTATTTCACCCCTAATAATGAATTTGATACATGTATTGCTTTAAGAACTGCTTTAATAAAAGATAAAAAGTTTTATGTTCAAGCTGGAGCAGGAGTGGTGGCCGACAGTAAACCAAATAAAGAATATATTGAAACAGTAAATAAAGCTAAAGCTTTAATGAAAGCTGTCGATTAAATGAAAATTTTACTCATAGATAATTACGATAGTTTTACTTACAATTTGTATCACTATATTTCAAAATATAAAAAAAATATTGATGTGATAAGAAATGACAAAATAGATAGTAAAAAAATTTTAAGAAACCAATATGATAAAATTGTAATCTCACCAGGCCCAGGTAACCCTAATCAAGCTGGGAATTGTTTAAAAATTGTTAGAGATGTTTATAAAAAATTACCAATCTTAGGAGTTTGTTTAGGGCATCAAATTATAGGTCAAGTATTTGGGGGGAAAATAATTAACGCTAAAAAATTAATGCATGGAAAAACAAGTATAATAAAACACAATAAAAAAGGGCTATTTAAAAACATTCATAATAATTTCGTAGCTACAAGATACCATAGTTTGGTTGTTGATAAAAAAAAATTTCCAAAAGATTTAATAATTACTGCAGAAACAAAAGATAAAACGATTATGGGTCTAATGCATAAAGACTATAATATTCACGGTTTTCAGTTCCATCCAGAAAGTATTAGTACTAAAATGGGAATGAAATTAATAAAGAATTTTTTAATTAACTAATGAGTCAAATTACAGAAAAATTAAAGAAAGGTGAAAATCTTTCCTTTGAAGAGAGTAAAGCTCTATTTAGTGATCTAATGGAAGGTAAATATCCTGAGAATTTGATCATAGAAGTATTAGAGTCTTTTATAAAAAAAGGTGAAACAAAAGACGAGCTAGCAGGTGGTATTTTTGTGTTAAGGAGTAAAGCAAGTAAAGTTAAAACAGACTCCCATACAATAGATACATGTGGAACTGGGGGTGACGGAAAGAACTCTTTAAATATATCCACTGCTGCAGCCATTGTGCTCGCTAGCATGGGTATAAAAGTTGCTAAACATGGTAATAAAGCAGTTTCTTCTAATTGTGGATCTGCAGATGTCCTTCAAGAATTAAAAATAAATATAAATTTAAAGCCTGATGAAGCTGAAAAATCCATTAATGAATTTAATTTTGCTTTTATGTTTGCTCCAAATTATCATTCTGCGATGAAACATGTAGGACCTGCTAGAAAAAAAATACAAAAGAAAACTATATTTAATCTTATAGGTCCATTAAGCAATCCTGCTCAAGTTAAGAGACAAGTGGTTGGTGTATTTGATAAAAAATGGATGAGACCATTTGCAGAGGCATTAAGAGAAAACAATGTTATCCATGCATATATAGTACATAGCGATGATGGTATGGATGAAATTTCTCCTTTTGAAAAAACTACTATTATTGAATTAAACAATGGAAATATAAATGAGTTCATAATAGATCCACAACAACTTGGGATTAAATTAACTAATAAAAATAACTTAACGGGTAAAAGTGCATTATACAATTCTCAAAAAATTATTGAAATATTTAAAGGCAAATTTAATGAGTTTTCTCAAGCAGTAGCTTTAAATGTTGCTGCAGGTTTAATTGTTTCAGATAATGAGTATGAATTTAAAGATGCTTTTAAAAAAGCAGAAAGTTATTTAAAAACAGGAAATGTTTTTAAGTACTTAACTAAAATACAAATGAAATAATGGCAAACACCTTAAAAGAAATAATAGAAGATAAAAAAAAAACTTTAGATTTGATTAAAAAAAATACTTCTATTGATTTTTTAGAAAAAAAAATTAAAAATTTAAATTTTTTTTACGATTTTAAAAAAAAAATTGAAAATAATAAAAAGATATCTCTAATTTCAGAAATAAAAAAAGCTAGTCCGTCTGCTGGTGTTTTAGTTAAAAACTTTAATCATCTAGACATAGCAAAGATTTATATAGATAATGGTTCAACTTGTCTCTCTGTTCTTACTGAAGAAAATTATTTCTTTGGAAAACTAGACTATATTACCGATATCAAAAGTAAATTTAAAATACCAATTTTAGCTAAAGATTTCTTTATTGATCCCTATCAAATTGCTTTATCAAAAAGCTATGGTTGTGATTGTATTCTTTTAATTATCGCTGCCCTAGATAAATCTCAAGCAAATGAAATTTATGATGAAGCTATTAAAAAGAATTTAAGTGTCATTGTTGAAGTTCATGATCAAAAAGAAGCTGAAGCGGCCTTAGAATATAAAAAAGCCTTAATTGGAATTAATAATAGAAATTTAAAAACTTTAGAAATCTCTATAAATAATACAATTTCTATTTTTGAAATTGTTAAATATCATAAAGGTCCTGTAATATCAGAAAGTGGAATAAAAGATGAAAATGACGTTAAATATATTTACGACAAAACTGGTATTAGAAACTTCTTAATAGGAGAATCACTTTTAAGTTCTGACAATCCGGCTGGTCTAATCAAAAGAATTATTCAAATAAACCAATAAAATAGACCTTTATTTAAAGTTGTAATTTTAATAGAACCTTTGTAGAACATTAATGTACGAGGTTTGTTCTATGCTTACAAAAAAACAAAAAAACTTATTAATTTTTATAAATAAAAAAATTAGATCTTCCGGTATTTCTCCATCTTATGAGGAGATGAAAAATTCGCTCAACCTTAAGTCGAAATCTGGAATACATAGATTAATTTCAGCCTTAGAAGAAAGAGGATTTGTTAAACGTTTAGCTCATAAGGCTAGAGCTTTAGAGGTTATAAAATTACCAGAAAATGCAAGTGCAAATGATATCTTTAATACTTTTACTCCAAGCGTAATTAAAGGTGGTTTAGATAATAACACTAATAAATCTACTGATGTTTCTGTTTTAGGAAGTATTGCTGCTGGAACTCCAATAGAAGCGATTCAACAAGAAGTTGATAGAGTTGCTTTGCCTGAGGACTTACAAAAAAATGGTGAGCATTATGGTTTAAAAGTTAAAGGTGACTCTATGATAGAAGCAGGAATTAATGATGGAGATACAGTTGTTGTTAAAAAAACTTCTAATGTAGATAGTGGTCAAATTGCAGTAGTCCTAATTGATGACCAGGAAGCAACTTTAAAAAGAATTAGAAAAAAAGGAAATACTATTGCTCTTGAAGCTGCTAATCGTAATTATGGAACAAAAATATACGCTGCAGATAGAATAAAAATTCAAGGTAAACTTGTTTCTTTATATAGAAACTTTCATTAAAATAGTCTAATTAACTTAAATGTCTTTTAATTGTAGGTTTGCGCCCTCTCCTACTGGGCCTCTTCATATAGGTGGAGTNAGAACNGCNTTATTTAATTGGCTTCTTGCAAAAAAAAATAAAGGTAAATATTTTTTAAGAATAGAGGATACGGATAAAGAGAGGTCTAAAGATCAATTTAAAGAACAAATTATATCTTCATTAGCTTGGCTTGGTATTGAACATGATGGTGACGAATATATTCAATCTAGAAATATTTCGAAACATGTTGCTGTTGCTGAGGAGCTTTTCAAAAAGGGATTTGCATATAACTGCTATTGCTCTGAAGAAGAAATTAATGAACAAAAAGAAAAATGCAAGAAACAAGGATTGCCTTATGTGTACAACAGAAAATGGAGGGATGCTAAAGATCTAAAAATTCCAGAGGGAGTAAAGCCGGTTATGAGATTTAAAAGTAAAATTTCAGGTAATACAATTATTAGAGATTTAGTTCAAGGAGAAAGAAATATTTCTAATTCCACAGTTGAAGATTTTGTAATATTAAGAAAAGATAATACTCCAACATACCAATTATCAGCTACAGTTGATGATTATGAAATGAAAATTACTCATGTAATAAGAGGAGATGATCATATGATAAACTCTTTCAAACAAAAACAAATTTATGATGCTATGGGATGGGCAGTTCCTAATTTTGCACACATACCTTTAATTCATAGTGAAAAAGGGAAAAAACTTTCAAAAAGAGATAATGCTTCTACATTGGAGGATTATATTAAGATTGGTATAATGGCAGATGCTTTAAGGAACTATCTTTTAAGACTAGGTTGGTCTTATAAAGATAAAGAAATTTTTACTAAGCAAGAAAGTATTGATCTATTTGATTTAAGTGGCGTTGGTAAGTCACCCTCAAAACTAGATTTATCCAGAATACATTCGATTAACGAAACATATATAAAAACTATCAATGAGAAAGATTTATTTAATTTTTTTAAAGAGTATGTTTCTAGATATAAAAAACCTATAAATCAGTCGAAAGAATCTGTCCTTTTAAAATCTATGACTTTTTTGAAAAATAAAGCAAAAACTTTAGAGGATATATGGAACAATTCTCAATATATTATTAATGATAAAATTGAAATAGGATCAGAAGATAAAAAACTTATCGATGACTTATCAAAAAAAGTTATTAAAGATTTCATTATTCAGTATGAAAAGATTAGTTCATTATCAAGAGAAACTCTAGAACCAGTGATAAAATCATTAATAAATAAACATAAAACTAACTTTAAAGGTGTTGGGCAACCGCTGAGAATTGCATTAGTCGGTTCTAGATTTGGGCCAGGTATATATGATGTAATCTTATCTTTAGATAGAGCCGAGGTTATAAAAAGATTAAGTAAAATTTAATGAAAGATGCAACATCTTTTAGGACTAGAAAAAGCTCATTTTACGATAAAAAATCTAATTCACCTTTTAAGATAAGTAGATCTAAATTTTTTAACTTCCTAAGCTGCAAAAGATGTTTTTATTTAGATCGTGTTAAAGGTTTAAAAGAACCTTCGATGCCAGGATGGGCTCTTAATATTGCTGTTGATGAACTGCTAAAAAAAGAATTTGATCAATATAGAGAGGAACAAAAACCTCATCCAATAATGGTTAAGCATAATTTAAATTTCGTTCCTTATAGACATAAAGATTTGGATATTTGGAGAAATTCTTTAAAAGGTGGAATCTCATATCTTGATGATAAAACAAATTTAATTATTCATGGTGGAATTGATGATATTTGGTTTGATTTAAATGAAAAAAAATTAGTTATAGTTGATTATAAAGCTCAATCATCAACTTTTCCTATTACTGTTTCTTCATACTTAGATTCAGAATGGCATTTAAGTTATAAACTTCAGATGGATATATATGTACATATTTTAAGAAAAATGAATTTTCAAGTTTCTGATTTATCTTACTTTTATGTTTGTAACGGAATTAAAACTAAAGATAAATTTGATAATAAAATAGAATTTACAACAAACTTAATACCTTATCGTGTTAATACTTTATGGATTGAAAAAAAATTATCTGAAATGAAAGAAGTTTTAAATTCAGAAAAAGTTCCAGAAATAGAAAAAAGTTGTGAAAAATGTGCATACTTAAAAGGTGGAAAAGATTTTTTTTAAATCAACTATCTATTATTATTGTCACTATCATCATTAGAAGACTGATCTTTATTATCTGATTGAATGTCTTCTTGCTGTTCTGGTTCTGGTGTTGAATCCGGTTCAGGTGTTGGATCTGGTTCAGGTGTTGGATCTGGTTCAGGTGTTGGATCTGTTTCAGGTTGTTGATTTGACTCCTCTCTTCCAATATCTGCTGCTGTCTTAGGTTCAGGCTCTCTTCTCATGAAGAAATATATTCCTGCTGCGATAACTGATATTGCTCCCAAGATATAAAGAATTATATTTAACCAGCTACTTCCTTCTTCCTTCATCTCTGCATCTTGAGTTGGTGTAAGTTCAGGTTCCTCAGGTTTAGCTTCCTCTTCCTGAGCCTGTTCTTGATTTATGGCTTCTTCACTTTTTTCAGGTTCTTTAGCTGGTTCAGGTGTTGGTGTTGGCTCTGGTTCAGGTGTTGGTGTTGGTGTTGGCTCTGGTTCTGGTGTTGGTTCTGGTGTTGGTTCTGGTGTTGGTTCTGGTGTTGGTTCTGGTTTTATTTCTGGAGGAGGAGTAATAACCTCTTCAGTTTTTACCACTTTAGCCTCTGCTACTTCATCATCTTTTGGTTTTGGTGAGACAATACCAGTTGCAACTAAAATCGCACCTATGCCTAAGACGATAATAAAGTCCATAGAATCACTATATTTAATTAATGATTAATTACTATTATATTTTACCATCTTTATGTACGATTTGGGGAGTTGTGGATATTTAATTTTTTAATCCCAATAAATGCTGTTTAATACTTTCTGATAACGCTATTAAATCATACCCACCCTCCAAAAAAGAAATAATTCTACCATTACAATGTATGTTTGATAAATCAACAATTTGCTTTGTAATTTCATAAAAATCCTCTGATTCTAAATTAATGTTTGCCAAAGGATCTCTCNTATGAGCATCAAATCCAGCAGAAATTAAAATTACCTCTGGTTTAAATTTGTCTATTGATCTAAGTATTTTTTGATCAAATATTTTTAGAAATTCTTTACCTCCTATTCCTGTTTTTAAAGGAGCATTAAATATATTGCCTACTCCAGTTTCTTCATGAGAACCTGTTCCTGGAAATAAAGGGAACTCATGAGACGAGGCATACGCGACTGATTCATCATTATAAAAAATTTCTTGCGTTCCATTTCCATGATGTACATCAAAGTCAACAATTGCAACTTTGTTTATTCTATATTCATTTTGCAAGTATCTAGCAGCAACAGCAATGTTGTTTAGAAAACAAAAACCCATAGCTTTTGTAGTTTCCGCATGATGTCCAGGAGGCCTAATAGCACAGAAGACTCTTTCATTTCTATTCATTAAATCATCAACTGCGGCTATTCCAGCTCCGCAAGATCTTAAAATAGCTTTTTTACTACTAGGACAAAGTACAGTATCTGCATAAGGTTCTTTTTCTACTCCTATTAATCCAGTTTTTGGTATATTTGAAAATAATCTATCAATGTAATTTTTCGGATGAACTAAAGAGATTGTTTCNATATCTGCAAGTGGTGCATTTCTTAATTCTATCTTAAGATCTTCNATCTGCTTAATAGATGCTAAAATACTTTCTATTCTTTCTTTTCTTTCTGGATGATTAAATCCATTATCTTTTAATAGACAATCATTGTGAGTATAAATTAACATTATAAAAATCTAAGTAATGATAAGCTTGCAAGTTCTGAAGAAGATTTATCTGTTTTAAGTGTGTTTAAAACTTTTTCAACTTTTTCGACTTGACTCTTTATTTTTTCAGGATTTTCTAAAAAACTATCAACTTGTTCAAAAATATTTTTAGCATTACAATTAGATTGCAATAATTCAGGTATTATTTCTTCATTAGCTGCAAAATTTAAAATATTAGCAAATTTAGTTTTAACAAACATTTTTAAAATAAAAAAATTTATTAATCCCATTTTATAAAGAATAATAGAAGGTATTTTTGCGTTACATATCTCTAGAGAAACTGTACCCGACTTAGCTATTGCAAAAACTGACTTTTGTAAAATATGGAATTTTATTTTATCATCGCTGATAATTTCACAATTAGATAAACTACTTTTTTGTAAATATGACTGCATGAGTTCTGAAAAGTCTTTTGTAGAATGAAATACATAAGTCATATCGTTATACTTTTTATTCATTAGTTCAATAAAATCTAAAAGTATTGGCATTAAAATATTAATTTCAGACTCTCTACTTCCTGCAAAGACTGATATTAAGGCTTTATTTTTTCCAATAATTTGATTTAAATCAATTTTTGTTTTTTCCCTTTCATCTAATAAAGGGTGGCCCACTAATTCACAACTAACTTGTTCTTTATTCCAATATTTTTTTTCAAAATTAAATAATAATAGTATGTGATCAATAAAATTTTTAATTTTTTTAATTCTTCCCTCTCTCCAAACCCAGACTTGTGGAGCAACATAGTGAATTGTTTTAATCTTAAGATTTATCTTTTTAACTCGTTCAGCAACTCTTAATGTAAAATCTGGGCTGTCAACGGTAAATAATATATCAGGATTATAATCATTAATAATATCTACTGTTTGATTAATCTTTTTATTAATCTTAAATAAATTTAAGATTACTTTAGTAAAACCTAAGTATGTAATCTCTTTTAAATCATAAATAGATTTGATACCTATAGATTTAAGATGTTCCCCACCAACAGATAAATATTCTATATTGGGATTTAATTTTTTTAAATTACCTATAACTTTTGAAGCTAATCTATCTCCTGAAGGTTCACCTGTTAATATAAATATTTTTTTCATTTGTACATTTTCCAAAGACTACCCTCATCTGATAACAAATAAATATCTCCTGTTTTATTTTGTATTTCTATATCTCTTATTCTACCAATATTTCCCTTAAAAAGAATTTCTTCACTTATTAAACTGTTAGCTTTAAAATTAATTTTTCTTAAAGATTGATCCTTTAGAGATGTAATTAAAGCATTTCCATTCCACTCTTTAAAACTATTGCCTTTATAGATAACCATAGAACCCACAGCTATAGATGGTACCCAATACTTAATTGCTTTTGTGTATCCAGGTTTCCATTTAGGGCCTATTTTAGTTCCTGAGTAATTTGTTCCTCCCCAACCTAATATTTTCCACCCATAATTTTCACCATAATTAACCCTACCGAACCAATCTCCACCTTTAGCACCATGATTTGTTAAATAAATTTTATTATCAAAAGGAGAAAGAGCCATACCTTGAGGATTTCTCACACCAATTTGGTAAATTTCTGGTAACCATTCTTTTCTATTTTTAAATTTTGGATTATCATTAGGTATAGAACCATCTAGATTAATTCTGATAATACTGCCTGGGTGTTTTTTTGGATCTTGGGCAATCATTCCTTTTCCTCTTTCTCCAACTGTTATAAAAATTTTATCATTTTGAATGACTGCTCTGGAGCCGAAGTGATATCCTGATTCAATTGGTGGTTCAGCTCTAAAAATATTTTGAAAATTTATTTTTGTTTTGTTAAACTCACCTTTGGCGACTGATGTACTTGTTTTCCAACTACCTCTATTTTCAGAGTAAGTAACATAAACTTGTTTATCTTTAAACAATACATCTAATAATCCACCTTGACCTAGACTTATCAGAGATAAATTATGATTTATCTCTTTTATTTCTTTGTTTTTTAGATTTAGAGTAAGTAATTTTCCAGCTTTTTCTGTTAATATAATATTACTACTATCAATAAAGGATAAACTCCAAGGTTTATTTAAACCATCATATACTTTTTCTAATTTAAATTCAGANGCATAAGTATTAGTGAATTTAAATAATAATAAAAAAATAAAAAATTTTTTCATTTTACTATAATGAACATCTTATTTTTATTTGCAAAACTTATACATTTTTTTTTGTCTAAAAATATATTTTGTTTATTTTTCAAAACTATTCCTTTAAGTCCAGCTAATTTGCATTGAAAAAAAGTTTTTAAACCAATTGTTGGTAGATCTATCCTTAAATCTTGCTTTTTTTTAGGAAATTTAACTAATACTCCTTTGTTATTATACTTTTTACTTTTACATTTTTTTAACATTTTTTCTGTTCCACCTTTTCCTTCTATAGCTGCTATTTTTTTATTTCTTACTACTGTGCCTTGACTAAAATTATATTTATCTAAGCTGTTTAATTTTTTAATACCCTCTTTAATATCTTTATTGTCTTCTTTATTAGGTTTTATCTTAGTATAAACTCCTTTTTTAACATTTAGTTCTGGATTAAAAAATACTGAACTAATTGTTCTAATCTTTTCTTTTTTAAAAATATCTATTATTTGTTTTAGAATAGCTGCATCTCCAAGCTTCGAGCTTTTAATAATTCTTGGCATATAAAAAACTCCTTTTAAATCAAGATGTAGCCTAGAAAATTTAGGTTTTTTAACTTTACCAGCAAATAATACTTTTTTGCATTTGTTAATTTTTAATATGCTAATTATTTTTCCAAATTGCCCTAGGGATACGGAATATGAATTCTTATCTTTTTTAAAATTTTTTTTTTCTGTAAGATCAATAATTAAATATTTTTTTTTGTTTTTAATTTTCTTTAAGATTTCTTTTGGAAAATCAGTCTCTCCAAATATAAGCCCAATCATAATATTATTAACTTTGCGGTGAACAAATAGGTCTTTTTTTATCTTTATCTATAAAAGCTATTACTTCTTTAACTAGTTCATTATCTTTGTGTTCTCCATTAATTCTTCTTAAATTTTCGTGTAAATTTTTAGAAGAAAATATTTTTTTATAAGCTTTATCTAATCCCATAATTTTTTGATTTTCATATTTTTGTCTTCTTAGCCCAATTAAATTTAATCCNTGTAAATAATTTCTATTTCCAATAGATAAACCAAAAGGAATTACGTCTTTTAATACTCCTGTCATACCTCCAATCATCGCAAGTCTACCTATCCTTGTAAACTGTTGTACAGCTGAGTTTCCACCTATAACAACCGAGTCTTCTATGGTGACATGGCCNCCCAATGGAACATTGTTAGCAATAATTACCTTATTTCCAATTTTACAATCATGCGCTATATGAGATGAAATCATAAATAAACAATTATTGCCTATTACTGTTTTAAATCCTCCTTTTTCAGTACCAGGATTGATTGTAACATACTCTCTAATTAAATTGTTTTCTCCAATTTCTATACTATTCTTTTCTCCTTTAAACTTTAAGTCTTGAGGTTGAGTTCCTATACTTGCAAATGGAAAAANTTTTGATCCTTTTCCAACTTTTGTATTCCCCTCTATATGCACATTTGATACTAGCTCAACGTTTTCATCAAGAAAGACATTTGGACCAATAAAACAAAATGGACCAATTCTAACATTTTTTGAAATTTTTGCTCTTGAGTCTATTACACTAGATTTATGAATCATTTTTTATCCACTATAGTCGCTGACCATTCAGCGTCAGCCATTCTTTTTCCTTCAACTTTTGCAGTACCTTTATATTTCCAAACTTTTCCGTGAGATCTTATTGCTTCTATTTCTAGATGTAATTCACAATCAGGAATTACAGGATTTCTAAATCTAGCTTTATCTACACTCATTAAATAAACTAACTTATTAGCATATTCTTTAGGATCAATTCCATGTGCTGTTAATGCTGCTGCAGCCTGACCAAATGCCTCTACAATTAAAACTCCTGGCATAACCGGTTGATCAGGAAAATGTCCTTGTACGTAAAATCCATTTTTCTTCACATACATAATTGCTGTTGCAGATTTTAATGGAATAATTTTAGTTAATTTATCTATTAGTAGCATTGGTTCTCTATGAGGTAATAGAGTTTCTATTTTCTTTTTATCTATTTCAGTTTCTTTCATTTTTTTTTCCAACTTTTTATAAACTCTTTAAATGGAATAGCAGGATATCCCATAACTATTTGGTTATCTTCTATATCTTTTATTACCCCGCTTCCTCCTCCAATTTTAACATTATCACCTATACTAAGATGACCAGATACACCAGCTTGACCTCCGATAGATACATTGTTTCCAATAGTTGAGCTTCCTGCAAATCCAACTTGCCCAGCAATCATGCAATTAGATCCAATTTTAACATTGTGTGCTACATGAACTTGATTATCTAGATAAGTATTTTTACCAATTTCTGTATCATCTACAGATCCTCTNTCTATTGTGCATCCAGATCCAATTTCAACATTATCATTAATTAGTACTCTACCTATATGAGGAAATTTAAAGTTTTTTTCTTTTATTGGAATAAAACCAAAACCTTTTAAACCAATTTTACAATCATCTTGTATCATTACATTATCTCCCAATATTGAATTTTTTAAAATAACGTTAGAGCCTATTACACAACCACTACCCACTACTACGTCATGCTCAATTATTGAATTAGATCCTATTACAGTGTTTTTAGCTATTTTTACATTTTTACCAACTAAAACATTGTTACCAAATTTTACACTTTTATATTTGGTTTTAGATGCAAGTTTTACTGATAAATCTGGATAATCAATATCCGCGTCTAAGTATATTTTCTTTAACACTTTAGCTAATTCTAATAAAACATTTTTTACAATTATTCTCTCAACATTCATAGGTAGAAATTTTTCTAATTTTCTTGTAGTGATGCAAAAAGATGCTTTTGTAGAAGACGCGTCAGATTTATATTTAATAGAGTCAAAAAATGTTAAATCAAATTTTTTTGATTTTCTTAATGTTTTAATGTTATTTATCTTAATATTTTTTTCTGATTTAAAATCAGGAAAAAGACTATTGATTTGACAATTTTTTTTTTTTAAAAAATAATACTGATAACATTAAACTTTTTAGTTTAATTTAATTGATTTTAATTTACTGTTAAGCACTTTAACAATATCTTGTGTAATATCTAAATTCTCATCAGATAGTAAAATACTTTTTTTATCTAGCACCATTCTAATATTTTTCTCTTTCATATAGTCTTGTATTATTGGATTTAAATTTTTAAGAAGTTCATTCCTTGCTTTTGACCTTTCTTTGGAAACTGATGATAAAAGTGAACTTCTTTCTTTTTGGAGTGATTCTACTTTTTCTCTTAAGCTTTTAACTTTTTTTTTATATTCTTCCGGAGATATAACTTTTTTTTGTTGAATAATTTTTTTTTCTTCTTCTTGTATAGCTATTTCTTTTTTTTTAATTTTTTTTGCTCCATCATCTAACTTTTTTTTTAAATATGCCTGTGCTTTTTTCCCCGCTTCACTTTTATTTAAAACATATTTAAAATCTACATAGTAAGGAACATCAGAAAAGACATTTGATTGAAAAAAGAAAAAGAAAATTGAGGTAATTATTATTATTTTATTAAATTTCATATTAAAAAGTTGTTCCCAAATTAAAATTGAAAGACTCAGTTTTATCAGTATTTGCTTTTGATAAATTCGTAGATAAGATAAAACTCATTGGTCCTACAGGGGACATCCAGCTTGCTGCTACGCCAGTTGAGGATCTTATTTTATTACTATCGTCTATAGTGCTATCATAATCTACTCCCCAAACATTTCCAAAATCTAGAAATAAACCAACATCCGTTTTTGTTGAGTCCGGTAAAAGTTTTGGTAAATTTGCTTCGAAGTTAAGAGAGGCTGCATAATTTCCTCCTATATGATCGTCACCATCTACAGGGCCTACTTTACCTCTTGCAAATCCTCTTAATCTTTTTGTAGATAGATTTTTTCGTCTACTGATTCTCACATCGTCATTGCTCAAACCATTTGCTGTAGAAATAAATAGTTTACTTGCACCTGTAATATTTTCAGAAAATTCATTGTAGGCACTAGCGGAAAGCACATTAGATATAAAAGCTCTGTCTGCGTAAATAGGAAAACTTTGATTGAAGGATATAATAGATCCTTCTGTAGGCATAAATGCTCTGTTTCGTTTATCATAAGCAAAACCATAATCTGCTGAAAAATCGCTAAAAGAGCCATCTTGTTTTTTTAAAGAGTCTGAAGCTGAACTATCAGTTGTTAAATCATCATGACTTAAAGAAATTCCTACTGAAGCAAAAAAGTCTTGATATTGTTCAAAAGAAGTATTTATAGAAGCATTTATTAATGTATTTTCATAACCTTGATCTGGTTTGTCATTGCTAACACTTCCTAAAGAATAATTTAAAGAATTACCTAAAAAATCATAATTGGGGTTAGTATAATTTATAGTTCCTTTTAAAGATTCTTCTGAAGCATCAAGATCAAAAGATACTTTGTTACCTTGACCTAACCAGTTATTTTCTTTCACTATAAAAGCTATACTTCCACCATTTGTACCAACTCCTGCGCCGGCACTTATCTCACCGGTTGGTTTTTCTTCAACATTTATATCAATAATTTTCAAATTATTTTCTGATCCCTCAGAAACTTTTTGAGAGACTTTGCCAAAAATATTTCTAGCTTTAATCTTAGAAATAGATTTATCTAAACTTAACTTTGTAAAAGGATCTCCTTCATCTAACAATAATTCTCCACGTATAACAGACTCATTCGTAACGTTATTACCTAAAATATTTATTCTTTCTACTAGCTTTTTTTCTCCTTCAAAAATATTAAATTTAATAATAATAGAGCTATCTTCAATAATTTCCTCAACATTATGTTCAACAAATTGTAAATTATTTCTAGCAATTAGTTCATCAATATTCTCTAATAATTTTTTTACTTTAAAAGGAGAGTAGTATGATCCCACAAATTCGCTGTATGTTTTTTCAAGTGGATAAAAAATATTTTTGTCAAATACAGTATCAGGATTAGTTATTATCTTTTTGATTATGTATCTATTACCTGCATCTATAGAGTAAGTAATTTCAACATCTCCACTTTCTTTTAGTTCTGCTGAATTTGAAGTAATTACAACATCGTAATAACCAATAGACTTATAATAATTTACTAAAAGCCTTGTATCTAAATTAATGAGGTCTTGATTAAAATTAGTGTTGTTAGATATAAATTTCCAAAACTTATCTTCTTCGCTTGCTATAATGTCTCTTAATCTTTTTTCTCTTATTTTTTTATCTCCTGTAAAAGAAATTTTTTTAATCTTGGATTTTTCACCTTTTTCAATATCAAAAACTAAATCAACTTTATTTTTACCTCTTTCTTTTACTTTTGTATTAACTTTAATAAAATTGAATCCAATTGAAGAATAAATCTTTTTAATAGTTTTAATGTCTTCAGCTATATTCTTTTTTATAAATGAGTCTTTTTCTTTGGATTTTATAATTTTTATTACCTGTTCCTTGTATTTTTTTGAAGGTTCTCCAAGAATGGTTAGTTTATTTATTACAGGATACTCTACTAGTTCAACAGTTAATAAACCATTTGAAAGTTTTATATCTATATCCTGAAAAAAATTTGTTGAATTTAAATCTATTAAAATTTGGTTTAAATCACTATCAGAGTAATCTTTGTTAAGTTTAATATTTCCATAAATCTTAATTGTTTCAGCACTTACTCTTGAATTACCTTTTATTTGAATTTTTTTTATAACTTCTGCATTAACTTTTGAAATGTAAAAAATAACCAATAAAAAAAATGATGTTAATTTAAATATTTTCATACTTAATTGTTTCTATTGTTGTTTCTCTTGCCCATTTATCTATCTCAAAAATTTGATTAATATTTTTAGGTATTCTTATAGCATATTTCTTAAAATTTCTATTATTCAAAACTCTCTGAATGTAAGTGTAAAAAGAGTTAAATGGTATTCTTTTCTTCAAAAATTGATCAACTAATATTTCATTTACTGCATTTATTATTATTGAAGAAGAAGAGTGCCTGTTCATTACAGGTTTAAGATTAATAACTGGAAATCTTTTTTTATCGACATTTGTAAAATTTAGATTATCAAAAAAAATATTTTTTTTTGTTTTATTTTTAAAATTTAAGATTTTNTTAATNTCAATATTTTCATCAAATATTGCATTGGCTAAAGGTATCAACATAGTAGTTTCGTGATAAATAAACTTATAAAGACCATTCTTAAACTCAATAATTGCATGAATTAATGACTCGGGATGAATTATGATTTCAATTTTTTCTGAATTTATAGAAAAAAGTTTTTCAGCTTCTACAGACTCGAGCATCTTATTCATCAAGGTAGCTGAGTCTATTGAAATTTTTTTTCCCATTTTCCATTTTGGATGTTTAATAGCTTCATTAGGTTTTACATTTTTTAACCTAGATAAAGCATGTTTTAAAAAAGGTCCTCCAGAGGCTGTAAGATAAATTTTTTTTATATTCTTTGCATTTTGATTTTCTATAATTTTCATTATGGAGAAATGCTCAGAGTCTATCGGTATTATTTCAGTATTATAACGAGAAGTAATTTTTTTAATCAAATTCCAACCGCATATAATTGACTCTTTATTTGCAATAAGAATTCTTTTACTTTTTTTACACATTTCTATTGTTGGTTTTAATCCTGCTATACCTGGAATTGCAGCAACGGTGATATCTGATTTTTTTATTCTAATTTTGTTAAAATCGATGTTATTAAAAATTTTAACTTTATTTTTTTCAAATCTTTTTTTTACTTTTTTAAAAACTTGAAAATTGTTTACAATAAATATTTCAGGTTTAAATCTAATAATTTGTTTACAAATCAAATTATAATTACTATTTGCTACAAGTGTATGTATTTTAAATATTTTTTTATTTTTATCTAATATCTTTAAAGTGTTTTTCCCAATTGATCCTGTTGAACCTAAAATTGAAATAATTTTTTTCATATTAGTAAATCAATAATAAACTTAAAAAACCAACAGGCATACCTAAAAGTATGCCATCAATACGATCAAGAATACCTCCNTGTCCAGGTAAAAAATTACCTGTATCCTTTAATAATGATTTTCTTTTTAAAAATGAAAAAAANAAATCACCTAACTGACAGGCGATTGATGTTATAATTCCAACAACTAAAATATATGGATCAAAGTTTTTTGTTAATAAGTAAATTAATATAGATAAAAAAATAATTGAAAAAATTACAGATCCCAACGAACCGGATATAGTTTTTTTTGGACTTAATTTAGTTAGTTTAGGTCCTTTAAAAATATTCCCAATTGTAAATCCTCCAATATCTGAACCTATACATGTCAGTAAAATTAAAAAAAATAGAATTTTTAAATAAAAAAAAGATGAGAAAATTATTAGAATAGAACAAAAAGAAAAAATATAAATTATAAAAATTGAATTTAATATAAATTCTTTAATTTTATTATTAGGAAATATGATTCTTATTATTTTTGTAAACTCAATTATAGAAAATACTCCTACTATAGTTAAGAAATAAGCCATAAAATAATTATTAATAAAAGAAAATAATAAAATTAATAATAATATAATTGACGTATAAATTCTTTTTTTTATATTTTTTAACATTTTATACCGAGCCAAAATTTCTTTTTACTTTTTTAAAATTTTTAATAATCTTAATAAGATCATTTTTAGTAAAATCAGGCCACAATTTATCTAAAAAATAAATTTCAGAGTATGCAAGTTGCCATAGCATGAAATTACTCAATCTTTTATGTCCTCCTGTTCTAATTAGTATGTCAGGATCTGGCAGGTTTTTTGTATAAAGATTTCTTTTTATCGAATTTATGCTAATGATATTTTTTTTTTTAAGTTTTTGAAATGCATTTTTTATTTCATCTTTTGAACCATAATTAATAGCTAAATTTACAATAATTTTTTTATTTTTTTTTGTAAGTTCTGCAGTTTTTTTTAAAGAGGATTTTATTTCAATAGGTAGGCTATTTTTTTTACCTATAATATTAATTTTAATTCCATTTGAAATCACATTTTTTATCTCATTTTTAAAATAATTAGTTATAAGCTTAAATAAAAAATTGATTTCACTTTTTGGTCTTTTCCAGTTTTCAGTTGAAAAAACATAAAATGTTAAAATAGGAATCTTTAATTTCGTCGAATGTTCTACAATTTTCTTAACAGTCTTAACACCGTTCAAATGGCCAAAATTTCTTCCTTTATTTTTTTTTTGACCCCACCTTCCATTACCATCCATGATGAAGGCAACGTGGTTTAGTTTATTCATATCTGTAATATCTCTTTTTCTTTTTCAGATAAAATATGATCTATATTTTGAATGTTAGTGTCTGTTAATTTTTGAATATTTTTTTCAAAAGATTTATTTTCATCTTCGGTNATTCCTTTATCTTTTAATTTTTTTTTCAAATCTTCATTTGCTTCTCTTCTTATATTTCTAATAGAAACTTTTCCTTTTTCACCCATGTTCTTCAAAATTTTTATGAGATCTTTTCTTCGTTCCTCAGTTAAATCTGGAATTCTTAATCTAACAATTTGTCCNTCTATTTGTGGGTTTATACCAAGTTCTGATTTCTGAATTGCAGAATCTATTAAACCTATATTTGCTTTATCCCAAACTTGTATTGATATTAATCTTGCCTCAGGGACGCTTATAGTGGCTAGTTGTTCAATAGGCATCATTTGACCATAAACATCTATTTTTATCATATCTAGCATATTAGGATTTGCCCTGCCGGTTCTTAAAGTTGAAATATCTTTTTTTAAAGATTGAATACTTTTATCCATTTTTGATGAATAATTTTTTTCATTAAACTCTGAACTCATTTTTAAATACCCTCTCCGACTTTGTATCTAACAAATTTTATTACTTTTATCTCCTTATCTAATTTATTTTCTAAGAGTATATCAGACACTTTTTTTTTAGGATCCATTATCCAATATTGATTTAAAAGAGTATTATCACTTAAAAATTTGGCAATTTTACCTTTTGAAATTTTTTCTACCATTTCAGCAGGCTTCCCTGAGTTAGTAATTTCAGCTTTTATAATTTCTGTTTCTTTATCTATTATTTCTTTTTTTATTCCATCTTTATTTATTGCTAAAGGGTTTGATGCAGCTATATGCATTGAAATTTTAGTTCCAATATCACTATTCTTATCTTTTACAATTCCATCTAACTTAACTGCAGAGATAATCTTACCAATATTTTTTTCAATTGCTGAATGAACATAAAAAAAATTATTTCCATCTTTTTTATCAAAAAAATCAGCTCGTCTAATGGTAATTTTTTCACCAATCTTAGCAATAAGATTAACTAATGAGTCTTTTACCAATGAGTTATTTTTCATTTTTGACTCATTAATTTTTTCTAAATCTCCTTTAGCTAAAAAGTTGATATCAGAAATTTCTTTACAAAATGAAATAAAATCTTTGTTTTTTGCTACAAAATCTGTTTCACTATTTATTTCTATTATAGATACTTCTCCTTCTTTTTCTTTTACAAGAGCTAAACCTTCGGAAGCAGTCCTGCTCATTTTTTTTGAAGCCTTAGCAATTCCTTTTTTTCTTAGAAATTCTACTGATTTTTCAATATCTCCATTAGATTCATCTAAAGCTAATTTGCAATCTTTAAAACCAACACCTGTTAATTCTCTAAGTTTTTTTATGTTATCAAGTAAATCTTTATTTGGCATTTAATTAGTGACTAAGATTATTTCTTATTAATTTCAGATTTTTTTTCAGATTTTTTTTCTTCTTTTAATTCTGAATCTTTTGTAAATTTCTCTGCATCTAGAATTGTTTTCTTTAGTAATTCACAATATAAATTGATAGATCTTCTTGCGTCATCATTTCCCGGTACAGGAAAATCAATACCAGTTGGATCAGAATTCGTGTCTAAAACAGCTATAATAGGTATTTTAAGTTTTTTAGCTTCAGCAACAGCTAAGGACTCCATATTTGTATCTATAATAAAGATTAAATCAGGTGTTTTTTTCATTTCAGAAATGCCTCCTAATGATCTTTGTAGTTTTTCTTTTTCTTTACCAAATTTCAGAATTTCTTTTTTTGTAAAACCAATATTTTCTTTAGACAGCTGATCATTAAGTTTTTTTAACCTTTTTATTGAATTTTGTATTGTATTCCAATTTGTAAGCATCCCACCTAACCATCTGTAGTTAACGAAGAATTGTCCAGTTTCTTTTGCTAGTTCACTTACCTGTTCTGAGGCTTGTTTTTTTGTAGAAACAATAAGTAATTTTCCTCCTCCACTGATTGTTTTGTGCACTTCTACTAAAGCATTTTTTAAAAAATCAACAGTCTGTGTTAAATCAATAATGTGAATTGAATTCTTTTCTCCAAAAATATACTGCTTCATTTTTGGATTCCATCTCAATGTTTTATGACCAAGATGAACTCCTGCCTCTAACAACTGTTTTATATCTACTTTTGGTACGTTCATAATATTTTCCGGTTAATCCACCACAGTTACTCCAAATTAATGGACCGGGAGGGCAATGCCCTTAAAACTGTGTGCGAAATTACGTACTGATATATACAACCAAGATAAAAAATCAACTGCCTAAACAGTTATTTTTTTAACATATTCCTTACTTTTCATGGCTTTTAATTGATTAAAATCAAATTTTCTAGTGTTTTCAAGATTGAAAAGAAGTTTTTGGTTTTTATTATTGATAATAAAACTTATTTCTGTCTGGCCCTCTTTTATTAAGAGTTTCTTTATCTCATCTAAATCATAATTTTCTTTTAATTCAATTGTTACTTTAGAATATGGTTTGTTTATCATGTCTTCTAAGCTTAAAATTTTTCTAATATTTACTCGTCTTTTAGATATATCAACTATTGATTTGTCTTTTTGCAATGTCAAAACAAATGATTCAGATTCTTTAATTTTATCTCTATTATTAGTTAAAATTTCTGCAAATAAAAATAATTCGAATTCTCATTTATTGTCACTAAACTTCACAATAGCAAATGGAGTACCTTTGGCACTTTTCTTTTCTTGTATAGACATTATTGTACCAGCAACTAAAGCTTCTGGGTCATTGTTTGTTAAAAACTCTTGATATGAAGTAACTTTTAGTTGATCAAAAACCTCTTTATATTCATTTAGTGGATGATCAGATATATAAAAACCTAAAGATTTAAATTCTTCCAATAAAAGTTCTTTTTTAGTCCATGTGTTAGATTTAATATAAGCAAAACTATTTTTTGTATCATCGTTATCGTTAAATAAACTTGTTTGATTACTTAGTTTATCTTCATTTATATTTTTTATTTGTTGAATAATTTTTGGTATAGAGTTTAAAATTTTATTTCTGTCTTTATCAAATTCATCAAATACACCTGCTTTAACTAATCCTTCTAATTGTAGTTTATTTACATCTCTAGAATTAACTCTGTTTATAAAATCAATTAAAGAACTAAATTTGCCATTTTTTTCTCTTTCATTAACTATATTTGATATTGCCTCGAAGCCTACATTTTTAATAGCACCTAAACCATAATAAATTTTATTTTTATCTGCTTTAAATTCTGCAAAACATTTATTTATTGTGGGTCTAATTATTTCAACTTTTAACCTCTTTAACTCTTCTACAAACTCTCTTAATTTAGATGTGTTCGTTAATTCAGTTGACATTGTGGCTGCTATAAAATCTTCTTTATAATAAGTTTTCAAAAATGCTGTTTGATATGCGATTAAAGCATACGCAGCTGCATGACTTTTATTGAATCCATACTGGGCAAATGGTTCTATTTTAGTAAAAACAAAATTAGCAACATCTTTACTGATACCGTTTTTAATTGCTCCNTTAATNAATCTTTCTTTTTGTTTNTCTAATTCTGCTTTTTTCTTTTTNCCCATNGCTCTTCTTAAAATNTCNGCTTCTCCNGCTGTAAANCCTGCNANNGTTTGAGCNATTTGCATAACTTGTTCTTGATAAATAATAATTCCATAAGTTGGTTTTAATATTTTTTCTAATGTAGGATGGATATAATCAGGTGTTTTTATTCCATTTTTGCAATCGTTATAAATTGGAATATTGCTCATTGGACCAGGTCTATATAAGGCCACTAAAGCTATAATATCATCAAATCTATTCGGTTTCATTTGTTTAATAGCTTCTCTCATCCCTGCGCTTTCTAATTGAAATAATCCTATGGTCTCCCCGGTTGATAAAAGATTATAAACTTCTTTGTCATCGAGATTAATTTTACTTATATCTAAATTGATCTTTTTTAGCTTTAATCTTTTTAAAGTTTTATTAATTACTGTTAAAGTTTTTAAACCAAGTAAATCAAATTTTACTAAACCAGCATTCTCAGATGAATACATGTCATATTGAGTGGAAGGTAAAATTAGGTTTGAACTATGATCAACATAAAGTGGAAATTGTTCAGCTAATTTATTGCCCGCAATTACCACCCCAGCAGCATGAGTTGCCATGTTACGATTTAAGCCCTCCAGCTTAAGAGAAAGGTTGATTAGTTTTTTAACTTTACTATTATTTTTGATCTCTTCTTTAAACCGTGGCTCTCTATCTATAGACTCTTGAAGTGTTAAAGGTCTTGATGGATCAAAAGGTACCATTTTACAAATCTTGTCTACATGCCCGTAGGTCAATCCCAATACTCGTCCAACATCACGTAAAGCCATTCTGGCTTTAAGTTTTCCAAAAGTAATAATATGAGCTACGCCATCTTTATACTTTGATTTTAAATATTCAAAAACTTTATCTCTTTGTTCCTCACAAAAATCTATATCAAAGTCTGGCATTGAAACTCTATCTGGATTTAAAAATCTTTCAAAAATTAAATCAAACTCTATTGGATCTAAATCAGTAATATCCAAACAATAAGCAACCAAAGAACCTGCTCCCGAACCTCTTCCTGGGCCGACTGGAATAGAATTTTTTTTAGCCCACTTAATATAATCAGATACTATTAAAAAATAGCTCGAATAATTCATGGAATTAATAATATCTAATTCATGAAAAAGTCTATCTTCGTAAGTTTTTTTAATTTCATCTGAAGATTTTTTAATGTTTTTTTTGAAAATAAAATTGTTTAACCTGTCTTTTAAACCTCTTTTAGCCTGTTCCATTAATTCATTTTCAGGAGAAATATTCTCATTTTCTGAGATAGATGGTAAAATAGGTTTTGATTTTTTCGGTTTAAAACTAAATCTTAAAGGAAAATTATAATTATTTTCTAATGCTTCGGGTATATCAGAATATAATTTTTTTAAATCTTCACTTTTTTTTAAATAATGTTGATTACTATAACGAAATCTATTTTGATCATCTATAAATTTTTTTTCTCCTATACAAATTAAAGCATCATGGGCTTCTGCCATTTCTGGATTTAAATAATATACTTCTTGACTAGCAATTATTGGTAGATCGTATAAAGATGAAATTTTTAATAAATAATTTTCATAAATAGTTTCTTGGGACTCTGCATGTCTTAGAATTTCAACATATATTCTGTCTTTAAAAGAAGATTTTAGTTTTTCAATAATCTTTTCAAAATACTTTGTTTTATTAGCATAAAACAATTTTCCAAAAAAATTATTATAGCTTCCGGTTAATAATATCAAATCTTCATTGTTAAGAATTAAATCGTCAATACTGCAACAAGGATCATATTGATTTTGGTTTTTTAAATAACTTAAAGAAGACAGTTTCGTTAAATTTTTATAACCTTTTTCTGAAATTGCGTATAAAGTAATTTTACCAATTTGATTATCACTTAATATATTTATTTGTGTTCCAATTATTGGCTGAGTACCTACTTTGCTGATTTTTTCTGCAAACTCTAATGCGCCACACAGGTTATAACTATCTGTTAGACCTATTGCTTTTACCTTATTTGCCTTACAATAATCAGCTAGTTCATCAATCTTAATAGCTCCTTCACAGATTGAATATTGGCTATGAATTTTAATATTATTAAATTCTTTATAACGATTATTAACGAGCATTAGCTCGTTTTATATTACCTTTAGAAATACTCAACTTATAATCTGCCATGTTAGCAAGTTCTCTATTGTGAGTTGCAAAAATTATNGNTTTGTTTAATTTTTTTANTTTTAAAAAATAAGANAATATATCTTNTGAAGTTTTATAATCTAAATTNCCNGTNGGTTCATCAGCNAAAATTAAATCTGTTTCTGAAATTANAGCTCTTGCAATAGCAACTCTTTGTTGTTCNCCNCCTGANAGTTCNTTTGGNAANTGATTNGNTCTNTTNNAAATTNTTANNTCTTTTAAAATTTTTTTNNCTTTTTCAATTGAANNNNTAGTNTTTTCNCCTTTGATNATNAANGGCATTATTACATTTTCAAGAGCAGTGAAATCTGTAAGTAANTTATTATCTTGAAATATAATNGANATATTTTTTCTTCTNGNNNGATNTTTTTCTTCTTCACTAAAATTTTTTGTATCTTTATTTTTTAGTAATATTTTACCTTTAGTGGGATCATCTAGTAAAGCAAGCAAATGTAAAAAGGAAGATTTTCCAGAGCCAGAAGGTCCTACTAAAGCAATTAAGTCTCCACGTTTTATCTTAATATTTACATTATCAAAAAGGTCAATAGTACCATTTTTATGATTGTAAGTTTTTTTTAAGTTTACTGTTTCAATTAAAATTTTATTCATATTTTAAAGCTCGAAAAGTTTTCATTTTAGAAATAGTCATAACTGGAAGATAAGAAGCCAAAGCAGATATAGTTAAAGAAAATATAAAAATTATTAATACTGAATAAAAATTAATCTCACTAGGTAATTGTTCTAAAAAATAAACATCAGAAGGAAAAATCTCAAAATTAAATACTTGGGATAAAATAATTCTAATCTTTTCTATATTTAAAGCAAAAATTATACCAAAAAAAATTCCTGTAATAGTTGCAAAGAATCCAATTGTAAAACCAGTTAAAAAAAAAGATTTTTTAATAGAATTGTTGCTAAGACCTAAAGTTTTTAATATTGCGATTTCTTTAGTTTTATTCTTTATTAAAATAGTTAATCCTGAAATAATGTTAAATGCTGCAACAATTAAGATTAATGTTAATATTATAAACATCACGTTTCTTTCTACTTTTAAAGCACTAAAAAAAGATTTATTTAAATCTGACCATGAGTAAACAAAGTAGTTTTGGTTTAATTTTTGTATTTCACTTTTAAATGAGTCAGCTTTCATTGGATCTTTCAAATAAATTTCAAGATTTTGATCATCTTCTTCCTTGTCAAAAATAGATAATGAATCTGAAAGATTTAAAAAAACAAAATTCTGATCAAACTCATAAAAACCAGTATTAAAAATTCCTGTTATAATTAAAGTTTCTTGCTTTGGAAAACTTCCTATTGGAGTGGCAATAAAAGATGAAGACATTAAATTAACTTTATCTCCAATTTGTAAATTTAAATCGAAGGCTAGTTCTGCGCCGATAAATACTGTATTTCTTTTAAATTCATTTAATTTTCCCTCAGAAATATTTTTTTTTAAAAAATTTAAACTTTCTTTATTATTTAAATCAACTCCTTTAATGATAATCCCTTTTGCGTTATCATTACTAACTATTATCCCTTCTCCAGAATATGTTTTAGAAATATTTATGTGATTAAATTTTTTCTTTAAATTTTCTATAAATTCATTATCAATTTTAAAACTATTTGACTCTACTATGATATGGGGATTTAAACCTAAAATTTTTTTAGTTAAGTCTGTTTTGAAGCCATTCATCACTGACATAACAATTATTAAGATTGCAACTCCAAGCATAATTCCTAAAAAGGAAAAAATAGAAATTACTTTTAAAAATCCTTCCTTTTTCTTAGGTCGTAAGTTTCGTAATGAAATTAATCTTTCTACTTTATTAAACAATTTATTTTTTCTTGAGTTGAGACTTAACGCCTTCCAAACTTAACATTTCACTTTTTAAATTAAGTTCTTTAAATTCAAACTTATCTTGCTCAGATTTAGAACCTATTATTATTTGGTATGGAATACCTATTAAATCATGTTTTTTAAATTTATTAGACATATTTTCATCTACATCGTCTAACAATACGTCAATATTTTGTTTTTTTAATTCTTTGTAAATTTTTTCTGCTTTTTCNAGGTTTTCTTTATTGTTTTTACTAATACTAGGTATGATAACAACATCAAAAGGAGATATAGATTTTGGCCATTTCATCACATCATTATTATAATTGGCCTCAATAGTAGCGCCTACCAATCTTGAAATTCCAATACCATAAGACCCCATTTTAACTGCAATCTTCTTTCCATCTTGTGCATCAATTAAACAGTTTAGAGGTTTAGAATATTTGTCGCTAAAATAAAAAATATGACCAACTTCTATTCCTTTAGTTATAATTTGATTTTTCTTTTCAACTTTTTTGTTAAAATCTTTTTCGCTATATTTTTCATCAGTAACTGCATAAGTTGAAGAAAAATCTTCTCTCATTTTTTGCAATGAATTGTCAGAAAAATCATATTTATTAAAATCTATTTCAAATATTTTTTTATCAGCGTAAATTTTGCTTTCACCTGTTTCAGCTAAAATTATAAACTCATGAGACAAATCTCCTCCTATTGGTCCAGTATCTGCTGCCATAGGTATAGCTTTTAAACCAAGTCTATTAAATGTTCTTATGTAGGAGTAAAACATTTTATTATATGATTTTTTTGCATCTTCATCGCTTAAATCAAACGAATATGCATCTTTCATATAAAATTCTCGGCATCTCATTACTCCAAATCTTGGTCTTATCTCATCTCTAAATTTCCACTGTATATGATAAAGGATTTGTGGGAGTGATTTATATGATTTAAAGCTAGATCTGAATATATCAGTTATTAACTCTTCATTAGTTGGTCCATACAACATTTCTCGACCTTGTCTATCTTTGATCCTAAGCATTTCTTCTCCATAGTCTTCGTATCTTCCACTTTCTTTCCATATTTCAGAAGATTGAATTGTAGGCATAAGCATTTCTTGAGCTCCAATTAAATTCTGTTCTTCTCTAACAATTTGTTCAATTTTTTTCATTATCTTAAATCCTAGTGGCAGCCATGAATAAATTCCTGCAGAGGATTGTTTTATCATTCCTGTTCTTAACATTAACTGATGTGATTTTATTTTTGCTTCAGCTGGAAGATCTTTGGTAGTAGGTATGAAAAGTTTTGATAAATACATTATTGTAAAAATTACTTTAACTTAAGAAATCATTATTTATGAGANAATATATCACATAATACATATTAAATTCTAGCTATATTAATATTTGTGTAAGGTTTCTTTCCTGTTTTATCTTTAATTATTCTTCTACAATTTTGCTTGAGAGTTTCTATTAAATTCTTTTCTTGATTTTTAGATTGTAAAGAGAAAGTTTTACAAATACTAAAAATTTCATCCTCCATATCAAAAATAAAATTTTCATTTTCACTGCTTTCAGGTATGCCTTTAAATGAAATTACAGGTTTTTTAATTTTACCATTGTTTGAAACAATTAATGTTATTTCTAAGTATCCGTTAATGGAAATATTTCTTCTTTCTTTAATTGCCTGAGAATCTGAATCAACTCCTAAATTTCCATCAAGATATACTCTACCGGAAGGAGCTTTATCTATAATTTGAGGCGACTTTCCTGGAAGTATTCTAATTATATCTCCGTTCTCAACTTGAAGAGTTTTAGGAACCTGCATTTCTTTTGCAAACTCCACATGTTCTACCATATGTCGATGTTCACCGTGAACTGGTATTACACTTTGTGGTTTAACCCATCTGTACATATCTTTTAGATCGTCTCGATTAGGATGACCTGAAACATGTACAAAAGCATTTTCTTCACTAATTATTTCAATATCATTTTTAACTATTTTATTTTGCATTAAATATAATTTTTTTTCATTTCCCGGAATAATCTTAGATGAAAATATTACACAATCGCCAGACTCTAAAAAAACTTCAGGATGAACTCCATTAACAATTCTGTTCATAGCGCCCATAGGTTCTCCTTGACTGCCAGTTGCTAAGTATAGAATTTTATTTTTTGCAATTTTTTTTGCTGCTCGTGGTTCCAGAGGTTCTATTAATCCTTTTAAATAACCACATTTTTTTGCTGCATTATAGATTCTGTGCATTGATCGTCCCACTAAACATATAGATCGACCAGTTTTTTTGGCACAATAAAAAATTGACTCCATTCTAGCTACATTAGATGCAAAAGAAGTAACTAAGATTCTTTGGGTTTTGATTTCCATTATTTTTAATAGGCTATCCCTTACTTCAGACTCTGATCCTGCTCTACCAGGGCTAAAAATATTTGTAGAGTCACAGATCATCGAAGCAACTCCCTTATTTCCTATTTCTTTTAATTTTTTTTCATCTATGGAACCACCAATTAAAGGATTTGGATCTATTTTCCAATCTCCAGTATGAAGAATAGTTCCTAATGGAGTTGAGATGCTAAGGCCGTTAGGTTCTAAGATAGAATGTGTTAGAGTTACAAAATCAATTTCAAATGGTCCTAGATTTATTTTACTATTTAATGGAACTATCTTTAAGTAAGAAGAGACATCTATTTTTTTTTCTTTAAATTTTTCTTGAATCAGTACTGCAGTAAATGGCGTGGCATACATTTTACACTTTAGTTGAGGCCAAATATGTGCAACTGCACCTATATGATCTTCATGAGCATGCGTTAAGACTATACCTAACAAATCTTTTTTTTTTTCCAAAATAAACCCTGGATCAGGAAAAATTAAATCAATACCAGGAATCGAGTCATCAGCAAATGTTACTCCCATATCAACTATAATCCATTTTTGATTATCATATTTTCCGTATGCATAAAGATTCATGTTCATTCCTATTTCACCTGAACCTCCTAATGGACAAAAAATTAATTCTTCTTTACTCATAATAATAATTCCTTGAATACTTTTGCAGTGCCTTTGATTGTAACATCTTGATCAACTTCTGTTTTTCTTTTTATAAATTTTTTAAACAATTTTGCATATCCTCCTGTTAATATAATTTTATAACCTGTTTTAGATTTAAGAATAATCTTATTTATAATATTATTCACTAATCCTTCATATCCCCACAAAAAACCTGCATTTAAAGCTTCTGTTGTATTCTTTCCATAACTTTTTTGATTTGCCTTCAATTTTAACAATGGCAGTAAAGCAGTAAATTTATTTAAGTTTAGTATTGAGAGATTGATCCCTGGAGCAATTACTCCCCCTTCATATTTTCTATTTTTAATTATATCAAAGGTTGTAGCGGTACCAAAATCAATAATTAAACAATTTTTATATTTATTAGATCCAATTGCATTTACTATTCTATCAGATCCAAGGTTTTTAAAATTTTTAATCTTTATCTTTATCAATTTTTTTATTTTTAAATCTTTAATCTCAAAAACTGCAAATTTTTTTTTTTTTCAAATAATTTTTAATTATCTTAAAAGCCGAAGGAACTACACTAGAAAATAAAACTTTAGAGTAACAACTTTTCTTTAAAAATTTTTTGAAAAATTTTTTTAAATCTTTTTTATTGTATATTTTTTGAGTATCAAAACTATAAGATTTTTTAATAATAAAATTTTCTTTTAAAATTGATATTTTGATAAAGGAATTTCCAATATCACCTACAAGATAATTCATTTATTTCCTGTTATTTTTCTTTTCAAATCAAAAAAAGAGTACCTTTTTATATCTTGTAAAAGTCTTTGATATTTTTTTTTGATTTCATTTATTATTATATTATTATTAATTTTTTTTTTTGTCATTTCTTTTAGAGAAGTAGATCTAAGTTTATTAGATAAAGGTGAAACATTTGTATTAATACCAATACCAATTATTAAAAATTGTTTTTTTTTATAAAATATTACTTCTTGTAAAATTCCACAAACTTTTTTATTATTGATTAGCAGATCATTAGGCCATTTAATATCTATCTTTTTTTTTGAATATTTAGCGATTATCTTTTTTATCAAATAAGCGTTTAAAATAGCGAATTGTTTGAAGTTTACTCCTTTATTATAAACCTGAAAAAAAATTGAAATAAATAAATTGCCTCTTAGAGAAATCCATTTCTTTCCCATGGTTCCCCTGCCTTTCTTTTGAATAATAGAAGATATCAAAGTTGGCCGAAGTTGATTTTTTCTAATTAATTTAATAGCAGTATCATTTGTGCTGTTAACACTTTTCATTTTAATTAGCTTAAATTTCATCAATTTATAAATATAGAGTTAACAACATCATTCAAGAAAGCTGGGTATAAAAAGAAGCTTATTATAAAAACACAACTAATAAAAATAGTTCCTGATACTCTTAGATCTTTTGTTTTATCAAAGGATAATTTTTTTTCTTCAAAATAAATGGTTTTAATTATCTTAAGATAGTAAAAAGCAGATATTACAGTGGTCAACAAACCAATTATAGCTAAAGTGTACATTTCGTTTTCTATAACTGAAGAAAATACATAAAATTTAGCAAAAAAACCTCCTAAAGGTGGAATGCCAGCTAGAGAAAAAAGAATTATTAGAAAAGATGCTGATAAAAGTGGATGCTTGTATGAAATACCTGATAAATCAGAAATACTTTCTTTGTACGATCCATCTTTTTTCATAAAATATAAACAAGAAAAAGCTCCTATATTCATAACTACGTAAATTGTTATATAAACTATCGC
Organism: Candidatus Pelagibacter sp. TMED128; assembly: GCA_002170125.1. Taxonomy (GTDB): domain Bacteria; phylum Pseudomonadota; class Alphaproteobacteria; order Pelagibacterales; family Pelagibacteraceae; genus Pelagilacustribacter. Next base: position 35,366 of record NHGD01000012.1, read on the forward strand.
GCTCTTGTAACCCGATAAATCTCCAGTCGCTATTCCTGCTAATGCATAGCCTATATGTCCTATAGAGCTATAAGCCAAAAGCCTTTTTATATTTTTTTGACTAATAGCAGCTACTGCTCCTAATATCATTGATGCAATTGATATAAAAATAATTATAGACTGCCATTCAAGTAAAACATTTGAAAAAGGATTTAGCATAAATCTAATTAAAACTGCAAATCCAGCAACTTTTGGAACTACTGCAAAAAAACTTGTTATTGGTGTTGGAGAACCTTCATAAACATCTGGTGTCCACATGTGAAAAGGTACTGCCGATATTTTAAATGCTAATCCTACTAAAATAAAAACCATTGCAAATATTGCTCCTGTATTTTCTTTAGTTAACTGATTTTCTATAACTTCAAAATTAGTTGATCCAGCAAATCCATACAACAAAGAACATCCATAAAGTAATAATCCAGAAGAAAGAGCACTCAACACAAAATATTTAATACCTGACTCTGTAGATCTTAAATTGTCTCTATCTATAGATGCCAAAATATAAAGTGCTAGTGACTGTAGTTCTAAACCAAGATAAAATAAAATTAAGTCATTTGAACTTAACATAAAAAACATACCTAAAATAGAAATTAAAATAATTATGGGATACTCAAACTTATCAAGTTTATTATTTATTATAAAAACTTTAGATGAATTTAATACAAATAAACTTGAAACAAGTATCAGTAATTTAAAAAAATTTGAAAATGGGTCTTTGATAAAACTATTAGAAAATATTTTTTCTACCGAGTTATCAGTATTAAATATAACTACGAAGGTAATAATCAAAATTATTATAGTTAAATTAAAGATTATATTAAAACTTTTTTTAATAAAAACACCTGCCATTAAAGTAATAAAAATGGAAATTGATAGAAAAATTTCTGGTAATAAAATATTTAAATTGTTGATCATTTTTCCTAGTTTATATTTAAATCTACCTGATAGTTGTTTATCAAATTATCGACTGAGACACTTAATGTATCAATCAGTAGAGAAGGATAAAAACCAAAAAAAATAATTAAAACTGCTAAAGATATTAATATTGTCATTTCTGTAGCATTTATATCTTTAGTTGTTGCTATTTGGTTATTTTTTACTTCCCCAAAAATTACTCGCTTAGTTAACCATAGCATATATGCAGCACATAAAATTACTCCCAGAGTAGCTAACATTGCAAATATATAACTCTTTTGAAATGCAGCAGTTAAAATTAAAAATTCTCCAAGAAAACCAGTAGTGCCTGGAAGTCCTAAAGCTGCAAGTGCAAAAACTAAAAATAATAAAGAATATTTTGGAAGATAATTCACTAAACCTCCATAAGTAGTTATTAGTCTTGAATGAAATCTGTCATACAGAACTCCTACACATAAAAACAATGCTGCAGAAATTAACCCATGGCTAATCATTTGAAAAATACTTCCTTCTATGCCTTGTTTGGTAAAGGTAAAAATACCTAAGGTCACGTATCCCATATGTGCTACTGATGAATAAGCTATTAATTTTTTCATATCCTCTTGCATTAAAGCAACTAAAGAAGTGTAGATGATTGCTATAACACTAAGTATAAAAATTAATGGTGTAAAAAAATCAGATGCCAAAGGAAACATTGGTATAGAGAATCTTAAAAAGCCATATCCTGCCATTTTTAAAAGTATAGCAGCTAAAATCACAGATCCAGCTGTAGGGGCTTCTACATGGGCATCTGGTAACCATGTATGAACTGGCCACATAGGCATCTTCACTGCAAAAGAACTAAAAAAAGCTAGCCATAAAATATTTTGCAAATCATTTGGAATTTTTGTCTCATAAATTAAAATTATATCTGTTGTTCCTGTTACCCAATAAATAGTAATTATAGCTGCAAGCATCAAGACTGAACCTAAGAGGGTATATAAAAAAAATTTATATGCTGAGTATACTCGCCTAGATCCTCCCCAAACTCCTATGATTAAAAACATAGGTATTAAGCCAGCTTCAAAAAATAAATAAAAAATTACTAAATCTAGAGAACAGAATACTCCAATCATAAAAGTTTCTAGAATTAAAATAGCTATCAAAAATTCTTTAATCTTCTCTTTGATGCTAATTACAGAAGAAATTATACATATAGGAGTTATAAAAGTTGTTAAAACAATAAATAATATTGATATTCCGTCTACACCTAGTTTAAATTTTATAAAATCATTTATCCAAGATTTTTCCTCTACAAATTGAAATTCAGAAGAACTTAGATCAAAAGAATGCCATACAAATAAAGCAAGGAAAAAATTTGCAAGGCTAGTAAATAAAGAAATATAAATAGCACTTTGATTATTTTTCTGCTTTTTTGTTAAAAAAATAAATATGGAACCCAAAAGTGGTAAAAATATTAAAGTTGATAAAATTGGAAAATTCATTTTACCTTAAAATTAGATAAGTTAATAATATAGACAATCCAATAAGCATTACAAAAGCATAATCGTAAATATAACCAGTTTGAAACTTACTAGCTTTATTAGAAATTTTTTTTACAATTTTTGAAATTCCGTCTGGCCCAAATCTATCTATTATATTTAGATCTCCTGAAACCCAAAAAATATATCCTATCTTTTTAATTGGCTTAACAAATATAGAATTATATAACTCATCTATATACCACTTATTTAAAAAGAAATTGTAAAAAGATAAATTATTATTTTTAATATCGTTCAAAATTTTAGTATTAGTTATAAAATAGTAAAATGATAAAGGGATAGCAGCTACTACTAAAACAGGTGTAATTAACAATATCCATAATGGAATATGATCATGTTTAATTTCATTTAAAAAGAAAATAGAAGTTCGCCAAAATTCAGTATTATGATGACCAATAAAAGTTTCTTTAAAAATAAATCCAGCGAATAAAGCTCCAATTCCTAGAAAAAATAATGGAATTAACATCACCATGGGTGACTCATGTGTTTCATCAATTGAGATATTTTTGTTATTATAGGGTCCGTGAAAAGTTTTAAAAAATAACCTCCAAGAATAAATGGAAGTTAAAAAAGCTGTAAATACTCCTACAAATACTGAAATATTTCCTAATAAAGAATTTCTTAAATAAGCAAATTCAATTATTGCATCCTTAGAATAGAATCCTGATAAAAAAGGAAATCCTGTAAGAGCTAAAGTCCCAATTAACATAAAAATATAAGTATAGGGAAGTTTTCTTCTAATACCGCCCATGTATCTTATATCTTGCTCATTATTTAAGGCATGTATTACAGACCCCGAACCCAAAAATAATAATGCTTTAAAAAAAGCATGAGTAAATAAATGAAAAATTGCAACATGGTAAGCTCCAATCCCGGCAGCAAAAAACATATACCCTAATTGACTACAAGTAGAATAAGCTACAATTTTTTTAATATCATTCTGAACCATAGCAACTGATGCAGCAAAAATTGCTGTAATCATACCGACAATTATAACAATATTTAAAGCTACTTGAGAATATTCAAACAATGGAGAACATTTTACTACTAGAAAAACCCCTGCGGTTACCATAGTAGCAGCGTGAATTAATGCTGACACTGGAGTAGGACCTTCCATAGCATCGGGCAACCAAGTATGTAATAAAAATTGAGCAGATTTTCCCATAGCTCCTATAAATAAAAATAAACATATGAGTGTAATTAAATTCACTTCGTAACTTAAAAAAATAACCTTTTTATCTATAAATTGAGGAACAGTCTCAAAAACTTCATTAAAATTAATACTTCCAAAATAAAAAAAAATTAAAAAAATTCCTATCGCTAAACCAAAATCCCCTATTCTATTTACTACAAAAGCTTTAATTGCAGCATTATTTGCTGTATCTTTTTTGTACCAAAAACCTATCAATAAATAAGAACACAATCCTACACCTTCCCAACCAAAAAATAATTGTAAAAAATTATCAGAGACTACTAAAGCTAACATTGAAAAAGTAAATAGAGAAAGGTAAGACATAAACCTTGGTTTATGTGGATCGTGGCTCATATAACCTATTGAATAAATATGTACTAGGGCTGAGACAAAAGTGACTACTACAAGCATTACTGAACTTAAAGGATCAATATTTATAGACCAATTAGCTACAAAGTTTCCTGAATTTATCCAATTAAAAATTATATAATTTTTATAATCATTTTTTATAATTCCTTCCCAAAAAACAATTATAGATAGAACAGCAGAAAAACTAACAAAAATACTTGTAATAATTTCTGAAAAAAACTTCGTTAAAGATCTTCCAAAATATCCTATGATAGATCCTAGTAAAGGCAAAAATAAAATTGCAAATTCCATTTAACCTTTCATTCCATGAATATCTTCCACTCTGATAGATCCTTTATTTCGATAATAAATTACAATTATTGCTAATCCAATAGCCGCTTCAGCAGCAGCAACTGTTAAGATAAGCATAGTAAAAATTTGCCCTAAAATATCACCTGAAAAAATTGAAAATGAAATTAGATTTATATTAACAGCTAAAAGAATTAATTCTACTGACATTAAAATTACGATTACATTTTTCCTGTTTAAGAATATTCCTATAATTCCTAAAAAAAATATAATTGCTCCTAAAGATAAATAATGTCCAAGGCCAATTTCATTCATCAATTTTTACTCCTTTATTAAATTCTACTTCTTTAATTTCCACAGCTGATGAAGGTTCTCTTGAAATTTGTTTAATATAACTTTGTTTTTTTACACCAGTTCTTTGTCTGAAAGTCAAAAGAATTGCTCCAATCATCGATAGTAAAAGTATCATCCCTGCCAGTTGAAAATATAGGATATGCTCAGTATACATAACTAAGCCTAATTGATGAGTATTAGGTATATTTGATAAAGATAATGTGCTGCTAGACATTAAATTATCTTTATATTTCCAGCCCCCTACTACTACTAACAATTCCAGTAAAATTAAAATACTCACGATAAGCCCTGATGGTATATGTGAAGTCTGTCTTCCAATAAACCATGACTGTTTTTGCTCAGCTACATTTAGCATCATAACTACAAATAAAAATAATACTGCTACGGCTCCAACGTATACGATTAAAATAATCATTCCTAAGAACTCGGCCCCCACCATGATAAACAAACAACCTACTGATATAAAATCTAGAATTAGAAAAAAAACAGAATTAACTGTACTTCTTGAGGTAATTACCATTAGTGATGAAAAGATAGCTATTACAGAAAAAAAATAAAAAAAAATAGAATGGGCTAACATTTACCTATATGGTTTATCCAGTTTAATATTTTTAGCTAAAACAGTTTCCCACCTATCACCATTATCTAACAATTTTTGTTTATTGTAATAAAGCTCTTCCCGTGTTTCTGTGGCGAACTCAAAATTTGGGCCTTGAACTATTGCATCTACTGGACAAGACTCTTGGCATAAACCGCAATATATACACTTAAGCATATCAATATCGTATCTAGTTGTCTTTCTGCTTCCATCTGGTCTCTCAGTTGACTCTATTGTTATAGCTTGAGCAGGACATACAGCTTCACATAACTTACATGCGATACACCTTTCTTCTCCGTTAGGATATCGTCTTAAAGCATGTTCTCCTCTCATACGTGGGCTTAGTGAACCCTTCTCAAAAGGATAATTAATAGTCTTTGATTTTCTGAACATTTCTTTAACAGCCATTAATAATCCTGAAATAAACTCAATTAAAAAAATAGTCTTTAAAATTCTATATAATCGCATTAGAAGTTTCCTTTTGGTAATTTTTCAAAGTAAAATAAAAAACTTGCTGTTAAAACAACATAAAAAAGAGAGAAAGGTAAAAATATTTTCCATCCTAGTCTCATTAACTGATCGTATCTATATCTAGGAACTATTGCCTTAACTAATGCAAATAGAAAAAATAGAAATAAAATTTTTAAAACCATCCATAAAGGAGCTGGGATCAAATTAATAGGATACAAATCAATAATAGGTAACCAGCCGCCCAGAAATAAAATTGAACCCATTGCACACATTAATAAAATATTTGCATACTCCCCAAGCCAAAACATTGCGTACATCATTCCAGAATACTCAGTTTGATATCCAGAAACTAGCTCTGCTTCAGCTTCAGGTAAATCAAATGGAGGTCTGTTTGTTTCAGCAAGAGCAGATATAAAAAAAATTACAAACATAGGGAAAAGAGGAATTACAAACCATAAGTTTTGTTGTGCTAATACAATATCTTTTAAATTTAAAGAACCAACACAAAGCAAAACATTAATTATAATAATACCTATTGATACCTCGTAAGAAACCATTTGAGCTGCAGATCGAATTGCTCCCAAAAATGGATATTTAGAATTCGATGCCCAACCTCCCATTATAATTCCATAAACACCTAAAGATGAAACAGCAAACAAATATAGGATACCTACATTAATATCGGATAATATTAAGTCCTCACTCATTGGAATGACTGCCCAAGCAACTAAAGCCAAAGTCATTGTTACAATAGGAGCCAAGATAAACACCGTTTTGTTTGCGCTTGCAGGTATAATTATTTCTTTAAAAATATATTTAAGAGCATCTGCTATAGTTTGTAAAAGACCAAAAGGACCGACTACATTTGGACCTCTTCGTTTTTGGACTAACCCCCAAACTCTCCTGTCAAGCCAAACAATCATAGCTACAGAAACCAAAATAGGAATTAAAACAAATAAAATTTTGTAAATCTCATTACCTAAAATTTGTAAATATTCTAACATTAGTTATTTGTTCCTGTTTTTTTAAAATCTTGGCTAACTTGCCTACATTCACTCATTGTTTTTGATGCTCTAGAAATTGAATTGGTGTAATAATAATCCAATTTTTTTACTATAATTTCTTCATCATAAAAATTTGATTTAGTTTCATTATTCGAACTTACTATTTTTTTTGGTAAATCATTAATTTTAGAAAAATTAATGATAGAGTTAATTACTTCTTTTCTTAAATTTTCAAAATTATTCAATTCATTAATCTTTCCTAATTTCTTTAGAATTAAGTTAAATATCTTCCAATCTTCTAATGAATCCCCTACAGGATATGAAGCTTTCTTACACTCTTGTACTCTACCTTCTAAATTTGAATAAAGACCATTTTGTTCTGTATAAGCAGCACTTGGAAGTATTACATCTGCTAATTCTGCTCCTCTATCGCCGTGACTTCCTTGATATACAATAAATTCATTATTTTTATTTATATTTAAATTATCAGAACCAAGAAGATATAAAAATTTAAATTCTTTTTTTTGTAATTTATCAAAAAAAATAAAATTATTATCATTCGAAGATGATAATAATTTCAAATCTATATGCCCAACTGTAGATGCATTTTGAACTAATACATTTAGAGCATTCCATTCTTCGTTAATAAAATTATTATTCTTCAAGAATTTTTTAATTTCTTCAAATATATATTTTCCACTTTTTAATTCTAGTGCAGACTCACCTATTATAATAATTGGTCTTTTCGAAGATAAAATTTTTTTTGATATTTCTGTTTCTTTATTAATTAATCTTTTTATATCATCTGATTTACTACCTATAATTTTGTATTCATAAGTTAATTCACCTGGGTCTCCTATTGAATAAATGGGTATTTTTTTTTCAACAAATACTTTTCTTATTCTTGCATTTAAGATTGTTGCTTCATGTCTAGGGTTAGTTCCAATTAAAATTATTAAATCTGTTTCCTCTATTCCTTTAATTGAACTATTGAAAATATAGTTAATTTTATCTTTTGGGTTAATATAAAATTTTTTTTCTCTAAACTCTAAATTGCTACTACCTAATGTTTTAAATAACTTTTTAAAGGCAAAAGAATTTTCAAGATTAACCATATCGCCTGCGTGCCCACCTATTTCACTTGGGTCTATTTCATTAATTTTTGTTTCAATAATTTTTATTGCTTCATCCCAACTACACTTTTCCAGTTTATTATTTATTTTAATATAAGGTGTATCTAATCTTTGTTTTAATAATCCATCACAAGCATATCTAGTCTTATCAGAAATCCATTCTTCGTTGATATCATTGTTAACTCTAGGTAAAATTCTTTTTACTTCCCAATTATAGGTGTCTACTCTTATGTTTGAACCAACAGCATCCATTACGTCAATGCTTTCAGTTTTTTTTAATTCCCAAGGTCTAGCTTCAAATGCATAAGGTTTTGAGGTTAAAGCTCCAACAGGACATAAGTCTATAACATTAGCTGAAAGTTCAGACTCCATTGATTTTTCTAGATATGTTGTGATTTCCATATTTTCTCCTCTTCCTATAGCTCCTATTTCTGGGATTCCTGCTACTTCAGTTGCAAATCTAACGCACCTAGTACAGTGAATGCATCTAGTCATTTGAGTTTTAATTAATGGTCCCATATATTTCTCACTAACTTTTCTTTTATTCTCTACAAATCGTGATTTATCTACACCGTAGTACAATGATTGATCTTGTAAATCACACTCACCTCCTTGATCACACACAGGACAATCTAAAGGATGATTGGCTAATAGAAATTCCATTACTCCTTTTCTAGCTTTTTCAACTAATGCAGTATTGGTTTTAATGTTCATTCCTTCCGTTGCAGGCATAGCACAAGAGGCAATTGGCTTTGAAGATTTATCCATCTCTACGAGACACATACGACAATTGCCGGCTATAGATAATTTTTCGTGGTAGCAAAATCTAGGTATTTCAACCTCGGCAAGCTCACAAGCTTGTAACACTGTCATTCCTTTTTCAAATTCGATTTCTCTACCGTTAATTACTATTTTAGGCATTTTCATTCTCCAATAAATGTTGATCAACTAAATAAGGATTTTTAATTTTTTTCTTTATTAAAGGCTCTTCTCTACAACGACTTTCTATCTCTTTTTTAAAATGTCTTAATAAGCCTTGTACCGGCCAAGAAGATCCTTCTCCAAAGGCACAAATAGTATGTCCTTCTATTTGTTTTGTCACATCTTCCAAAAGAGTTATATCACTGTGAGTAGCTTTTCCTTTAGCTGTTCTATCTAAAATTCTCCACATCCATCCTGAGCCTTCTCTACAAGGAGTGCATTGACCACAACTTTCATGTTTATAAAATCTTGCTATTCTTGCCATTGAAGCAACTATATCTTGATCTTTGTTTATTACGACAATCCCTGCTGTTCCTAGTCCACTTTTATTTTGAATAAGTGAGTCAAAGTCCATATTGATCGTTTCACATATTTTTTTTGGTAGTAAAGGCATTGATGATCCCCCAGGTATAACAGCCTGTAGATTATCCCAGCCACCTATAACTCCACCAGCATGTTTTTCGATTAGTTCCTTTAAAGGTATGCCCATTTCCTCTTCAACATTACAAGGAGAATTTACATTTCCCGATATACAAAATATTTTTGTGCCAGTATTTTTTGGCTTTCCAATAGAGGCAAACCATTTTCCTCCTTTACGAAGTATAGTTGGTACAACGGCTATAGTTTCAACATTATTTACGATTGTAGGGCAACCGTATAGTCCTACCAAAGCAGGAAAAGGAGGTTTTAGTCTTGGCTGACCTTTATTTCCCTCTAAACTTTCTAATAAAGCTGTTTCTTCTCCACAAATATAAGCTCCAGCCCCGTAATGAATATGGATGTCAAAATCCCAACCTGAATTACAAGCGTTTTTTCCTAAAAAGTTTTTGCTATACGCTTGATCTATAGCTTTTTGTAATCTTTTACCTTCGTTTAAATATTCTCCTCTAATATAAATATAACAAACATGAGCATTTACCGCATATCCTGCAATTAAACAGCCTTCTATTAATTTCTGAGGTTCAAATCTAAGTATATCTCTATCTTTACAAGTACCTGGTTCAGACTCATCAGCGTTAATAACTAAATAATGTGGTCTAGATCCAATTTTTTTAGGGGCAAATGACCATTTTAGACCAGTTGAAAATCCTGCTCCACCTCTACCTCTTAATTCAGAAGTTTTTACCTCGTTAATTATCCATTCTCTACCTTTAGAAATTAAATCTTTTGTATTTTTCCAATCATCTCTTTTTATAGAACTATCAATTTCCCAACCTAATTTGTTATAGAGATTCTTAAATATCTTATCTTCATCTTTAAGCATATTTTTCTCCGTTTGTTGCTTTTGATTTTTCTGGAGCAGTATTATTTCTACCCCTAAAAGAACCCGGTTTTAAAGGTTTGTTTTTAATAAGAGAGTCTAATATTTCTATAGTGTTTTTCTCATCTAAATCCTCATAATAGTCATCATTTATTTGCATCATTGGAGCATTTACGCAAGCACCTAAACACTCTACTTCCACCCATGAACAGCTTCCTTTTATTGAAATTTCATTTTGATTAGAGGCTATTTTATTTTTACAAATTTTTACTATTTTATCAGCTCCACGAATTAAACAGGGTGTAGTAGTACAAACTTGTATAAAATATTTACCTACAGGTGCAAGGTTATACATTGTATAAAATGTTGCTACTTCATAAACTGATATATAAGGCATTGATAAATATTTTGCTATATATTTTATTGCTGATAAAGGTATCCAATTTTCATTTTGTTTTTGTGCTAAATATAATAAAGGCATAACCGCACTTTTTTTATTTTTTTCAGGATATCTTTTTAAAATATCTACTGCTTTTTTTAAATTTTCTTCTGAAAATTTAAAATCTTTTGGTTGAACATCGTGTACTTTTTTTAAACTCATCTATCTACTTCTCCAAAAACTATATCTAAAGATCCTAGGACTGCGGGTACATCTGCAAGCATGTGGCCTTTAATTAGATAATCCATCGCTTGTAAATGAGAAAATCCTGGAGCTCTAATTTTGCATCTATATGGTTTACTACTTCCATCAGAAATAAGATAAACTCCAAATTCACCTTTAGGAGCTTCGACCGCACTATAAACATTGCCAGCTGGTACTCTGTATCCTTCGGTAAATAACTTAAAATGATGGATTAAAGCTTCCATAGATTGTTTAATATCTTCTCTGTTAGGCGGTGAAATTTTTCCATCTATGGACTTAATAGGGCCTTTTGGAAGTTTTTCTATACATTGTAAAATAATCTTAACGCTTTCTCTCATTTCTTCTATTCTACAAAGATATCGATCATAACAATCTCCATTTTTTCCTACTGGAATCTTAAAATCAATGTCTTCATAACATTCGTAAGGTTGAGATTTTCTTAAATCCCATGGAACACCTGAGCCTCTCAGCATTACTCCTGAAAAACTATGCTCAAGAGCTTCCTTTTTTGAGACAATTCCTATTTCAACATTTCTTTGTTTAAAAATACGATTATCAGTCAGTAATCCCTCTAAATCATCGATTATTTTTGGAAATGACTTACAAAATTTTTCAATATCTTCAATTAATTTTAAAGGAATATCTTGATGTACACCGCCTGTCCTAAAATAATTTGCATGCAATCTAGATCCTGAAGCTCTTTCATAAAAAGTCATTAACGTTTCTCTTTCTTCGAATCCCCACAAAGATGGAGTTAAAGCTCCAACATCTAATGCTTGGGTTGTAACGTTTAAAATATGGCTTAAAATTCTTCCTATCTCACAAAAAATAACTCTTATATATTTTGCTCTAATCGGCACCTCAATATCTAAAAGTTTTTCAGCTGCTAATGCAAAAGCATGTTCTTGATTCATTGGAGCTACATAATCCAATCTATCAAAATAAGGTAGAGCTTGGGTGTAAGTTTTTTGTTCAATTAGTTTTTCTGTTCCTCTATGAAGTAATCCAATATGTGGATCAGCTTTTTCTACTACTTCCCCATCTAATTCAAGAATAAGCCTTAACACTCCATGAGCAGCAGGATGCTGAGGACCAAAATTTAGACTCATTGTTTTAGTTTTTTTTGACATCTTTTTCTAATTTTTTTATTTCTTTAATATATTTTGTCCCTTCCCATGGACTTTCAAAATCAAAATTTCTATAATTTTGTTCAAGTTTCACAGGTTCATAAATAACTTTTTTTTCTTTTTCGCTATATCTCACTTCATTAAAACCAGTAAGAGGAAAATCTTTTCTAAGAGGATGTCCTTTAAAATTATAATCAGTTAGTATCCTTCTAAGATCTGGATGATTTTTAAATTTAATTCCATACATATCAAAAACTTCTCGCTCCATCCAATTTGCTGAAGGAAAGATTTTTGTTATAGAAGGAATTGATTGATCTATTTGAAATTTAATTACAAGTTTTATTCTTAAATTTTTTTCATGAGATAAAAATAGATATATTAAATTAAATCTTTTTTCATTTTCTGGATAGTCCACTCCAGCAATGTCAATTAATTGTCTAAACTTACAACTTTCATTTGATTTTAGGAACTGAACAACATCAATTAAGTCTAATTCATTTATTTCTATTAATAATTCATTATATTCAACTATTGATTTTTGTACTTTACTTGCTAATTCTGAATTAATTACTTTTTCAAGTCTTTCTATATCTTTTGAGTTCATTGTTTTATCTTTGAATTGTTCCCTCTCTTCTAATTTTTTTTTGAAGCTGAAGAATGCCGTAAAGTAATGCTTCTGCAGAAGGAGGACACCCTGGTATATATATGTCCACCGGTACGATTTTATCACAACCCCTTACAACAGAATAAGAATAGTGGTAATATCCTCCTCCATTAGCACAGCTTCCCATAGATATAACATATCTAGGTTCGGGCATTTGATCGTAAACTTTTCTTAAAGCTGGAGCCATTTTATTTGTAAGAGTTCCAGCAACTATCATTACATCAGATTGTCTAGGAGAAGCTCTTGGTGCTGCGCCAAATCTTTCGAGATCATATCTGGGCATTGACGTTTGCATCATTTCCACAGCACAGCAAGCTAGCCCAAAAGTCATCCAGTGTAATGAGCCTGTTCTGGCCCAATTAACTAAATTGTCTGTAGAAGTTGTTATAAATCCCTTTTCAGCAAAATCTTTAGCTAAATCTTTAAATTCTTCTGGAATTTCTTTTTGTTTATTTTCTAATGGATCTAATTTTATTCCCATTCTAAAGCTCCTTTCTTCCACTCATAAATAAAACCGATGGTTAATACGCCAAGAAAAATCATCATGGACCAGAAGCCTAAAACACCTATATCTCCTAAAGATACTGCCCAAGGAAAAAGAAATGCTATTTCTAAATCAAAAATTATAAATAAAATTGCTACTAGATAGAATCTAACATCAAATTCCATTCTTGAGTCCTCGAATGGTTCAAAACCACATTCGTAAGCAGAGAGTTTTTCAGGATCAGGGTTGCTAGGAGAGGCTAAATAATTAGCTAATATAAATCCTATGCTCAGGAATAGAGCTATAAATAAAAATATTATTATTGATAAATATTCTGATAAAAAATTATAAATCATGTTTAATCAATACCTACCCTAATACATATAGCTTAGGGGTTCTTATATTAATTCAAGATTATTATACCATTTAAAGCAACTTTGGTACAGGATACAATGTCGTACTTTCATTTAATTTAGATGAAAATGATTATCATGTAGTGGCGGGAGTGACCGGGCTCGAACCGGCGACCTCCTGCGTGACAGGCAGGCGCTCTAACCAAACTGAGCTACACCCCCACAAAATTTAAT
>NHGD01000013.1:0-7694 GCA_002170125.1 Candidatus Pelagibacter sp. TMED128
AGGATGACCAAAAAACCAAAACAAATGTTGAAAAAGTATAGGGCTACCGCCATCGTAAGCAAGTGCTTCTCCTGCTTTGATAATTGTTGGCATAAAAAAACTTGTCCCCAATACTTTATCTAAAGTCATCATTATTGAACTTACAAGTAATGCTGGAAATGCCAATAAAGCTAAAACTGTTGCTGTAAATATTCCCCATATAGTTAGAGGCATTCTCATCAAGCTCATACCTCTAGTTCTAGCTTGTAAAATAGTAATTACGTAATTTAAACCACCCATAGTAAAACCAATCACAAACAAAGATAAAGATATTAGCATTAATAAAATTCCATAGCCTGAACCTGGAGTCCCTTCTAAAATTGCCTGAGGAGGATATAAAGTCCAACCTGATCCTGTTGGTCCCCCAGGTACAAAAAAGCTAGCCATTAAAACCACAACAGCTACAAAAAACATCCAAAAACTTAACATATTTATGTAAGGAAACACCATGTCTCTTGCTCCAACCATTAAAGGTATTAAATAATTTCCAAATCCTCCAAGGAACAGAGCGGTTAATAAATAAACTACCATTATCATCCCGTGCATTGTTACCATTTGATAGTATGTTTCAGCTGTTAAAAAAGGAAATAGGTCTGGAAAACCAAGTTGCATACGCATCATCCAAGATAATATCAAACCAACTACACCCGTAAACACAGCTGTAAGAGTATATTGAATTCCTATTACTTTGGCATCCTGACAAAAAATCCATTTAGTAATAAAACTATGCCCGTGGTAAAGGTCTTGCTCTGATAACTCCGCAGGTCTTACGTAATCAATATCTGTTTCTCCTCTACCAGAAGCAGCAGAAGATTTTGTTTTTATTTGATAATTCTTTTTTTTACTTATATTTAGCTCATCTGACATCTTAGTCCTCTAATATACCATTTTTATTGTTTGATAAAATACTATTCTTAACCAGTCTTTTTTTATTCAATTTATTATTTCTATTCTTAGCTGTAAAGCTAGAAAAAGTATCTTGTTCAGCCAACCATTTATTATAATTATCTTCCTCTTCTACCACAACTCTACCTCTCATAGCATAGTGAGCAACGCCACAGTACTCAGCACATAAAACTTCGTACTCTCCATTTTTATTAGGTTGAAACCAATAATAAGTGATTGTTCCAGGTACTGCATCCATTTTTGATCTAAACTGAGGAACATAAAAATTATGTAACACGTCTATTGATCTTAATAAAATTTTAACAGGTCTATCTTTTAATAAATGTAATTCTTCGCTATCAACAAAAACATCATCTTTTCCATTTGGATCATCAATATTTAATCCGTAAGGATTATCATCACTAATTATTCTGTTACTAGATGTTCCAAGTTTTCCATCTTTTCCAGGCAATCTATATTTCCAACCCCATTGCCATGCCATTACTTCTACTTGAATAGCATTGTCAGGAACACGTATGTAATTATTCCATACAACTAGACCAGGAGCTAAAAGAGCTACAACACCAATTGTTGTCAACCAAGTTAACCCTTTTTCTAATTTTTTATCCTCTGGCTTATATTCAGATCTACGTCCTTCTTTATATTGATACCTAAAAATGCAGTAGACCATAAAAAGGCAGACTAAAATAAAAGCACCACCACCAATCCAAAAACTTAAAATTATAGTATCATCCATTGCACTCCAATTAGATGCAATGTCTGTCCACCACCAAGGTGTCCAAAAATGAAAAATTATTGACCCAACTATTACTGCTAAAAAAACCAGACCTGTGTACATATAATGGAACTTATAAAATAAAAGGTCGCATTAACCTAGGGACAAAATGTCTTATAAAGGTTATATAATTACAAAAAATGATCGGAAAACTGGGAATTTTAATAACTATACTTTCATTAGTCTTCATATTTTTTATCGTTATATCTTTAGGAGCAGGAGCTTTCTCAAAAAGTGAAAAAAAACCAGAAATTAAAAAATACCTCAAGTCCATTTATATTTTATTAGTAATAATTGCCCTGCTGGGATCTGTTCTAGTATTATTCCTTTAAATTAAGTTTTAAGAAATTAATGCCTTACACCAGGCAATAACTGAGTCGTTAAACACGTATACAATTAAAAAAAATACTAACCAAATAATTAATAAAAACATCCAATAAAGTGACAAGGCTTCAACTTTATTTTTCTCCTCTAAAATTTTATTTTCATCTAACTTAAGAATTTTGGAACAGACCTTACCCCAAAACAATAGACCTCCCAAAAGATGAAGTCCGTGAAGGGCTGTAAAAAAATAGAAAGAGGTAAAATAAGAGTTAGTAGAAACAAATTTTCCACCTTCCATTAATTGAAACCATAATAATATTTGTCCAAGTAAAAACAAATAACTTAGTACTCCAACTTGTATTAAGTTTCTTTTTGTATTCGATGTTATTTTAATTTCTAAATCTTTTGTTATTTTTCTAAAAATATAAGCCACTAAAATTAAGATGAAACTATTAAACCAAAACAAATTTGGTTTAAAAACAAACATAGTATCTTGACCTCCAGGAATAGAATAAAGATATGCTGTAACTATTAGACTAAACAAAACTGTACTAACACCAAAAATTACGATTACAGCTGATACATATGAAGATACTCCTTTAAATGTACTTCCTAAATGGTGATTGTCGATATTTACTTGATTTTCTTNCCAAGGTTTTGCAACAAGTGCGCCAAATATTTTCTTTATAATTTTAGACATAACGTTTAACTATACCATTAATGAAAATAAAAACATCTATATCAATTCTCGTTGGCTGCTTAGTTATCTTTTTATTTATCATGTTACCAATAATTTTATCAATTCAAGATAAAGAAGATGAATATGTCGCATCAATTACTGGGTCATCATTCTCACTTAAAGACGTAAACAATAATATTATAACAGAAAAGTCTTTTGAAGGGCAAGCCACTGCACTATTTTTTGGTTTCACTAATTGTCCTGATGTATGTCCAATGACTTTAAATAAACTAACTTATATTTTAAATGAACTAGAAAAAGAAAAAAAAACTTTAAAAATATTTTTTATTAGCATTGATCCAAATAGAGATACCCCAGATGTAATGAAAAGTTATTTAAGCTCTTTTAAAAATAAAATTGTTGGTATAACGGGAGAGTCAGAAAAGATTTTTCTTCTCTCAAAATCATGGGGCATAAAAAGCGAAAAAATATTTTCTGAAGATGGCAACTACACAGTAGATCATAGTTCCCCAATTATTTTATTAAAAAATGGAAAATATACTAGCCGTATTACTCATCATGATAATATGGAAGAGTCTTTAAAGATAATTAAAAAAATTTTATAAATCTAAAAAATAATTTAGTAATGATAGAGCAGAAATTGTTGCTGTTTCAGTTCTTAAAATATTTTTTGAAAGAGAAAAAGAAATTGTATTATTATTTTCTATGATCATTTTTCTTTCAACAGGCGTAAAATCACCTTCGGGACCAATAAGTATAGTTTTTGAATTATGAGCTTTTATATCTTCTTTTTTTAATTTTTCTTTAGAGTCTATATCTGCAAAAAAAAGTTTGCTAGAGCCATCAAGATTATTAATAAAATCTTTGAGCTTAATTATCTTTGATATTTCAGGTGGGCTTAATTGATTTGACTGTTCAGTAGCTTCAATTATGATTTTATTAGCCCTTACAAGATTAAATTCTTTTACCTCCGTGCGTTCTGATACTATAGGAATAATTTTTGTCACTCCCAGCTCAGTAGCTTTCTGTAAAATTATTTCCATAGGATTTTTTTTTACTAAACAAATTCCTAACTCAATATTTGATAATATTCGAGACTCTTTTACTCTATTTAAAAATTTGACCTCTGCTCTATTTTTTTCTAAAAAAACTATTTCACTAGCCCACTCTCCCTCTTTATTAAAAAAATTTAAATTCGAACCTCGTTTTAATCTCATTACATTAACAACATAGTGGGTGTGTTCTTTTGACAATAAAGAAGTAGTGTTTTCAACTATACTATTAGGATAATATAATCTTATGTTGTTCATATATTGTATATACAATAAAAACTCTTTTTAATTAATTATAAAAGAAAGGAATAGTCATGGAAAAAGGAGAAAGAGCTGGAGACGCTCCAATTGGGGTAAATGTAATTGAAGGTAAATCTTATTATTGGTGTAGTTGCGGAAAAAGTTCCAAACAACCATTTTGTGACGGATCGCATGATGGTTCAAAATTTGGGCCTAAGACTTATAAAGCGGATCAAACAAAGAAAGTTTTCTTTTGTACTTGTAAACAAACCGAAGATCCTCCTTTATGTGATGGCTCTCACAACAAAAAATGAAAACTAGATTTATAATATTTGATGCATATGGAACATTGTTTGATGTAAATTCAGCTGCTGAAAAATACAAAGATAAAATTGGAGATAAGTGGGAAAGTTTTGCTAACTTTTGGAGAACTACACAACTAGAATATACTTGGTTAAGAAGTTTAATGAAAAGACATAAAGATTTTTGGCAAATCACAGAAGACAGTTTAGATAAATCTATGAGAGTTTTTGGTATAAATATGGCCATGAAAGATGATCTGTTAAATCTTTATAAAGTCTTATCTTCGTATCCTGAGGTTGGAGAAGTATTAAAAAATTTAAAAAAGAAAAACGTCAAACTTGCCATATTATCTAATGGAACCCCGGCCCTTTTAAATGAATTGGTTCAAAGTAATGATTTAAAAGATTTCTTTGATGATCTTTTCTCAATAGAATCTGTTAAAATTTATAAACCTGATTCTAAAGTTTATGATTTACCGGTACAAAAATATAAAGTTAAACCAAAAGATATAACATTTTTAAGTGCAAATACATGGGATGTTTCAGGAGCTGGAAATTATGGTTTCAACTCTATTTGGGTGAATAGAAGTAATGATATTTTTGATAATTTAGATTTTAAACCTAAAAATGAAATAAACAATTTAACGCAGTTACTAGATTTAATTTAAAGGTTATTATAACTAATGACTCAAATTGAAGTTAAAAAAATTGTTAAAGCTATTAATTCATCAGATGGAGCTGGAGTAAAATTAAAAAGAAGTATTGGGACTCCTGAGGCAGATTATATTGATCCATTTTTGATGCTTGATGAATTTGGATCAGAAAATAAAGATGATTATCTTGCTGGATTTCCTCCGCATCCTCATAGAGGAATAGAAACAGTAACTTACATGTTGCAAGGCGAGTTTGAACACGAAGATAGCACTGGTGCAAAAGGAAAGATGGTACCTGGAGATGTTCAATGGATGAAAACTGGTAGAGGTATAATTCATTCAGAAATGCCTGCAATGACAGGTGGTAAACTATTAGGTTTTCAGCTTTGGATAAACATGCCAGCAAAGTTAAAAAAGAATAAACCTGAATATCTTTATATAAAAAGTAATGAACTTGGTATTCACGAAGACAGTGAAAAAATAGTAAAAATTATAGCTGGAAAATATGAAAAAATAGAAGGTCCTCAAATAAATCACAATGTAGAACCAATTTATTTTCATATAGTTTTAAATGAAAAAAAAGAATTTAAATGTGAAGTACCTGAGGGACATAATTCTTTTATTTATTTGCTAAAAGGTGAACTTAAAATTGGAGAAAAAGAGCATGATAAGATTAAAGACTCTAGTTTAATTTTACTTAAAAAAGGTAATACGCTTACATTAAAAGCAAATAAAAAAACTGAATTTCTTTTTATTGCGGGTAAGCCAATCGGTGAGCCAATTGCTAGAGGTGGTCCATTCGTCATGAATACAAAAGCTGAAATACTTGAGGCTATTCAAGACTATAACAATGGAACATTTGCTAAATATTAAAAGTTCAAGTACGTTTCTGTAATAATGCCTAAATCGATAATTATTAAGAAAAATGGTGGACCAGAAGTCTTAGAGCTTCAAGATGTCAATATAAAATCGCCTGGACCAGATGAAATAAAAATTACTAATCACGCGATAGGATTAAATTATATTGATACTTATCATAGATCTGGATTGTATCCTTTGCCTTTACCTAGCGGAATTGGTCTAGAAGCAGCGGGAAAAATTGATGAAGTAGGATCTAATGTTACTGATTTTAATAAAGGAGATAATATAGCATATGCCTCCATACCTATAGGAGCTTACTCGCAAGAAAGAGTAATACCAGCAAAAATTGCAGTAAAAATTCCGGATGAGATTTCTTATAAGCTTGCAGCAACATTGATGACAAAAGGTTTAACTACTAACTATTTACTAACCAAAACTTATAATCTTAAGGCAGGTGAAACAGTCTTATTTCATGCCGCTGCCGGTGGTGTTGGTCAAATATTTGCTCAATGGGCAAATAGTATTGGAGCTGAAGTTATTGGAACAGTNGGTTCAGATGAAAAAATAGAAATTGCAAAAACTAATGGATATAAAAATGTAATCAACTATTCAAAAGAGGATTTTGCGAAAGAAGTAATGAAGTTAACTAATAATAAAGGAGTTTCTGCTGTTTTCGATGGAGTTGGAAAAAATACATTTAAAGGATCAATTTCCTGCTTGAGACCAAGAGGAATGATGGTAAGTTTTGGAAACGCTTCAGGACCTTTAGATCCTGTAGATGTTCCAAAAGAAATTCAATCTAAAAGTCTTTTTTTAACAAGGCCTACTATTGGACATTATTTTACTAACAGAAAAGAACTCCAGAAAGGAGCGGATGAAATTTTTGAAAAAGTAAAATTTGGAAAGATAAAGATAAGAATTTTCAAAGAATATAAATTAAGTGAAGCAAAACAAGCTCATCAAGATTTGGAGTCTAGAAAACTAACTGGCCCTGCTATATTAATTCCCTAATGGAAAATAAAGTTATCTCTCCTTGCATAAGCATTTGCAAAACTGATCCCTTAAGTGGTTTTTGTTATGGGTGTGCAAGAACTAATAATGAAAAAAAAATATGGAAAGACATAAATACCACAAACGAGTGGAAGTCTAAAAATTTAAAAGATATAGCTTCTAGAATGAAAGGTTGGCAATTAGATACTTTTAAAGAGTCTTACAAACATAAAGTAAGCAGTGGTATGTCTTTGTTTAAAAAAAAACTTTTAGAAAATAAATAAAACTACAAATCTCTTTTCATTGAGTCCATATCACTCAAATGATATTTAAGAGCTTTATTCGATAATCTTATTTCTTGTAGAAATAGAAAAATCGAAATAATCATACAAATACAACATCCTGCAAAAATTAATCGTGCAACATGTAAGCTTCCTAAATAGAGCATTAAGACTGTTGACATATTGAAAAGAAATCCAAAAGCTGCAAAACCCATTGTAAATTTCAATAAATTTGTTCTATTATTTAAAACATGTAATTGGTTTTCCCATTCAGGGGGTGTCCGCTTATCAAAAGTATACTGGTCGTGCAGTTTTCTAATTAATGCACTTAAAGTATGATATCTATTGCTGTACATAGTCATCATTAAAGGTATGGCTGGAAACATCAAAGCAGCAACTGTGTAATCTATATCCATATCGAATCAAATTGATTATGAAGATAGTGTTTGATATTTACAAGTCATATTTTCATGAANCATTTAANAATATTTATNGANTTAACNAGNTTNAATANNCCNATAGGNTTTATGCTTTTATTCTGGCCNTGTTCTTGGGGNTTNGNTTANGCNTA
>NHGD01000013.1:7699-27908 GCA_002170125.1 Candidatus Pelagibacter sp. TMED128
TANANNAAGATTTAAACANNTTCTTATANTATNTNNTANTNTTNTTTTTNGGNTCNGTANTNATGAGAAGNGCNGGNTGTATATTNAATGATATTGTAGATAAAGATTTNGANAAAAAAGTTCAAAGAACAAAANNNAGNCCAATTGCNNNTGGNAAAATTTCAATNAAANAATCANTTATNTATNTTTTNNTACTTTGTTTAATNGCATTTTTTANTCTTAATTCAATTNAATCTTNAAACAATATATNTCCTAGGACTTAGTTCAATGTTTCTAGCATTCTCCTACCCCTTTATGAAAAGAATAACTTATTGGCCTCAACTATTTCTTGGACTAACTTTTAACTGGGGTTTGATAATGGCTTATACTTCTATATTAGATCAAATATCCCTTGAAATTATTCTACTTTATATAGCAGCCATATTTTGGACATTGGGCTATGACACCATTTATGGAGTACAAGACATAGTAGATGATGAAATTATAGGAATTAAATCTACTGCGATTAAATTTAAAAAAAATATAAAAGTTTTTGTAGGATTATGTTATCTAACAACTTTTTTAATAATTGTATATTTGTTTAATAATAATATTGGAATTAATTTATCAACTTTATTTATGATTATATTTATATTAAGTTTAATCTACCAATTAAAAATTTTTAATAAAGGTGAACCAATCAATTGTCTTAGAGCATTTAAAATAAATAATTACTCAGGAATTTTCTTGTTAACATCAATTTTACTTAATTAAATTATGGAATTTAAAGAGCTTAAAAATATTTTAAAAAGACTATATAATGAGCATATTAGATATCACTTAAAAAGAATAATTTTGTGTTTAGTTTTATCTGTATGTATAGCAGGAAGCACATCTGCTATCGCCTGGCTTTTAGATCCCGCAGTTAAAAAAATATTTATTGATAAAAATCAAACATATGCTTGGTTAATACCTTTAGGAATTATTATAACGTTTTCTGTAAAAGGATTGTCATTGTACTTTTCTAGATTAAATATGAGCATAGTGGGTCAAACTATTTCTGGAGAATTACAAAAAAAAATTGCAAAATCAATTTTATTTTCTGATGTTCAAACGTTAGATTCACGTCATTCAGGAAGATATATTTCAAACATTCAATTTGATGCAGGACAAGTATCGCACTTAGTAAGTGTAGGAATCTTAAATCTAATGAAAGACTCTTTATCTGTCGTTTTTTTGGTTGGTTTAATGTTTTATCAAAACTGGAAGCTAGCTGCTTTTGCAATTTTTATGATCCCACTTGCAGGAGGTTTGGCAAAAAATCTTGGAAAAAAAGTTGGAAAAGCTACTACTCAAGCAAGTCAATTGTCAGGAAACTTAGTTTCTTTTTTAACAGATATTTTAAGAGGCTCAAGAATGATAAGAATTTTTCAAAAAGAGAATCAAGAAAATTCCAATGCAGACAATGTTATTACAGATTTATTAAAAAAAAATATTAGAGTTGCAGAAATTATGATACGAGCTACTCCTATTATGGAAGCTTTGACTGGATTTATGATTGCCGGATTTATCTTCTTTTCTGGAAAATTGATAAATTCAGGTGAACTAGAATTAAACAATTTTTTTTCTTTTTTAGCTGCAATGATGTTAGCTTATCAACCAATAAGATCCTTAGCCACACTTAATATGGTAGCCTACCAAGGTGCAGCAGCATCGAAAAGAATAAATACAGAAATCGATAAACCTATAAGAATAAGAAATGAAAATCATCTTCCCGACCTTCAAATTAAGAAGTCAAATATAACTTTTAAAAACGTTAGTTTTAGATATGAAACTACCAATGACAAGGCATTAAATAATATAGATTTGCAAATAGATGGAGGAAAAATTTCTGCCTTAGTGGGAAGAAGTGGAGCCGGCAAAAGCACTATAATAAATCTTTTACCTCGATTTTATGATCCTCAAGAAGGTGAGATTAGAATAGACGAACAAGACATTAAAAAGATCAATCTAAATTCATTAAGAAAAAGAATATCCCTAGTCAGTCAAGATGTTATTCTTTTTGATGATACAATTAAAAAAAATATCTCTTACGCTGACGACTCTGCAACGCAAGAAGAAATAGAAGAAGCTTGTAAATTTGCAGCAGCAGATGAATTTATTGAAAAACTGCCTAAAAAATATGAGACAATTGTTGGAGAAAATGGAGTTAAATTATCAGGCGGACAAAAACAAAGAATTTCAATAGCTAGAGCGATACTTAAAAAATCTCATATTATTCTTCTTGATGAAGCCACATCTTCATTAGATACGGAGTCAGAAAGAACAGTTCAAAATGCTATTAATAATTTAATAAAAGGAAGAACAACAATAGTGATAGCTCATCGTCTATCTACTATTCATAACGCAAATAAAATATTTTTATTAGAAAACGGAAAAATAACAAACTCTGGAGACCATGATTATCTAATCAAAAGTAGCGAAGAATATAAATTGTTATACAAAAATCAATTAAAGTAAATGCTGTTAATATACCGTTATCTCATTAACATTTTTTTCCCAATCATTATAATTTTAATTTTTATTAGGACAAAGTTTAATAAAGAAGATAAATTTAGATTTAAAGAAAAATTATTCTCTTCATCATTTAATGTCATCAGACATAAAAATAAAAAATTGATATGGTTCCATGCAGCTAGTATTGGTGAACTTATGAGCATTATCCCATTAATAAGAAAATTAAACAAAGACAATAAATTTCAATTTTTAATTACTACAATTACACTTAGTTCAGAAAAACTAATTAATAAACACTTCTCTGGAGAAAAAAATATAATTCATAGGTTTTTTCCCATCGATAAACCGAGCCTTATTACGAAGTTTCTCTCAAAGTGGTCTCCAAACTTAATAGTTTTTGTAGACTCTGAAATCTGGCCAAACTTTCTTTTAGAAATTAATAAAAAAAAAATTCCTTTAATTCTATTAAATGCAAGGATCACAAAAAAGTCTTTTTTAAGATGGAATTCAATAACAAAAATAGCTGAAAAAGTTTTTAAAACTTTTGATCTTTGTATTCCGTCCAGTGAAGAGTCAAAAAAATATTTAGAAAAATTAAAAGTAAAAAAAATTAAATATTTTGGTAATCTAAAATTAACTTCAGAAAATAATCAAAATACTAATAGTAATAAAATATCATTTCATAAAAAATTCTGGTGTGCTGTTAGTATTCATAAAGAAGAAGATGGCCTTTGTGTACAAACTCATTTGCTTATTAAAAAAAACCATAAAGATATTATAACTGTTATTATTCCTAGGCATATTGATAGAGCTAAAAATATTAAAGCTTTGTGTGATAGTTTGAATTTGAAGTCTCAAATTGTCTCAGAAAGAGATGCTATAAAAGATGGTAGTGAAGTAATTATTGTAAATTCTTATGGAGTAATATCTAATTATTTAAAAAATTGTAAAAGTGTTTTTATAGGAAAATCACTTATAAAAAAATTAGAAAAAGTTGGAGGACAAAATCCAATTGAAGCTGCCAAACTAGGATGTAAAATTTACCATGGACCATACGTGTATAACTTTACTGAAATATATGAGCTTTTTAACAAATATAAAATTGCAGAAAAAATTTTAAATGAAAATGAACTAGCTCAAAAATTAAATATAGATTTAAATGAGCCTACCAAAATAAAAGGAGATAATTTAAAGATAATAAATGATTTGGGGAAAAAAATATTAGATGATACTTTTAATGAATTAAATAAATTTATAGGTAAATGATATTTTCCAAACCTAAATTCTGGCATAAAAAAAATAGCTTAATATCATGGATGCTAGTACCTATTTCACTTTTCCTACAATTACTTAGTGCAATTAAAGCAAAAATTACAATTCAGAAATCTTTCAAAATTCCAATCATCTGTGTTGGAAACATTTATTTAGGAGGTACTGGAAAAACTCCTTTAACTATAACTATTGCTAAAGAATTAATAAAACTAAAAAGAAAACCTGCAATAATTAAGAAATATTATCCTGAACATATTGATGAACATAATTTAATTAGTGATAGTCTTAATTGTCTTTTTTTAGAGAAAGAGAGATTTAAAGCTATAACTAATGCTGAAAAAAAAGAATATGATGTAGCAATTTTAGATGATGGTTTTCAAGATTTTTCTATTAAGAAAGATTTAAATATATTGTGTTTTAATAGTAAACAGCTAATAGGTAATGGAATGATGATTCCTGCTGGCCCACTCCGGGAGGAAATAGGTGCAATTAAAAGATCTCACATAATTTTAATTAATGGAGATAAAAATGAAATGTTTGAGAAAAAGATTTTAAGCATTTCTAATAAAGTTAAAATATTCTATTCAAAATATGTCCCTACAAATATAAATGAATTTAAAGAAAAAAAACTAATTGCATTTGCAGGAATTGGAAATCCAGATAATTTTTTTAGCCTACTTGAAGAAAATAATCTTAGAATTGAAAAAAAAATTGCTTTTCCCGACCACTATCAATTTAATAAATCAGATATTCAAAAATTGCTTAATGAGTCCTTAGCCAATAATCTTGACCTTATAACGACTGAAAAAGATTATTTTAGGATAAAAAAATATGCAATAAAGGAAATAAAATATATTAAACTTAAATTAGAAATTTTCCAAAAAAATGAGTTTTTAAATCAAATTAAAAATTTTTTATGATTAAAATAATTAGATATTTTTTAGAAGCTTTATTTGTATACTTTTTTTTCATTTTATCAAAATTATTTGGTTTAAAAATAAGTAGAATATTATTTTCTTTCATCTTCAAAAAAATCGGTCCATTTATAAAATCAAATAAAGTAATTGATGACAATTTATCAAAGTTTAATAAAAATCTTTCTATTAAAACAAAGAAAAAAATTAAAGATAACATGTGGTCTAATTATGGTATGACTTTTATTGAATATATATTTTTAAAAAAATTTAGAGAAAAAAATTTTCATATAGATATTGACGGTGAAAATATTTTAGAAGAAATATTTAATAAAAAAAAACCAGTTATATTTATATCTGGACATTTTGCAAACTTTGAACTTATGTCAATGGAAATAACCAAAAAAAAAATTAATCTAGCAACCATCTATAGACCTCTGAATAATTTTTTCTTGAATCCATTTATGGAATACTTAAGAAAAAGATATATTTGTAAAAATCAAATAAAAAAAGGACGTGCAGGTGTGAAAGAAGCTATAAAATTCATTAACAAAGGTTATAGCATTGCTCTCATGTTAGACCAGCGAGTAAGTGAAGGAGAAAAAATAAAATTTTTTAATACCAAAGCTCTTACTACAACCTTGCCTGCGCAGTTAGCTTTTAAACATCATTTAAATATTGTGCCTATATTCATCGAAAGAAGTCGTAATGATTTTTTCAAAATGAAAATATACAAACCTATAAGTCCATTTAATTTTGATAACAAAATTCAACTTTCAGAAAAATTAAATGAAATAATAGAAAACATGATAATTAAAAATCCAAACCAATGGATTTGGACCCACAATCGGTGGAAGTAAACTAAATTATTTCTTTTTTCTAAAATTCTGATACCGTAAATTAACTTCAATAGGTGAATAATAAGCCTCTTGTAAATCAACGTTCCAATAATTTAGTTTTTCTAAAGGTATTTCCTTGCCAGAAATAGCACAAATTACAAAAGTTCCCTCTTCAATAATATCGAATGAGTTATGCTTATATTTAAGTTTAGCTTTTTTTTTATTCATCTATAAATTATATATAATATATCTTTTCATATGAATATTGCTTTAATAGGTAGTGGAGGCCGCGAACATGCTTTATGTCAAAAAATATATGAATCTAAACTGTCTAAAAAAATATTTTGTATTCCTGGTAATGCTGGAACAGCTCAAGTTGCTACTAATATAAATTTAGACATATTAAATTTTAAAGAATTATTAAGAAATATTAAATCACTAAAAATTGATTTGGTAATTGTAGGTCCAGAAGAACCTTTGGTCAGAGGAATAGTAGATTTTTTAAATAAACATAAAATTAAAGTGTTTGGACCTAATGCATATGCCTCAAAGTTAGAGGGTTCAAAAGCATTTATGAAATCAATTTGTAAAAAATATCAAATTCCTACGGCACAATTTAAAATATGTAAAAATAATTCAGATGTAAAAAAGTTTTTAAAGAATAGTAATTTACCTATTGTAGTTAAAGCAGATGGTTTAGCAGCTGGTAAAGGTGTTGCAATCTGCAAAACTAAAAAAGCAGTTCTTAGATTTTCAAATGAAATATTTAGAGGAAAATTTAAAAGTTCAAAAAAACTAGTTCTTGAAGAATTTTTAGAAGGAGAAGAAGCAAGTTATTTTTTAGTTGTTGATAAAAAAAATTTTAAATTTTTTGGATCTGCACAAGACCATAAACGTGTAAAAGAAAAAGACCAAGGTCCAAATACTGGGGGCATGGGCGCATATTCACCAGCTCAAATAATTAATAAAAAACTTGAAAAAAAGATAATTAAAAAAATTATAAAACCAACTTTATTTGCTTTAAAAAAAAAGAAAAAACCTTACACTGGTTTTTTATATGTTGGTTTGATGATAAAAAATAATGAACCCTTTTTAATAGAATATAATGTTAGAATGGGTGATCCAGAGTGCCAGGTTATAATTCCAAGATTAAAAACTGATATATTAAAAGTTTTTACCTTTGCCTTACAAAACAAATTGAATAAAATTCCCATAAAATGGAAAAAACTAAAATGTATGACCATAGTTTTGTGCTCTAAAGGTTACCCTGGAAAATATAAAAAAGATAAGAAGATTGGAAACATAATAAATTTAAAATTAAATAAAAATTCTTTTATTTTTCATGCCGGCACCAAAATAATTAAGAATAATTTAGTTTCTAATGGTGGTAGAGTTTTAAATATTACCTCAACTGGCAAAGTGTTTAGATCTATAAGAAAAAATATTTTTAAAACGATAAAAAAAATAAATTGGAAAGATGGTTTTTTTAGAAAAGATATTGGTTGGAGAGTAATTTAATACTGAATGAGAATCATAAGTGGAAAACTCAAAGGAAAATCAATTGACTTTTTAAAGTCTAATACTACTAGGCCTTTGAAAGACTCTGTAAAAGAAAATATTTTTAATATCATAACTCATTCAAATTTAATAAAAGTTAATTTTGAAAAATCAAATGTATTAGATTTATATTCTGGAATTGGATCTTTTGGATTAGAGTGTATATCAAGAGGAGCAGATAAAATAACCTTTGTTGAAAAAAATAAAATTGCGGTTGATATATTAAAAAAGAATTTACTTAGATTATCATTAGAGAACAAATCTATAGTTGTCCAAGATGAAATTTCAAATTTTTTAAAAAGTAAATTAGAAAAAAAATTTGAAATTATTTTTTTAGATCCACCTTTTAAAAAAGATGATTATATAAATGACCTGGAATTAATTCGAAAAAAAAAAATTTATAAAAAAAATCATATCTTGATTATCCATAGAGAAAAAAAATCTCTTGAAGTTCTTCCAAAAATTGTTGATACAATATTGATCAAAACTTATGGACGTTCAAAAATAATTTTTTCAAAATTTCTAAGCTAATAATTTTTTTGTTGAAGTTTTTACTTGCTCTACAGCAGGTTGATTAAAAGGGTTTATACCAGATATTTTTCCTATAATTGCGGTTTCTAAAATAAAATATGAAAATAACTCACCTAAAGTTTGCTCACTAAAATCAATAATTTTAAATTCTCTATATGGGATTTTATTTTTTATGAGAGCTTTTATAAAAGCATTCTTTTGAGCTAATTTAATCTCTGATAAAGATTTTTTGTTTAAAAAATTTAATTTATTATTTAGATTTTTTTGATATATTTTTTTATCATCACTTTTTTCATAACTAAAAATATAAAATAACTTATCCCTAGGCCCATCTAAATAAAGTTGTAACAAACTATGATGATCTTTAGGCGCTTGAGAGATTGTGGGTAAAAAACCTCTACCGCTTTTACCCAAACTTTCTGAAATTAATTGCTGATTCCAGTATAAGAACTTAGTTAATTGAGGAACGTAATTAAAAAAGATTATATTTTTAAATTTTGTCTTGAGTAAGCTTGATAAAGTTATACTGCTTTCTTTCAAAAACTTTTGATTTTTCTTTTTAAAATGAATTAATATATTTTCTCTGAGCTTTTTAATATTTAATCCCATTAAATAAGCAGGTAGCATGCCTACCTCTGAAAATACTGAGTATCTTCCAGAGATATAGCTTTTATGTTCTATATAATTTAATTGCTGTTTTTGAGCTAAAACGTAGAGTGGATTATCTTTTTTCTCTGAAATTATAATTACATTTTTTGATTTTTTTTTAATTATCTGCAAAGCAAAAGAATTTGATAAAGTCTCTATAGTTGTCCCAGACTTAGAAATTATTATAAATAGTGTTTTCTTTAAGTCTTTGCCAGATTTTAGTTTTTTAATTTTTTCTAGATCTATATCATTTATAAACAAAAAGTTTTTTTTAATTTTTTTTTCTAAAAAAGAATATATTGCCTCAGATCCTAGTATAGAACCACCCATTCCAATTATAACAATCGTTTTGTATTTTTTAAATTTAGAAAGATCTTTAATATTAAAATTAAAAATAAATTTATCACTTAAAGAGTGAAAGGTATCTTTAGTATTATCCAAATTTTTAGAAATCTTTTTAAAAATTTTTGAATATTTATTATTTAATTTTTTTTTTAATTTGAGATTTAAATATTCTTTTTGAATAAAATTTTTGTAGGAAATTTTTATATTTTTTTTCAATTTCTTATTTGTTTTAAAACAGAATCTTCTAGTGAAGAAGATGATGAACTAGACGATGCCTCTTCATCTTTAGTTTTTAACATCTTTTCAATTTTATTGCTGTCTATATTTTTTGAAGTATTTCTCGAACCTGGTTTAGGTAAAGTATCATAATCAGGAGGTAAAGATAATGGTTCTTTTTTTTTTACCAAAAATTCATCCTGGTTAGTAATCTTCTCATTTCTTAAAACTTTTCCTGCATCAGATAAACTATTGCAAGAGTAAACAAAAGAAATCATTATTAAACTAATTAGTATTTTTTTAATTTTTTTCATCTTTTATAATTAACTCTTTTCCTATTATTGTTATAATTCCGATTGTTATAAATATATCTGCGATATTGAATGTAAACCAGTGAAAACTTTGAAAATGAAAATCTATAAAATCAGGAACTGCAAAATATACTAATCTGTCATAAAAATTACCTAAAGCCCCTCCCACAACTATAGAGTACAAAATTTTATCAATAAACTTAGATTTTAAAATTAAATAGAGCAAAAATATTATAACTGAAAAAATAAGGAATGTTATAAAATTATAAAATAAAGCTGTATTAGTACTCAAAATTCCGAATCCTATTCCGGTGTTCCAAACTAAGTCTAGATTTATAAAATCATTTATATAAACAGTGTTATTTTGTAGTTGAGCGTTAATTATTTTGATTTTTGAAATTCTATCAAAAAAAAATATTAAAGTTATAACAATAAGACTAATAAATTCTGTTTTATAAGATCGTTTTAAGTTACTCATATTTATTAAATGTTTCCATTAATTTCATTTTGACAACGGATACATTTTCCATTCAAAATTTTCCAACATCTCGGACACTTAATTCCTTGAGATTTATTAACTTCGATTATCAATTCGTCTTTATTTGCACTTTTTATTTTTACTGCTTTAGAGGTAATAAAATATTCAGCTAAATCTATGTCTCCTAATAATTCAAAATTTTTATTATCTGTAATAATTTTGAGTTCCGCTTCTAAACTAGAACCAATTTCTTTACTTGCTCTTTTAGCTTCTATAGCAATATTTGCCTCTTGCTTAATTTTAAAAAGTTGTTTCCACCTATTGTCTAAATTTTTGTTTTCCCATTTTTTAGGTATTTTAGGAAAATCATATTCATGAATATTTTTTTCATCTCTACTTACTAAACTATAAATTTCATCTGTAGTAAAAACAAATATAGGAGCAAACCATTTTATTAAACATTCTAAAATTATATTAAGAACAATAACGCATTCTTTTCTTTTTTTTGAATTAACATTATCACAGTACAAAGTATCTTTTCTTATATCAAAATAAAATGATGAAAGATCTAAAGCACAAAAATTTAAAAGTTCTTTATACATTTTGTGAAAATTGTAATTGTTTAAGTTATCTTTTATTAATAAGTCTAAAGAAAAAAGTTTATGCAAAATATATTGTTCTAGTTCATCAAAATTTTGTAGATCAATAGACTCAAATTTTTGAGCTATAAAATTATCTTTTATATTTCCTAAAATAAATCTAAATGTATTTCTAATTTTTCTATAAGACTCTGCATGTTGTGCTAAGATATTTTTGTCTATTCTTAAATCTTCAGCATAATCCGAAGAAGCTACCCAAGCTCTAAGAATATCTGCCCCATAATTTTTAAGAATTTCTTCTGGAGAAATTACATTACCTGATGATTTTGACATTTTTAATCCTTTACCATCCACAACAAAACCATGTGATAAAATACTATTAAAGGGAGCTCTGCCTCTTGTGCCACATGACTCTAATAAAGATGAATGAAACCAACCTCTATGTTGATCTGAACCTTCAAGATACATATCAGCTGGCCATTTTAAATCTTTTCTTTTTTCTAACACAAAACTATGTGTAGAGCCGCTATCAAACCACACTTCTACAATGTCATTAAGTTTTTCATAATCATTTGGGTCATAATCTTTTCCTAAAAATTTTTTCGAGTCATCTGTAAACCAACAATCAGATCCTTCTTTCTCATAAATTTCCGCAATTCTATCTATTATTTTTTGATCTTTTATTGGTTCTTTTGTTTTTTTATTAATAAAAATTGGCAAAGGCACTCCCCAAACTCTTTGTCTAGAAACACACCAATCTGGCCTTCCTTCGATCATAGAAAGTAAACGCTCTTTTCCTTTTTCAGGATAAAAAGCAGTATCATTTATAGCTTTAATA
Source organism: Candidatus Pelagibacter sp. TMED128 (assembly GCA_002170125.1). Classification (GTDB taxonomy): domain Bacteria; phylum Pseudomonadota; class Alphaproteobacteria; order Pelagibacterales; family Pelagibacteraceae; genus Pelagilacustribacter. Next base: position 18,744 of record NHGD01000013.1, read on the forward strand.
GCTTTAGATCTTAAAGAATTTTTTTCCATTGAAATAAACCATTGAGGTGTTGCGCGGTATATTAAAGGAGCTTTTGATCTCCAAGAATGAGGATAGCTATGCTGTAGTTTATCGTTTCTTAAAAGTTTTTTTTGCTCTTTTAATTTTTCTATGACTATAGGATCTGCTTTAAAAATATGTGTATTAGTAAAATGAGGTACTTCTTTGGTATATAATCCAGCATTATCAACTGTGTAGCTTGAGGGTATATTATTTTTTAAACATAAATTAAAATCATCAGGGCCATGACTTGGTGCACAGTGTACTATGCCTGTACCCTGTTCCAGATCTACAAAACCTGCTTCAAGCATAGGTACATCATAGTTAAAATTCATCTCTAAAAAGGGATGACTGCAAATAGTTCCTTTAAACTCTGAACCTTTAAAAGTCTTCAAAATTTTATGATTTTTAATCTCACAAGATTTTACGATTGACTCTATTAAATTGTTTGCGACGATAATCTTTTTTTCTTTAAAATGTTCTAATTCTTCAATTTCAAGAAGAGAATATTCTATAGAGCTATTAAATGCTAAAGCTTTGTTAGCAGGTATTGTCCATGGTGTTGTAGTCCAAATTACTACATTAGCATTCTTAAGGAAATCATTTTTAGTATCCTTAATTTTAAAAGCTACAAAGATTGTATTGGATGTATGGTCCATATACTCTACTTCTGCATCTGCTAAGGCTGTCTTCTCTACTGTAGACCATAAAACAGGTTTAAATCCCTGATATAAGCTCCCGTCTAAAAGAAACTTACCTAGCTCCCTTACTATCTGAGCTTCGGCTGAATAGCTCATTGTGGAATAATAATTTTCAAAGTCTCCAACGACTCCAAGTCTTTTAAATTCCTTAATATGAATTTCTATCCATTTTTTTGCAAACTCTCTACACTCTTGTCTGAAATCTTTTATAGGAATTTCATCCTTGTTTTTTTTCTTTTTTTTATATTGTTCTTCAATCTTCCATTCTATTGGGAGACCGTGACAGTCCCAGCCAGGAACATAAACAGAGTTTTTGCCATTCATTTGATGAAAACGAGTTATGATATCTTTTAAAATTTTATTAAGAGCAGTTCCCATATGAATATGTCCGTTTGCATAAGGAGGACCATCATGAAGAATAAACTTTTCTTTATTTTTAGAGTTTTTTCTTAACTTTTCAAAAATTTTATTTTTTTCCCATTTGTCTAAGATTAATGGCTCTTTAGTTGGTAAACTTGCTTTCATAGAAAAAGCAGTTTTAGGAAGATGCAAGTTTTCTTTAGACATTTTTTTTTGCTTGAATTATATCAATTTTTATTTGTTTCTTTAACTGTTCTAAATCCTTAAATTTTTGCTCTGGCCTTATAAATTTTATAAAATTAACGTTAATCACTTTATTATATAAGTTTTGACTAATTCCAAATATATTCACTTCTAATAGTAAATTTTGGCCATTAAATGTTGGTCTATAGCCAATATTTGCAATCCCTTTTCTTTGAAATTTTCTAGTTTTAACTATAACAGAGTAAACTCCAAGTTTTGGAATCATATATTCCGAAATCTTTATATTACAAGTAGGGAAGCCAATCTTTCTTCCTCTTTTTTGACCTTTAATAACCCTTCCATGAATACACCAGTTTCTGTTTAATAATCTATTTACCTCCAAAATTTTTCCTAGAGAAACTTTTTTTCTTATAATTGATGAGGAAATGACTATATCATTTTTTTTTAATGGACTGGTAATTATAGTTTTATAATTATACGAGTTAGAATATTTCTTAAGAGTTTTTATATTTCCTTGTCTTTTAAATCCAAATTTAAAGTTATTACTTACGTACAAAAATCTACATTTTGCCTTCTTAAATATAATTTTTTCTATAAATTCTTCAGCTGAAAGTTTTGAAAATTTTCTATTAAAATTTATTATTATTAAAAAATCTAACTTTAATTTTTTAAGTTGTTCTTTTTTTTGTAATAATAAATTTATACGATGATTTTTAATCTTTTTATTAAAAAACATTATGGGCATAGGTTCGAATGTGATAATTCCAAAAGGTAATCTATTTTTTTTTGCTTTTTTTTTTGCAGCATTAATTACTTTTTGATGTCCTATGTGTATTCCGTCAAAATTTCCAATGGCCACAACACTTTGTTGATGATGTTTTTTTATTTCAAGGTTTTTATAAATTTTCATTTTACCACTTTAATTCTTTTTGAAAATATTTAGTTTTTACATTATATCTTTTTAATAAAGCTGGAAGGCCTTTATCATTTTTAATTTCATTTCTGTGAACCCCATTGTAAATAAATAAGCTATCTATATTTAGATCGTTAGCACCTTTAATATCTGTTCTCAAGTTATCTCCTATTGCTAGAACTTTTTCATTTAATTCAAAGCACATTTCATAAATTTCTTTATATGGTTTTCCATAATATATGACCTCTCCTCCCAAAGACTCAAAAGTTTTAGCTACTGATCCAGCACAAAGTTCTTCATTATTACCTCTATGTACTATTAAGTCAGGATTTGTACATATAAGTTTTTTAGAAGTGAAACTCTTAAGCAAATCTTTATAATAATTTAAGTCTTCATCTTGCTCATCAAAAAGACCCGTACAAAGTATAAAATCACAACTGTCTAAAGATGTTTTGTTTTCAAGTACTGTTTCAAATATTGATTGATCTCGAGATGGTCCAAGATGATAAAATTTTTTTCCAAACTTATTTTTATTAATTGCTTCCATCGCTGCTTCACCAGATGTAACCACTTTAGATAAAAATTTTTCCTGCATTTTCAATTTTTTTAAGAATTCTATAACTTTAGAGCTAGGTCTAGGTGCATTAGATAAAAATACAATTTTTTTTGAATTTTTATCTAAATTTTCTATTACTTCTATTGCTTTTGGGTTTAAAGATATGCCGTTATGCATCACGCCCCATAAGTCTATTACGAAGGTATCATAAGAATGAAATATCTCAGATAAATGATTTAAGTCTTTCAATTTTTACAATCTCTCTTAATTTTATCCTCTAAAATTCAGCAATTTAGCCTTTTTTTTAATGATTTTCGCCTCTTGAAATCTTCTCAAAACTTACCATATCAGCACTACACAAAAATTTATAGGAGAAATACATATGAAATTTAGACCCTTACACGATCGTGTCCTTATTAAGGTATTAGATAGTGAAGAAAAAACAGCAGGAGGGATAATTATTCCTGATACTGCTAAAGAAAAACCTCAAGAAGGAGAAGTAGTAGCAGTAGGTCCAGGTGCCAAAAATGATCAAGGAAAATTGACGCCAATGGATGTAAAAGTTGGTGATATCGTTCTTTTTGGTAAGTGGTCAGGAACAGAGGTTAAAATTGATGGTAAAGAATATAGCATAATGAAAGAGTCTGACATCATGGGAATATCAAAAGGGAAAAAATAACTTTATTAAAGGAGAATTAAAATGGCAAAAATAATTAAGTTTGACACAGAAGCAAGATCACGAATGCTTAAGGGGGTAAATACTTTAGCAAATGCAGTAAAAGTGACATTGGGTCCTAAGGGCAGAAATGTAGTGATGGACAAATCTTATGGAGCTCCTAAAATCACAAAAGATGGAGTTTCAGTTGCAAAAGAAATTGAGCTAGAAGATAAATTTGAAAATATGGGTGCACAAATGGTAAAAGAAGTTGCTAGCAAAACTAATGATAATGCTGGTGATGGAACAACCACAGCAACTATACTTGCTCAATCGATAGTTAGTGAAGGGTTAAAATATGTTACGGCGGGAATGAATCCCATGGATATCAAAAGAGGAATTGATAAAGCTGTTGAACACGTAATAGAAAAACTAAAAACATCTTCAAAAAAAGTAAAAGCTAATGAAGAAGTTGCTCAAGTAGGTACTATATCTGCTAATGGTGAAAAATCTATAGGTGACATGATTTCAAAAGCTATGCAAAAAGTTGGAAATGAAGGAGTAATTACTGTTGAAGAAGCCAAAGGAGTAGAGACAGAACTTGATGTTGTTGAAGGAATGCAATTTGATAGAGGATATCTTTCTCCGTATTTTGTAACAAATACCGAAAAGATGACAACAGAACTTGATAACCCTTTAGTTCTTTTAGTAGAAAAAAAATTAACAAACTTACAACCAATGGTGCCACTTTTAGAGTCAGTCGTTCAGGCAAACAGACCTTTAATGATAATATCTGAAGACGTAGAGGGAGAAGCTTTAGCTACTTTAGTTGTAAACAAATTGAGAGGTGGTTTAAAAGTTGTAGCTGTGAAAGCTCCAGGTTTTGGAGATAGAAGAAAATCAATGCTAGAAGATATTGCTATTCTTACAGGTGGGCAAGTAATTTCAGAAGATATTGGTCTTAAATTAGAAAATGTTAAGATTAATGACCTGGGTTCTTGTAAAAAAGTAAAAATTGATAAAGAAAATAGCACTCTTGTTGCAGGAGAAGGTAAAAAATCTGACATCCAGGCAAGATGTAATCAAATCAGATCTGAAATTAATGAAACTACATCAGATTATGACAAAGAAAAACTTCAAGAGAGATTAGCTAAGCTAGCAGGCGGTGTTGCTGTAATTAAAGTCGGTGGAGCAACAGAAGTAGAGGTTAAGGAGAGAAAAGATAGGGTAGAAGATGCTCTTAACGCTACTAGAGCTGCTGTAGAGGAAGGAGTTGTTATTGGTGGAGGTTGTGCACTATTATATGCCTCACAAGATCTAGATGCTTTAAAAGTTAAAGGCGATGATCAAAAAGCTGGTGTAGATATTGTTAAAAAAGCGCTTCAATCTCCAATTAGGCAGATAACTGCCAACGCAGGAGTAGATGGATCTGTAGTTGTAGGAAAACTTATAGAGGGTAAAAAATTATCTCAAGGTTACGATGCTCAAAACGAAGAGTACGTAGATATGTTTGCTAAAGGTATTATTGACCCTACAAAAGTTGTAAGGTCTGCTCTTCAAGATGCTGCATCCATTGCAGGTCTATTGGTTACTACCGAAGCAATGATCGCCGACAAACCAGAAGAGAAGGATTCTGGTCCTGCTATGCCTCCTGGTGGAATGGGTGGAATGGGTGGAATGGGCGGCATGGGAATGTAGTCCCACACTGAAATTCAAGTAAAAATTAAAAAAAGGCAGTTTTTACTGCCTTTTTTTTTATCTGTACGGAATTCATTAATAATGAAAAAATAGACAATTAGATGATTATTAATTTCAACTTATTAAATATTTTATACTCAAAAAATATAATAGAAAAATTACCCAAAATTATAACTAGAAAAATCCACAAAATATTTAAGATTTATTTTGTGCCAACTAAAAAAGAAGTTTTACCGAATTCCAATTACCCAGTTTTTTTTGATTATACTTATCAAAAAAAGTTGATAAATGATTTTAAAATCAATCAAAATTTAAATTCATTTATGACATACCCTAATTTATTAAATTTGCTTCATACTCTGTTTAAAAAAGATAAAGAATTCAATTTTCTAGATTTTGGTAGAGAAAATATTGATTTTTATCTTAAATTTCACTCAGAATTCCCGAAAGGGAATTATTTCATATTTAATCAAAAATCTATTTTGGATAAATTAAAGCTACTTAAAATAGAAAATAATTTTACAAATCTTAATATAATTTATGATGAGAAAAAATTAACTGAAAAACAATATGATTTCATTAATCTAGGTAGTGTTATCCAATATGTGAAAAACTATGAAAATTTAATATCTGAGCTAATTAGTGTCTCTAGAAAATATATTTTTTTTTCTGGAACGCATTTTTATGACTCAGTAAATAATAAAAAGAACATAATAGTAAAGCAGGTTAATATTTTACCAATTACTTTCTATTTATATTTTTTTGATAAAAAAATTTTTTACTCTAATTTTTTGAAAAATGGATTTAAAATTAATTTTGAAAAAAAGAATCTAACAGATAATATAAACTATAAGAATTTTAAAAATAATTTTTTTTCATCTATTAATTATATTGATATTTTATTTGAAAAAAATTGAGTTATCTTAAAAAATTTATAAGTATTTTTTTTTTCTTTTTCACTTTTAGGGATTTTTTAGAAAATAAGATACATGCAGAAGATTTCAATATTAGTCCATCTTTTAAGACCCTTAAATTATTATCTTCTAATGTTTTTCCTGTGGAAGTTATATCTGAAATTATTTCTGAAGATCCAATAAAAGGATAAGTCTCTGTCGCACCAAGGCTAGAAATTAATTTATATTGTGTTACACCCTTTGAAATTAAAAAATTATTAGTTAAATTTGGATATTTTGTTGCAACTCTTAACCTTGTATTTCTTTTATATCTAATATCAAATGCGACTTCTTCTAAATCTGCTATTGTTTGAACATCTATCCAATCATTAGGAACGGCTATCACTAAATTGGCCTGTCCAAAATTAAGTTTTTGATTAATGATTATCTTATCTTTTAGATTTTTCTCAGACTCACTTAAGAGATCTAGACCAGATATACCAGCGTCTAATGTTCCATCTCCTAGTCTTTGTATAATCTCTTTAGCATGTAAATATATTATTTTAATATTTGGTTTGTTTTCGATGGTTGCAAAATAATTTCTTACTTTATTACTTTGTAAAATTTTATAACCTTTTTCATCAAAAAAGTTTAAAGATTTATCTTTCAACCTTCCTTTACTTGGCAATCCAATAGTAATTAAATTATTCATATATTATTTAAATTAATAGCTGCTCCTACTGCTGGGATATTTTTTTTGGCACCCAAACTTTTAAGTAAATCATCATACCGACCTCCTCTAGCTATCTCTCTTTTGCCTGAGAAAATTTCAAAAACTATTCCAGTGTAATACTCAATATCTCTTCCAAAATTTGTAATAAAGTACACTTGATGTTTTAATCTTTTTAAATTTTGAATTGACTTAAATTCTTTAAAGATATTTCTTCTAAGATTATTTCTTATAGCAAAATTTAACAGTGTTTTATCTAGTTTTGATAATTTACAATTAATTTTTAGAAATGATCTGATGATTCTGACAATTTTTTTTCCTTCTCTAAATGACCTTGGATCTTTTATTTTTTTGTTAAATCTCTTTAAAACTTCTGAAACTGATCTGCCGGCAATTATCTTACCTTGACTCATTTTTTTCATTTCATAAAATCTTTTTTTATCTGCATCAAAGGTCAAGGAATCTATATCTGAGTTATTTTCTAATCTTTTAAGCAATTCTTCGAAATATTTTGGTCGCCAAAAATGCCTTATCAATCTCAACTTCCATCTTTCTGGCATATCTAAAGAATTAATTAATTTATTGAATAAACTTATATCACCTACTTTAATTTGAATTCTTTTACTTTTTATTTTTTTTGCAGAGTTTAAAATTGTTTTGATGACTTCATAGTCATCTTTTAACTGATTCTTTGAACCTAGTATCTCAATACCTAACTGATCATTAATCAAATCAGATCCTTTTTTACTAGTTCTTCTGTAAGCTTGACCAGAATAATAAATCTTGGACTTTGATTTTTTCTCTAGATATTTAATACATGAAGCAACTGTTAGATCAGGTCTTAGACACATAATTTTTCCATTTTCGTTTTCAAATGTAAGCATTGACCTTCTAAAATTTTCACCAGATCTTTGAATGATATATTCAGAATCTAAAAGCACATCTGGTTCTGATAAAACAAAACCATTACTCCTAAAAGTATTAATAATCTGTTCAGATAATTTTTTTGATTTCATTAACTATCTCTTGAATTGCTATTGATTTTTCTTTTCCAGTACTTAAATCACGTAAAGTTGGCTTGCCTGATTTAATTTCATCTTCACCATAAAGAATAACAGCTGGTGCATTAATTTTATTTGCATATTCCATTTGTTTTTTTAATTTATTTTCTCCAGGATATATTTCTGCACTAATTCCTGCATCTCTAATAGTGGTTAGTAATTTGATATAATCTTTCATTGAATTTTTTTCAAAAACACAAATGACAACGGGTCTTGATTGTTTAATCTTAAAATCTTTTTTCTGCATTAGTGCGTAAACTAATCGATCTAAACCTATTGAAATCCCAGTTGCTGGTGCTTCGTAGTTACCAAAATTATTTACCAAGTTATCATATCTTCCTCCCCCGCCGATAGAACCAAATTGAATAACTTGTCCTTTACCATTTTTTATTTCACCTGTTAAATTAACTTCAAAAATTGGACCTGTATAATATTCAAGTCCTCTAATAATTGACGGATCAAATTTAAAATTCAAAAAATTATAATCATTAAATATTTTTAAAATTTCTTTTAAATCTTCTGTTGCTGGTAACTTTTTGTTTAATTCTTTTTCTATAATTTCTATGTTATTTAGACTTAAATTTGCTCCTTTAGTAAAATCTCCAGATTGATCTTTTCTTCCTTTACCCAATAATTGTTTAACACCTGTCCAGCCCAATCTATCAATTTTATCAAGGGCTCTAAGTGTTATCAATCTCTGATCATTGTTTTCTAAATTAATTTTTTTAAACAACTCTTCTGTGATTTGTCTTGATGAAATTTTAATTATGTATTCTGACTTAAGCAAACCACACTTTTCAAGAATTTCAGATATCATAACGCATAACTCTGCATCTGCTTGCAAACTCTTTGTTCCAACAAAGTCAGCATCAAATTGTAAAAATTCTCTAAATCTTCCAGGTCCAGGTTTTTCATTTCTCCAAACAGTTCCTAATTGATATCTTTTAAAAGGTTTTGGTATTTCTAAATAATTTTTTGCCACATAGCGTGCTAATGGAGCCGTTAGATCATATCTAAGAGATAACCATTTATTTTCATCTTTAAATGAAAAAACTCCTTCATCTGGTCTATCTTTATCTGGTAAAAATTTTCCAATACTATCTGAATACTCGAAACTAGGAGTCTCAAGATATTGAAAACCATACTTGATCATAACTTCTTTAATATTAGAAATTATAAAATCACGTACGAGTAATTCTTTTTCTTGTCTATCTACAAACCCTAACGGTAAATCTTTTGAAGGTTTGTTTTTTTTATCTTTCTTCATTTTTTGGTACAGCAGGGTGGATTCGAACCACCGACCCCTAGTTCCACAAACTAGTGCTCTAACCAACTGAGCTACTGCTGCGTCCTTT
>NHGD01000014.1 GCA_002170125.1 Candidatus Pelagibacter sp. TMED128
TTTTGTTTATCCTATTGCTTTGTTTGAGTTTGGAGCGAAGGATATCGTCCCAATCGAGACAATAATTGCCGCAGATTTTATAACTGTTGCTTTGAGCGTATGTGCTTTAGATATAACCTCTCAAAAAACCTTTAATTTGAAAGTGGTATTGATAAAGCAACTTTATAACCCAGCATTAATTGGTCTTTTCCTCGGGTTAATGGTGCAACTTAGCAACTTGACCTTGCCACAGATTTTTCTGAGACTTGTAGACTTTGTATGCAATGCTGGAACGCCAGTAGCTTTGATTGCAATGGGAATTTTATTATCTTTTAGCACTAATAAGACACAACTAGTGCTCTCAATATTGATTTCGTTGCTTAAAATTGTAACCTTCCCAATTATTCTTTTACTCCTATTATTATATTTTAACTTTGATATGAGTATTTCAACTACTACACTAATGGTATCCGCAGCACCAATAGGAGCAATGGGGTTAGTGTTCGCAGCTATTTATAATATCACTACCGACGCGGTAGTTAGGTCAGGTGTTATAACCTATATTTTGGCATTAATAAGTATTCCACTGGTTGGGACGATATTCTAAATTGGTTGTCCTAAAAGACTTAGCAAATTGCCTTGCGACTAAGTGTGAAACATGTTGACTTTGTTACCGATTAGAACGGTTTTGCGTACCGAAGGTCTTAGGTTCGAGTCCTATCGCCCCGACCACTTTTCACTCAACTATGCTTGAAAACCGTTAAATTCGATAATGCTACGTTTGTAAAAAATGGCATTTTATTTGACACATTATTTGACACATTTCAGGATTTGACTCTCAGACACTGGCTTAGACAGGCATTATATATGCTAAAGGGCGGATTTGAATCCCCGACACGCGGATTATGATAAAACTGCTTAAACTTTTCATATTAAATTTCAGTGGTCTAACGGCGCAAAAATTAGGTGTGTTAAAAAGTGTGTAACGCACTCACCATTGCTATAAGTCGCAGAACCCAGAAAAAGAGTGCGCCCCGTCACAATATTGTCACTTAAATGTAATCATGCTGTAACAAGAATCAGTTTATCTTTCGTCATTCCTTAACATCAAACGATGGAGTTATTATGGTGAAACCCCTGAACTGAGGCCCCCTATGCAAGATCCTGCTTTCACTGCCTCCGGCCGCTTTTGGCGCGGCAACCTGCACACCCATTCCAATCGATCTGATGGCGTCTTGACCCCGGAAGAGGTTTGCCGCCGTTACCGCGAAGAAGGCTATGATTTCATTGCTCTAACCGATCATTTTATAGGTCTTTACGACTATCCAATCGTGGATACTGTCCCATTTCGCGCAAACGATTTCACAACCATCCTCGGAGCAGAGGTGCATTCCGGTGCTATGGGAAATGGAGAGCTTTGGCATATCCTCGCCGTGGGCCTGCCCGGCGATTTCGCCCCGTCAAACTCTCCACATTTTTCGCCAGTCGAGGGGATGGAAACTGGGCCGGAACTGGCGCAGCGCTGCCGGGACGCAGGCGCCTTCGTGGCCATTGCGCATCCCGAATGGGGCGGATTGTCACTGGCGGACGCGCGCAGCATTGAAGCAGCCCACGCGGTCGAGGTCTACAATCACGGCTGCCAGGCTGGCGCGGACCGGGCGGAAGGGTTTTGGCATCTGGACCGGCTGCTTGAAGAAGACCGCAAGTTGACCCTTTGTGCGACTGACGACGCGCATTTTTCTGAACCGGATCACTTTGGCGGATGGACGATGGTGAAGGCTGAAACCAACACGCCTGACGCACTGCTGGCTGCATTAAAGGCGGGGCACATGTATGCCTCAACCGGCCCAATGATCCATGATGTCACTTGGGGCGAAAGGTCGGCCGTTGTGAGCTGCTCTCCCGCCGCAAGTGTTATCGTTCAAGGCCGCGGTTCTGCGACATCGGCTGTCCACGGCAGTGCGATGGGACAGGTTGAAGTTCCTTACAACCGAGTGGCTGATAGCGATTGGATGCGACTAACTGTGATCGATGCGGCAGGTAAACGGGCGTGGACAAATCCAGTTTGGAAAGCTGACTGAGGTTAGCGAACAAGGCCATAAGGACGTGAGCTTTCGGGGTGAAAAGTTCCCCGCCCTCCAATGGCGGCACTTTTCAGTTCGCTGCCATTTGGCATCTTGGAGCATCGGTCGAAATGGGCTTTAAACAGCCTTTCGTTGCAATTTGATTAAATGACTGTTTTAGCCCAACACCTAACTTTGAGATACGGAGCCAAGGCGCTTGGGCATCGGACCACGCACCGTCGACCTACTTAAGATTGTTGCCTGTGCACAGGTGGCGTTGGTTAGTTTTTCTTGGTCCGCGGTCCGTGGACCAAGTCACGTATGCCTAGCAAAGCCATCCAATATGGGGTGTAATAAAACCCCACAAACCGATGATAATTGAGCACAATGAAAGCTAATCCCAAACCATGGCTCTACGGCCCAAACTGGCAAGGTCCAAGGTCCAAGACCCGCCCTCCGTATCCAGGGGGCACCCCTATGCTTCCCAATCCATCAACCGTTAACAAGCGGCTAAGTAACCCCCGAACCTCGGTCCTTGAACACTGGAACTGTGGTACCGCTGGGTGTACCAAAACTAGGCACTTGTTTTATGGTTGTAATCTGCTAACCTATTGATCTTGCAATGAATGTGCTTGGATCAGATGCCTTGGTAAGGCATCGAACCCCGTGTGGGGGCACCATTAAAATCAATGACTTAGTAGAGATATTGGTACCAGCGTGACCGCTTTGGGTTACAAATGGGTTACAAAACACCGCTGTTTGACCCTTAATCTACCCCAATTTCATGCTTATATAAGCCTTAAAACTCCTATCTCATTTCAACTTGCAGTCCTGTTTAGTTTCAAGCCAACGGATTAGTATCTGATTAGGAGATCTGTGGTTATCCAAGAGCAGGGGTTACTGAGCCGCTTGTTACTGGTTGATGGGTTTCATTGTAACGGGATACCCCCTGAATACGGAGGGCGGGTCTTGGATCTTGGACCTTTAGGGTTGGTTTGGTAGATCCATTTGGGGGGAGTTTTGATCGAGGGTTCTCAAATTGATAAATCTGCTTGAACTGTCGCAATGAAAAAGACTTTTTTACTTATTTGGAGTGTGACGGAGTTTTTGCTTTTGGGTGCAGGTCTAGCATTGATCCACAAAACATAGCTAATATCCCATTAAGTTTCATTTGATCTGACGTAATCATTTACATCCTTTTGTTATTTCGTAGCATTTATGATCGAATGGCACAAAAATAAGGAAAAAACATGATTTTTATGTGTACTTTTAAGTTAATTTAAATACTGCGAAAAATAGAGAACCTTATGGCCCTTGGTTGAAAAAGTCTCAAAGTAATTTGTGAAGTACTAGTAATACTATAATTGAAAGAAAATTGCTCTTATTTTGAGAAAAAATAAACCTCGGTAAAACGTTGACATGAAACTTATTGAATGTATTAATACGAATTAGTAATACGTATTAATTAATTTTTTAAACATTTGTTNAGATTGGAATAAGGTAAAAAATATAAGTTCTAAAATGTCAAGATTGAACAAATTACCAATACGAGCAAATAAAAAATGCCCCAGATAGCAATCCGAAATCTCAATAAATCGTTTGGAGCAATCCAAATTATAAAAGATATTTCATTGGATATTAAGGATCAGTCGTTTAGCGTTTTNGTTGGCCCAAGCGGTTGTGGAAAATCAACCCTNTTGAGAATGATTGCTGGCTTGGAGAATATCGATTCTGGAACCATTTCAATAGATGACCAATTGGTTAACGAACTCGAGCCNAAGGAAAGAAACGTTGCAATGGTTTTTCAATCTTATGCACTCTATCCGCATATGTCGGTATTTGAAAATATTGCCTTTGGTTTAAAACTTGAAAAACGTCCCAAGGATGAAATTGAATTTCGTGTGCATGAGACTGCAAAAATACTTCAAATGGAAGAATATTTAAAAAGAAAACCAAAGCAATTGTCAGGAGGTCAACGCCAAAGGGTTGCAATAGGACGAGCAATAATTAAAAAACCAAAAGTTTTTCTTTTCGATGAACCTCTCTCAAATTTAGATGCTGCTTTACGGGTACAAATGAGAGTTGAGTTAGCAAAACTTAACCAACAAGTAGATGCGACAATGATTTATGTCACCCACGATCAAACAGAAGCAATGACAATGGCAGATGAGGTCATAGTGTTGGATAACGGTAGAGTGTCTCAAGCTGGTGAGCCGATGGATTTATACAATAAGCCCAAAAATGTATTTGTTGGAAGCTTTATCGGCTCACCTAAAATGAACTTAATCGAGTCAAAAATAATTAGTCAAAACTCTAAATTCACTGAAGTAGATTTGTTTGGCATGATAACTATTAAAATTCCAAAAATATCGTCACGGTCTAACCCTGGTGATAAAGTAACTATTGGCATCAGGCCGGAGCATTTAATTATAAATCAGAACACTCCGACGAACTGGGTGGGACGAGTTTTTGTGGTCGAGAAACTTGGCTCAAGCTCTTTTCTTTATTTTGAAAAAGAAGGCGAGCCTCTTGTGGTTCAATCTGATGGTGAGAGCGACATTAAGGTCGGTGACAGTATTAAGGTTGGTTTCCAGCCTGAGCGTTGCCATATTTTTAGCAGCAATGGTAAATCTTTTTATTAATTTAAGGTCGGCAATTTGAATAAGCTGTCTTCNATTTTTACATAACTTGACAAAACATAATAATAATTAATACTAATACGAATTAGTAATACGTATTAGTGATTCTAATGGAGGATAACTTGGCGACGCAAAAAGAAGTGGCTAAACTTGCAGGGGTATCACAAGCCACTGTTTCTCTCGTTTTAAATGTTTCCTCGAATAGCGGCCTCCCAGAGGAAACTGCGGCAAAAGTTAATCATGCGGTTTCACTTTTGGGATATACGCCAAATCGATTAGCTCAAGCCCTTAGAACAAAACGGACACGAACAATCGCTTGTTTAATTCCAGACATAACAAATCCATTTTACCCAGCCCTCGTCAGAGGGGTTCAAATGACCGCAGAAGAAAACTCATATGATGTTATAACNGTAAACACAGACGGTTTAAGAGAACGGGAACTTCATTTCCTCAGGCTTGCGCAACAAGGCCGAGTCGATGGTTTTATCGGTTCTTTCTTTGGCCTAACAGCTGACGACTTCAAACGATTNGGGACACACAATGTTCCGATTGTAAGATTAGAAAATAGTATCAATATGAACATAGATCTACCCGTTGATGACGTTTTTGCAGATAACTTTTCTGCCATTAAGGATATCACTGAATTTTTAATCAATAAAAGTCATTCAAAAATAGCTATTATTTCGGGAGTCGGAGGGCCTCAACAGACAAGAGTAAGTGGCTACAATGCAGCTATTTCTGCCGCCGGGTTAACACCAATGATTAAAATTGTTGATGGGTTCAACGAAGATGGNGGCATGTCAGCCGTAAACGCCCTATTTGAGAAATCGATCAAGCCAACCGCTATTGTTGCCACGAATGATTTGATGGCAATTGGAGCTCTAAGATCTCTTAAACACTTAGGACTTTCAGTTCCTCAAGATGTTGCCGTAGTAGGCTTTGATAATATACCAGCTGCCGCGCAAGTACACCCTCCTTTGACTACAATCGATCGTTTTCAACAAAATTTAGGAGGTATTGCTGCNCGCTTATTATTGGAACGCTTAGATGGAAAGAATAACGGGCCCAGTCGAGCTATTGAAGGAAANTACCAAATCATAGAAAGAGAATCAGCCTAAAAAGGCTGACACAATTAATATAAGAAAAGGGAGTAAGATATGAGTAAAATTTTGTTAGCTATGGTGACCGTCATAACAGGAATTATTATTTCTACTTTGTCTGTTGTCGCATCGGAAAAAACTATAATCACTTGGTGGAACTATTCCAATCAGGGCTCAAGCCTTGAGGGCGATATGACCAAATATATTCAAGAAAAATTTAATTCATCTCAAGATGAAATTGAGCTAAGGATATCTTTTAAGGGTGAGGATGTAAATCAACCGACTAGAACTGCCTTGCTGGCAGGCGCTGGCCCAGACATTATTACGTCATCAGGCTCGACCTACGTCAGAGCATATTATGACGGTGGGTTTTTAAAATCTTTAGAAGAATACTCAAATAAGTATGGCTGGAAAGATAAAATTTTACCATGGGCTTACAACCTTGGAGTTTTTGACGGTGAGTTTTATTCTTTCCCNCAAAATTATGAAAGTATGATATATTTTTATAACAAAACATTGTTTGAGGAAAATGGCTGGACCTTACCAAGTAATTTATCAGANTATGAGGCTTTAGCAANAAAAATTCAAGCAAAAGGAATGTACCCATTTGCTTATGGNTCATCAGGCTGGCAACCAACACATGAACATTTAGTTGGNAATTACTTTAANACGCATGCNGGTCCAGATAATGTCTATNTAGCNCTAATAGGTGAAAAAAAATGGACAGATAAAGAGTTTGTTAATGCACTCGAATTATTAAAAAAGCATATGCTTGATGGTTATTGGTCAGGTAGCCTTGAAAATTATTACGCNACAGATTGGGATGGATTCTCAGCCCAATTNCATAATCGAGAAGCGGCAATGCTTCAAATTGGTACATGGGGTTTTGAGATAGCTGCTGGTTTCAATGAAAAATCAGATGATTGGGGTTGGTCTTCGTTNCCAATTATTGGTGATACTGGTGNCAAACCGAATTATCAGCTATCAATCGGTGGTACGATGTCAATCAATGCAGCCAGTAAAAATCCAGATGCAGCTGCCAAAGTGTTAAATTGGATGATTAGTGATAAAAACCGAGTATTAGAATTCACCGGTCGAAGAGGCTATGCGGAGTGGCTTTTGCCATTAAAATATGAAGAGTCTGATTTTTCTGCAGACGTAGATCANAAGATAAAAGATTATTTAATTGATTTTGCGGCTGTGACTGGTGCTGGTGATTATGGTTATACGACTTGGACATTTTATCCATCNGAGGCTGGAACACATATTTGGAAAGATATGGAAAGTGTTTGGGCTGGNGATATAAGTGTCTNAGAATTTCTTGCAGAACAGGAAAAACTTTGGAGTAAAGCCAGAGCCGNCAANGCTCTAATTCCTGTCGGGAAACGGTAATANGTAAAATGTTTTAGAGTCCTCGTTNAGGGGACTCTTAACTGAAAATGAATATGNCNAATAAAAAAGCATTNATACCATGGGTTTTTTTAGGACCCATTCTTATAATTCATTTTATAGTTATTGCTTTGCCCTCTGCCTTGAGTTTAGCTCTTTGCTTTACCGATTGGAATGGATTTGGTAAAATTAATTTTATTGGTTTTCAGAATTTTACTGAATTGTTCGATGACAGAGTTTTTAAAAAAGCGGTTTGGCATAATTTTATCTGGACTGTTTTTTTCCTAACGGTGCCAATCGCCGTCGCTCTTTTGGGTGCCTTTATCCTTACAGGCGTTAAACGATTCCAATTGGTCTATCGTTTTATTTTCTTCTTTCCATATATTTTAGCGAGTATCGTAAATTGCTTAGTATGGAAATATTTGTTTCATCCAAAACATGGGTTAGGTCCATTTTTTGAAAATTTTGGAATTAATCTTTTTCAGAATTCTCCTCTTACGCAAAAGGAAACTTCGTTATTAGCGGTTGGATTTGTTGATGCCTGGCATTTTTGGGGCTTTCTAGTGGTACTTTATATTACTGCAATGTATCAAGTCGATGAGTCACTCTACGAAGCCGCAGATATAGAAGGTGCTACGAAATGGCAAAAATTTCGTTTTATCACATTTCCAATGATACGACCAATGTTCATGTTTTCGATACTCATTATAATGATATGGTCAATTCCAGCCTTTGATTACGTATACATTCTTACAGGAGGTGGCCCTGCGTACAGTTCGGAGGTTCTAGCTAATTATCTCCATTTTCAAGCGTTCAGTAATATGAATGTTGGCTACGCTTCTGCTATCGGATCCCTTATGTTCATTTACGTTTTTGTGATAGTGGGGTTGTTTGGCCTTCTCAGAAAATTAGATTGGGAAATATAAATATGCAATTTACTTTTCATCGAAAACGAAATGCCTTTTTTAATCACTTAATTTTAATAACGCTGTCACTAACTATAGTTTTACCTCTTGCTATATTATTTTTTAACTCAATAAAACCTCAGGCTGAACTTGGTATAAACCCGTTGGGTTTTCCAAGCGAAATTCGTTGGATGAACTATTACGATGCATTTATTAATGGAAATTATGCTCGAGTATTTTTAAATTCATCAATCCTAGTATTTGGAACTCTTCTAGTTTGCATTCCTCTTTCCGGTCTTGCTGCATTTAGTTTATCCATTCTAAATCCACGAGGTAAAAGCACAGCAATTGTTGGAATTTATTTATTGGTTGGGCTGAGTATACCAGCTCAACTATATATCCTACCCCTATTTATAATGTGGAAATTTATTCATCTTAACAATACATACTTGGGACTCATTATCATTTATAGCGCATTAAATTCGCCTTTTGCTGTATTTCTTATTAGATCATACATGCTGCAACTTCCTAAGGAATTATTTGAGGCGGCAAAAATAGAGGGGGCTAATAACCTTCAACTATTCACCAAGATCGCTTTACCACTTTCTTGGCCAGTTTTCTTGACAGCATCACTAGTAGTTGGTTTAGCCGTTTGGAATGAATTTTTATTTGCAATAACATTTATCTATGATGATAGCATTAAACCAATGGCTTCAATACTTTTCTCTTTTTCTAGCAGATTCAACCGCGATTACTCCTTAATCAGTGCCGCGGCAGTAATGATGGCTCTTCCAATGGCCATTCTATTCTTACTTTTTCAACGCCACTTCATTGCCGGTTTAACAAACGGAAGTTCAAAAGGATAAAAATGGAGCTTGATAAAAAATACCAACAAAAGGTCTATGCCGGGGTTTTAGGAAAAATCATTGGTGTATATTTAGGGCGACCCTTTGAGCAGTGGAGTCACGAACTTATCATGGAACGCTTAGGGCAAATTGAATATTATATAAATGAAAAGTTGGATAAACCGTTGATCGTACCTGACGATGATATTACAGGTACTTTTTGTTTTCTTCGTGCGCTTTCCGACTATCCCGATGGATTTGAGATAACGCCAAAGCAAATAGGTCAAACTTGGCTAAATTATATCGTAGAACGAGAAACTATTCTTTGGTGGGGTGGTGTAGGGAACTCAACTGAGCATACCGCCTTCGTAAATTTAAAAAATGGAGTCTCAGCGCCTGAAAGTGGTTCAATAAAATTAAACGGAAAGGTAATTGCTGAGCAAATTGGTGCTCAAATATTTATTGATGGATGGGCTATGGTATGTCCAGGTGATCCTGAAAAAGCCGCTACGTTAGCTGGTCGTGCCGCTAGCGTTAGTCACGATGGAGAGGCTATATATGGCGCTCAAATGATAGCCGCTCTAGAATCACAAGCTTTTACCGAAACGAGCACTAATGTACTTCTTGAAATTGGCAAAAGATATATACCGAATACATCTATGATTTATCGTTTAGTAAATGATATTCAAGACTGGCATGTCAACGAACCAAGTTGGAAAAAAACAAGACAAAAAATTTCAGATATATATGGTTATGATAGTTATCCCGGTAGCTGTCATATGATACCAAACCATGCCTTGATAATTATGTCATTACTTTATGGTGAAGATGACTTTCAAAAATCGATGATGATTGTGAATACGGCGGGATGGGATACAGATTGTAATGCTGGGAATCTTGGTTGTCTCTTAGGTATCAAAAATGGCTTAGATGGTTTTGAAGGTGGACCAGATTGGAGATCGCCGATCAGTGACATCGTATATTGCCCAACTGCTAACGGCGGCGAAACAATAAGCGATGCCGTTAGAGAGTCCTATAAAATCATCAATACGGCTCTCCGGATACGAAACAAACCTCAAACTTTTCCGAAGAATGGCGCACGGTATCACTTTGAAATGCCAGGCTCTGTTCAAGGCTGGTCAGCAGCCGAAGTTTCAGACAAACGTGCAAAAACAAAAATTCAAAATGTGAATGGCTTTAGTAGGGATGGCGAAAGAGCTTTAGAAATAAATTTTTTCGACATCTCAAAAGAAAAAATGAGTGAAGTTTTTGTAAGCACCTTTTTGCCAAAATCAGTAAAAGATCTCACTGGCTCCGCTCGAGAGACGTTTTTTGGGTACAATTTTTTATCTTGTCCAATAGTTTATTCCGGTCAATTCATACATACAACTATTACAGCCGACTCTGACAATAAAATAGCAATCAATTATAAATTGTTTGCTAGAGCATATGGGGCCAATGATGAACTTTTGACGATAATGTCGCCAACAAAAATACTTTATCCAAATCAAACCTCTGATTTTAAGTGGCTTCTTGAGGTTGCTGATGGTAATCCTGTGGTGCAATTAGGAATAATGTTGACTGCAGATGAATTGGTTTCTGGAAAAATATATTTAGATTTTCTTGATATAAAAGGAGAGCCTTCGGTCTCATTCTTCAGACCTTCTCATGTTCCAATTTTTGAAAGAGGAAGAGAAAAAGAAAATGAATTAGCGCCCGCTGAAATGTGGCGAAATAGTTGGGTTAAAGCTACTGATCATTGGCAAAATAGATGGGCAGAAACTTTCAGAATTAGTAATGATAGAGGAAGAGGAATGATCATAACCGGAACCTCTGAATGGAAAAATTATACTGTTAAATCAAAAATTACTTATGATCTGGCAGTGTCCGGAGGACTCGGTGCTCGAGTACAGGGACTAAAAAGATATTACGCTCTAGAATTAACACGAACCAACAAAGTCAGATTGATTAAAATGTTAGACGAACTTCTCATTCTAAAAGAAACACACTTTGACTTTGAATTTAACAAGGAATATGAACTTTCCTTGCAGATCAAAGGCAATCTTTTAGTCGGGTACGTGGATAATAAACAAGTTCTGAGTTTTAATGATCAGTTATCCCCTCTTACGACGGGAGGAATTAGCTTAATTGTAGAAAGTGGAACTCTGTTTACTGATAATGTAGACGTATTCTAAAAATATGGGCGTAATAAGCTCTTAAGCTTTTATTAAGGGCCTTTCCGCAAGCTCATACTAAAGAACTCACAAATGCAGAATTTAACTAATCTATGAACAAAAGGAAAATATTTAAATGTCCAATTTGGAAAAATTCTTTTTAGAGGATGGTTCTTACATCAGGTATAAAAAATCTGGATCTGGCAACCCGCTGATTTTACTACATCCAACCAGAAACCGGCTAGAGTATTTTGAATTAGTAACGCCTCTTTTAGCAAAATCTTTCACAGTATATGCCCTTGACCTTCCTGGCTTTGGAGGCTCACCAGTTAATAAAAATGTGAATTACGATCAATCATATATGA
>NHGD01000015.1 GCA_002170125.1 Candidatus Pelagibacter sp. TMED128
AATTATAAAGACAGGGTTTGATCAATCAAATAACTATCGAGATGCACAGGTTAGAAGTTATAGATTCTTAGCCGAAGGTGGACCAATACCATCTGATGGACTAAATAATAGGATTGATTATATATTTGAGGATAAGAATTTTGATCCATCAAGATTAATTTTAATCGAAAATACCGCAGCTTCATCACCTGCAGGTTATCAGGGTGACTTAGAAATATCCTCTTTTTATATCACCTTAGACGCTTATTTAAATGAAAACTTTAGATTGGGAGCTGGTGTAAGAAATGAAGATGGTGAGCAAATGGTAAATACTTATGATGTATTCCAAAGGGTTGATAATAATATAGAAAAGATTATTGATGAAAACTACACCTTACCCTCATTCACATTAACTTACTTACCTGGCTTTGATGAAAACCTTCAAATTAGATTTGGTGTTTCTAAAACTATCGCCAGGCCAACATTTAGGGAGCTATCTCCAACACTATTTATTGATGTCGATACTGATAGGGTTATATCAGGTTCACTATATCTAGAAAACTCTGAAATTGATAATATTGATTTAAGAGTTGAGTATTATTGGGGATTTAATCAGTTCTTAACAGCAGGATTATTTTATAAAGATATTTCAAAACCAATTGAAGAAGTTGTAAATGAATCTGGTGACTTAATTATTACTTCATATCAAAATGTACCTTCAGCTGAAGTAACTGGTTTTGAAATTGAATATGAAAGAATTTATGAAGATCTATTACCTAATTCAAAATGGGCTAGTACTAAGGAATTTATTTTAAAAATGAATTTTACTGCTACTGATTCTGAAGTAATTTACAGTGATACGGATACTTATATAAATACACAAGGAAGAGAAGTTAACGCTGCTAGCTTGTTTGCAAATGGAAGAGATACAAGACTTCAAGGGCAATCTGAAGAAATTGCGAATCTTCAACTTGGATGGGACGATTTACAAAATGGCACTCAAGGAACGCTTATAGTTAATTATGTTAGCGATAGAGTTAGAGCAAGGGGTATTGATGTTCTTCCAGATATATATGAGGAGCCACCACTTTTGGTTGATTTTGTTTATTCTAAAACACTATCGTATGGCAGTAATGACTCTGATCTAAAGATATCACTTGAGTTAAGAAATATTCTTGATGAAGAATATTATGCTGCTATGGCTGATACTGTAATATATGATCAATACAACCTTGGCACTTCAGTATCTTTGGGATTTAAATTTAGTTTTTAATTTATTTTTATTTTCAAAATGAGCTACACTAAGTAGCTCATTTTTGAATTATGAACTTTATTAAAATAAAAAAAATTTTCTTGTTAATATTATCAGTACCTGTATTTACTTTAATAGTGTATTTATTAATTTCAATTACCAACAGACCTGATATTAAAAATATAAGCATTCCAGATATGACTGATTTAACCTTTAATTTAGATAAAAATTTTATAGAAGATCAACCAAAAAATCCTGAAAATATCCAAGCTTTTGATTATAAGTTGATTGGTTATAGATATGGTGAGAGCGACTCATCTGTTGTTGTTAAAAAGGGTAATAAAGAATTTGTCGTTGCTAAAGGTGAAAAATTACAGGGCATATACGAATTAGTAGAGGTTAGTAAAGATGAAGTTATATTTCGTAACAACGAAAAGTTATATAAAATTAAGAATATTGTAGGTAAATAATATATGAACATATCAATGAAAAAATTTTTTATTTTATTCTTCTTAATTTCTTTTAATAATCTTAGTGCTCAAGATACCTTTATATTAAATTATGAAGATGTTGATATAAAAAAAGTAACTCAGGACATTGCTCAGTTTTCCAAAAAAACAATCATTTTAGATCCAAGAGTAAAAGGAAAGGTAACAATATATTCAAATGCTAATTTAGATAGAGATCAAGTATGGAATGTATATTTAAGAACAATACAGGTAAATGGATTCAGTACTATTTCTGAAGATGGTTTCCTTCGAGTTATTCCTGAAAACGAGGCTACCAGAGATAAAACCTTAGATTATTCATCTGGTGATTTTGAGACAGTAGTAATTCCATTAAATAATAGGTCTACAGGAGAAATTTTGCCAATGATTAAGCCTATCACAGGAAGGCAAGCTCATTTGTCTAGCATCCCCTCAGTAAACTCTATTCTTCTCGTAGATCGCTCTAGTAATGTTCAGAGAATTAAAAATTTACTAAGAGACTTAGATAAAAATAATGTTGCCAAGATTACAACTATTAAGCTCGACAATCTTTCTTCAATAGAGGCTGTAAGGATATTAGATAAACTTAAATCACAGAATAATCCAACAATTAATAATTTTGTTGCAATACCATTTACTCCATCAAATTCAGTAATTTTATCCTCAAACGAAATTGTTGCTAAAAACATAAAGTCTACACTTAATAGTCTTGATAAAGATATTACAAATAACGACACTACAGATGTTATTTATTTAAAATATGCTAAAGCACAGGATGTTGCATCTATTCTTAGCTCAATAGCAAGCACATTTGTGAGTGAAACAGAAGGATCAAAGACTGTCATAACACATCACGAGAAAACAAACTCTCTAATTATTTCTTCTGCTGAAGAAAATCTAAATTCTATAAAAAATATTATCGCAAAACTTGATATTAGAAGGGCTCAAGTTTTAGTGGAGGCTATTGTTGTTGATTTGTCTGAAAAAGCAGCCAAATCACTTGGAGTAGAAACTATTTATACTGGTGGCGATGATGAAAGTATACCCATTGGAGTAACGAGATTTTCTGGTACAGGTCCTGATCTTCTTAGTATAGCTGGAGCATCAGATGATAATACAAATGTCACACTTACAACAACAGCAGTTTCTTCATTGTTAAATACTCAAGGTTTAGTGGCTGGATTTGGTGACATGACATCCGGAGAAAATAATTTTGTTGGAATAATAAATGCAATAGCTTCTGATACAGATTCAAACATATTATCAACACCATCAATATTAGCAATGGATAATGAGCCAGCGAGATTATTTATTGGTCAAGAAATACCAATTACCACTGGAGAAAGTCTTGGTACAAATAATTCAAATCCATTTAGAACAACTTCTCGTCAAGAAGTTGGTATTGAATTAGAAATAACTCCTCAGATAGATGAAGGTACCTCTGTAATATTAAATATTAAACAAGGTGTATCTGGCATTGCAGGTGTAGCACAAAGCGGAACTGATTTAATAACTAATAAGAGAGAAATTGAAACCACAGTTTTGGTAGATAATAATCAAATAATTGTATTAGGTGGTTTGATCGACGAAGATGTCCAAGAAGTTGTCTCTAAAGTGCCCATACTTGGATCAATACCATTATTAGGAAAACTATTTCAGTCTTCATCAACGACCACTAGTAAGAAGAACTTAATGGTATTTTTAAAACCAACAATTTTAATAGATTCAAGTACAGCACAAGCAGTATCTTTAGAGAAGTATAATTTTATAAAGGCTCAACAAGAGCTAGACGAAAAAAAAGAAGTAATAGATCTTACTGAAAAGAATGAATAAGTATGTCTGAAACTGAGGCTGAAAACTATAAGACAGATATCCTGCCTTATGATTTTGTAAAAGAAAATGAAGTAATAGTCTCTGAAACAGAACATGGTTATTTAGCTTTATCACCATACAAATTAACAATAACCCTTTATCACGAAATTCGAAGATTTTTAAAGTCAGATTTTAAGTATGAAATATGTAGCTCTGAATACTTTAATGAAATATTAACTAACTCATTTTCATCAACAAATCACAATAATGACATAACTGATGAATTATCTGATGAATTTGATCTTCAAGATTTTGCTGGAAGTATTACCGCTACTGAAGATTTGTTGAGTGGCAATAATGATGCTCCAATAATCAAATTAATAAATGGAATTATTAGTCAAGCAATTAAAAGTAGGGCGTCTGATATTCACTTTGAACCATATGAAAATCATATAAAGATTCGTTTTAGAGTAGATGGTATTTTAAAAGAGATTCTAAGACAGGATAGTAAGATAGCATCATTTTTAATATCACGTATAAAAATTATTTCAGGTCTTGATATTTCAGAAAGAAGACTACCTCAAGATGGAAGAGTTTCATTATCTCTTGGAGATAAAGGTGTAGATGTAAGGGTTTCAACACTACCTTCTTCGCATGGTGAAAGAATTGTTTTAAGAATTTTAGACAAACAGTCTGCACAAATTAATATTGATGATTTAGGATTACCTACAAAAATTTTATCAAATTATAAATCTTCATTGAAAGATCCTGAAGGAATTATTTTGTTCACTGGCCCTACAGGCTCTGGTAAAACAACAACCTTATATGCAGGTTTAAGGTATTTAAGTGATTCATCCCAGAATATTCTTACAGTTGAAGATCCAATTGAATATACTCTAGATGGCATTGGACAGACTCAAGTAAACACAAAAACTGGATATACTTTTGCAAAAGGTCTAAGAGCAATCCTCAGACAAGATCCAGATGTAGTAATGGTTGGGGAGATGAGAGATATTGAAACAGCTCAAATAGGCATTCAATCAAGTCTAACCGGACATTTAGTACTATCAACAGTTCATACAAATAGCGCAGTTGCAGCTATCACCAGATTGCGAGATATGGGAATTGAATCATTTTTATTGGCATCAAGTTTAAAAACAATTATCTCTCAAAGATTGGTAAGAAGACTATGCTCGCATTGTAAAAATAAAAAAAAGATTTCGCCTGAATCAGCAGAGTTATTTAAATTAAATAAATCTCAAGATGTATATTATCCGGTAGGGTGTGATCATTGTAATGGAACAGGATATCAGGGCAGAATTGCAATTGCAGAATGCATACAGGTAGATAAAAAACTAAAAGATCTTATTCACAATGACGCATCAGAAAATGAAATATCTGATTATGTCTTTAAAGACAATCATTCCATTGATAAGGCATCAGTAAGGCTAATTTTAGATGGTGTTACATCTTGTGAAGAAATAATTAGAGTCAATAACATTAAAGAAGATGCCGGCATTTAGTTATATAGCTATAAATGAGCTAGGTGTAAAAAAGAAAGGCATTCTTAGCGCTGACTCTGAAAGAGAAGCTCGAAAAATGATTAAAGAAATTCATTTAACACCTCTAAAAGTATCTGAATCAAAAAATACTGGAAAAAAATTAAAAGTTAAAAATAAAGACATTGTTGTAATGACTAGACAACTATCTATTCTTTTAGATGCAAATACCCCGATTGTTGATNCCTTAGAAATAACAGCAAGCCAATTAAAAAATAAAAATCTTATATATGTAATTTTTAATCTCAAAGAAGATATTGTTCAAGGTAAAAGACTTGGCAATTCAATGAAGAAATTTCCAGAAGTATTTTCTAGTACATACATCTCTATGGTGTCTGCAGGAGATTCATCAGGAAATCTAGATGTAGTTTTTTCTAAATTAGCAGACTATCTTGAAGAAACAGCATCGATCAGGCAAAAGGTTACATCGGCTATGACATATCCTTTAATTTTAATAGGGTTTTCTATTATTGTAATAGTCTCTTTACTTACTTTTGTTCTACCACAAGTAATAAATCAATTTGTAAAAGCTGGAGCAGATTTGCCATTTATAACAAAGTTACTTTTAGGCATTTCTAATAATATAGTTCTAATTATTTCAATATGTTTATTGGTCTGGATTGCAATTTATTATTTGTATAAAAATTATATAAAAAATAAAAATAATAAAATAAAAGCACATAAGAAAATGCTAAAAATCCCTTTCGTTGGAAATTTTTTATTAAACTCTGAGCTTGAAAGATTTGCTAGCACCATGGAACTCCTTCTTGCATCAGGCTCTAATCTTGATATAGCTTTAGATGAGTCAACTAAAGTTTTTAATAATAAATATTTAGGAAATATTATTACTAATTCTAATAACGATGTAAGAGAGGGCAAGGATTTTATTAATACACTAAAGAAATATAATATATTCCCAGATATTTTTATCCAATTAGTTTCAAGTGGTTATAGGTCTGGAAATTTGATTACAATGTTTAATAAAGTTTCACACTTTATGAAATCTGAAATCGAAAAGAAAAGGTCCATATTTTTGTCATTACTTGAACCGGCTGTAATAATTATTATGGGTGGTTTTGTATTACTCATTGTTCTAGCTATACTAATACCAATTATGCAAATGAATACATTAGCTATATGAGAAAAAATACAACAAAAGGATTCACCCTTGTAGAGCTTATGGCAGTTCTTGTTATTTTAGGAATTTTGGCAACTGTAGTCATAGTTAATGTGAGCCCTGTTTTCCAAAGAGCTAATTTTGAAAAAATTAGAGCAGATATGGCTAACATAAATAAAGCATTAGAAATTTATAGATTTAATGAATTATCTTATCCTACAACATCTCAAGGTCTAGATGCCTTGGTTAAACCACATTCTGAATTAAAGAATCCACTCTTGTATCCTGAGGGAGGCTATATTTCTTCAATACCTGAAGATCCATGGGGGAGACAGTATATATATGAACATCCTTCAAGAAGATCATTAAAATATGACCTTTATACCCTCGGCGCGGATGGTATTGAGGGAGGTACAGGCGAGGATGCTGATGTTGGAAACTGGATGCAATAGTAACAAATATCAAAAAGGCTATACCTTAATAGAAATAATTGTCGTATTAATTATTATAGGCATTTCAACCACTTTTATTACATTAAACTTTAGCACACTTAAATCTGTAGATTCTAAAATTAATTCATTTGAAAAATCAGTAAATTTCTTAACAGAAGAAAGTATTGTTACTGGGAATATAATTGGCTGGCATCTAAACTCAAACAAACAATTTGCAAACTATATATTCGATAACGAAAACAAAGAAATAGATTATGATTTCGATAATTCATTCTTAAATGAAATAACGTCTTTAAGGATGACATTTAGATTTGAAGATGGAACTATAACTAGAATCGATGAAATNCAAAGAGATTCTCCTTTAATGATTTTTTATCCTTCAGGTGAAAATTCAGGAGGAGAAATAGACATTTATCATAATGACTATATNCAAAGAATAGTTATAAAAAATAATGGAAAAGTAATCAATGAAGTTATCAGATATTAAGAAAGGATTTAGTTTGATAGAGGTAGTGGTTTCACTATTTATATTGAGTGTATCTGTAATTACAATTTATAATTTAATTATATCAACATCTGTATCAAGTTATGAACTAGAACAAAGATATTTAGCTAAAGAGGTTGCAAATAATCGCATCTCTTTGATACATACACTAGAAAAATCATTAAAGCCAACAGAGAGAAGTGGTGAAATGGTAATGGGAGGCCAAAAATGGCAGTGGAATGAGACTATTAATAATGGGGCTAGTGATGACTTTTTTGAATATGAAATTTTTGTAAGGCTTGAAAATGAAAAAACATATATCTACTCAATAAAAGGTCTTTATAAAAAATGAGTAAAGGTTTTACGTTAATAGAGGTATTAGTCTCATTAGTTATTCTTTCAATGATAACTATTATTACATCAAACATTCTTCAATCTTCTTTAGAGACAGAACGCACTTCATCTGAGAGATTACAATCAGCTAGTGCATTAAATTTTTCATCTATAATTTTAAGAAGGGATTTAAGACAAATAATAAATGTGCCATTACGAGATTATTATGGGAACACTATTAAAGGTACATTCTCAGGAAGTAATATTGATAAAAGAATCTTATTTAATTCTAAAATAAAATCTATCTCTAATGAAATATCACCGATTAAAAGAATTGAATATGTGCTAGATGATAATAAGCTTATTCGAAAGCAATTTTTTTCATCCAACCCTTACAACAGTGATGAAAGTATAAAATCAAATTTTATAGAGGAAATATCTGATTTAGATATTAAATTCATGCATGAAAGAAGTTGGTATGACAGATGGCCAGTTAGCCCAGTTACGGAAAGACAAATACCAACTTTAATAAAGCTTGAATTCAAAAAGAGTGGCAAAGAGTATATATGGATTATTGAACCAAATATTGATTATGTATTCAAAAGATAAAGGCGTTGTTTTAATATCAATTTTATTAATAGTTTTATTGTTGTCTTCAGTTGCTGTTTTATTTGGCAATAAATATCTTTTATCTCTTAAAAGAGCTCAATATATTGAATTTCAAACGTTATCATTAAATATCTTCCGTAACATTGAATNTTTAGCGCAAGANAAGATTGAAAAAGAGTTGAGGTTTAATTCAAAAAAGCTAACAAAAGATAATCCAATTATTAATGAGCCAATAGTATTTAACATAAATGGAGCTGAAATTATTGGAAAGATTTCAGATTATGGAAATTGTTTCAATATTAATTCAATTGTTAGCCTAAATNATGATGACTATATTGAAAATAAAAAAACATCAGCTGCATTTAAAAAAATTTTATCTTTTAATGAAATAGACAATAACATTATTGAAGAGGTAATTGATCAAATTATTGATTGGATTGATAAAGATGCAAACCCTAGAGCTTATGGACTTGAGGATTATTACTATTCAGGTCCATTNCATAGTCCAAGAGAATATACAGGCATGAGATTAATGGTTTCAATTGAAGAATTAAAGAGCATACCCGCTGTAAAACAAATAGATTGGAATATTTTTAAAAATCATTTTTGTGCAATACCAAAACTAAATGACTTATCTTTAAATATTAATACATTAGATTTAGAAGATGCATATTTATTAAGTTCTATTTTTTCAAACTTAACCATAAAGGATGCTGAGTATATTTTAGATAATATTCCTAAATCAGGCTTTGATGATTTAAATAATTTTGTAAGCAGTTTTCCTGACTTAGATTTAAAAGTTGTTCACGGTAATATTATATTTAAATCAAATATTTTTGAGCTTAACTCAGAAATTAACTTTAACGAATTTGTATCTTCTTCTAAAAGTATAATAATTTATGAAGACAATAATAATGGTTTTATTATTTCAAGAATCTATAATGGAATATAATGAATACTTTTTTAGCATATCCAGATAATTTAGATTTTAATTATGGAAAATATCATAAAAACTCTGATAATTATAAAAAATCAAATAATTATAATGATTTAGATGACTTTTTATCACTTACATACAAGGATAAATTAATTTACCTCATACCCTCATCGATTGTAGGAAGCTACCCTTTTAAAAAAAATAAAAAATTATCAGAACAAAACAATATTGCAAATTTTATGTCAGAGGTTGATGGATTCATTGTTAATGATGTGTCTGAGAATGAATTTTTTATATTTGATAATGTTGGGTTTGTAATTAACAAAGAATTGTATAAAGCACTTAATACTTCTCTTAATAAATTAAAGTGCAAAGTAATTTTAGTACCTGATTATTTTTTAAATAAGAATATTGATATCAATACTATTACTGAATTCAATAATAGTTTTCTGTTTTCATTTGNTGATGGGACTGGCTCTTCAACAGATTTTGAATCATTAACACAATATCTAGAAATGGTTGAATCGAAATATATTAATTTTGAACCTAATNTTTTTACCAATATACCAATAAAAGAACTTGGGGGTTATAAAAACAGCAAAGGCGGTTCTATTGAACAATTTTTCTTATCAATGAACGACAATCTGCCAAATCTTTTTAGGTTTGAATTCTCATTTAAAAATATTTTTAATAAGTTTAATTTTTCTAAAGTTGAGCTTTATGTATGTCTTTTGATGTTAACTTCATTAGTTGCTTTACCGTATATCCTTATTGCTCAAAACAATAAGCAGATTGATATTTATGAAACTGAAATATTTAATATTTTTAAAATGATTGATAAAAATACAAATAGAATTGTCACCCCAAAGATTCAAATTGACCAATTAATTGAACAAATACCCGGATCATCAAAGTTACAACCTTCAAAAAATAAATCAAAATTTCAAAATTATGGCTTTTTAATTTCCTTGGGTGAGAAGTATATAGAATCTGTTGAAATTGATATTAAATTAAATCAGGCAACTTTAAATTTATTAGAATTACCTAAAATGCAATATGAAGTAGTTAAGAATACTGTTGATAGATTTAATGTAAACATCATCGATGAGAATACAATTAATGAAAATAGTAAAATTTCAGGTGAAATTAAAATTGAGTTAAAAGATGAATAATTTGTTAAATAGTCTTAATAAAAGAGAAAAAAATTTAATCTTTATTGCATTATTTTTGATTGGTATCGGTGTATTGTCTTATTTNATAAATAATATTACTACGAATTTGAATTTCTCATCAAAACAATTAGATAAAGCTAAATCTGATTATGAATATGTTGTNTCAAAGGCAGAATTACTTGGCAATAATGCATTAAGCCAATCATCAAATATTGAAGAGATAGAGTTGTTCATAAGGAACCTTCTGCAAGATTCCATTTCCGATCTTATAATTGTTGAAGAAGATAATTCTCTTATGGTTTCCTTTAAAACAAATAATTTAAAAGAATCAATTTCAATTTCAGACGAAATAGCTTTTAGATTGAGTAGGGAGCTAAGCAATATATATTATTCTAAGAATGCAAAAGATTTTACAACGAAACTAGTTTTTAATTAGTTTTGAAGAAATATCTATAAATTAAGAAAGCAAAAATGCCTCCAATTATTTGTGCAATACAAAAATAAAGTACGTTTTCTGGATTTATACCAGCAAAGCTATTTGAAAACATTCTTCCAATCGTTCCNGCAGGATTTGCAAAAGAAGTTGAGGATGTGAACCAATATGCAGCTCCTATATAAGATGCAACGACTAATGCTATTTTTGC
>NHGD01000016.1 GCA_002170125.1 Candidatus Pelagibacter sp. TMED128
AAGTTCTAAAAAAAGTCAAAATGGCAACTTATGAAATAAATATGAAAAGAATTTTAAAAAAAGAAGGTGCTGTAGTTGGTCTTGCTAATGGTATATTAAGCGCTGATGGAAAAATAATTTATACAGCAGAAAACTTAAAAGTTGGATTGTTTAAATCATGAAAAGAGTAGTCGTAACAGGTATAGGGATAGTATCTTGTCTAGGAAACAACCAGGAAGAGGTTTATCATTCCCTTCTAAATTCAAAATCAGGAATATCATACTGTGAAGAATATAAAGAACATAATTTAAAAAGTCATATTCATGGAAAACCTAATATCAAACTTCAAGATCATGTCGATAGAAAAACTATTAGATTTATGGGTTCAGGATCTGCTTATAATTATATTGCTATGAAAGAAGCAGTTAAAGACTCTGGATTAGAAGAAAAAGATGTAAGTAACGTTTCAACAGGGATTGTTATGGGATCTGGCGGACCTTCAATTGAAAACGTCATTTTAGCTGCAGATAAAACTAGAGCAAAAACACCTAAATTAATGGGACCATTTATAGTGCCTAGAACTATGGCTAGCACAGCCTCAGCAACTTTAGCTGTTCCTTTTAAGATAAAAGGAGTTAATTATACGATGAGTTCTGCTTGTGCAACTAGTGGTCACTGTATTGGAAACTCGGTTGAATTAATTCAGTCAGGAAAACAGAGTGTTATGTTCGCTGGAGGTAGTGAAGAAATACACTGGGCTATGACAGCTATGTTTGATGCTATGACAGCCTTGTCATCAAAATATAATGATACACCAGAAAAAGCTTCGAGAGCGTATGATAAAACAAGAGATGGATTTGTAATTGCTGGAGGGGGAGGTGTTCTTGTACTAGAAGAATACGAGCATGCAAAAGCAAGAGGTGCTAAAATTTATGCTGAAATTACAGGATATGGAGCAACATCGGATGGATATGATATGGTGGCTCCATCAGGAGAAGGCGCTGTAAGATGTATGCAAATGGCATTAAAAAC
This sequence comes from Candidatus Pelagibacter sp. TMED128, assembly GCA_002170125.1. GTDB lineage: Bacteria > Pseudomonadota > Alphaproteobacteria > Pelagibacterales > Pelagibacteraceae > Pelagilacustribacter. The sequence continues at coordinate 1,012 of NHGD01000016.1, forward strand.
TTCAAGAAATAAAATAGAGTATATAAATACTCATGGAACATCTACTCCTGTGGGAGACATCACTGAATTAAAAGCTGTTAATGATACATTTAAAGAAAAACTTCCTAAGATAAGCTCTACAAAATCTTTATCTGGTCATCCTTTGGGGGCCGCCTCTGTGCATGAAGCAATTTACTGTCTTATAATGATGAAAAATAATTTTATTACAGGGTCCGCTAATATTAATGAAATAGACGAGGAAGCAAAAAAATTTCCAATAATTACTAAAACTGAAACTGACATTAAATTAAATTCTGTTATGTCAAATAGCTTTGGCTTTGGGGGAACAAACGCTACCCTAATTTTTGAGAAAGTATAATTATGAGTTTAATGAAAGGTAAAAAAGGGCTAATTATGGGTGTTGCTAACGAGCGATCAATTGCTTGGGGTATTTCTCAAAAACTTGCAGAAGCAGGAGCTGAATTAGCATTTACTTATTTAGGAGACGCCTTAAAAAAAAGAGTTATTCCATTAGCAAAATCTTTAAATTCAGAATTTACTTTGAGTTGTAACGTTGAAAATAAAGAAGAAATAATTAAACTATTTGAGGATATAAAAGAAAAATGGAATGAAATAGATTTTATTGTTCATGCTGTGGCTTTTTCTGATAAATCTGAATTGTCTGGTGAGTATCTAAATACCTCAAGAGAGAATTTTTTAAAAAGTATGTTAATCTCTTGTTTTTCTTTTACAGAAGTTGCAAAAGAGTCATCAAAAATAATGAAAAAAGGTGGAAGCATGTTAACTTTAACATATGAGTCAACTAAAACTATTCCTAATTATAATGTTATGGGTGTTTGTAAATCAGCGCTAGAGACAAGTGTAAAATATTTAGCTAGAGATCTTGGAACAAAAAAAATTAGAGTAAATGCTATTAGCGCCGGTCCTATAAAAACTTTGGCGGCTTCTGCCATAGGCGATGCAAAATTTTTATATAAATGGAATGAAGATCATTCTTTTTTAAAAAGAAACGTTGATATTCAAGATGTTGGGAATTCTGCTTTATATCTTTTAAGCGATCTTGCTGGTGGTGTTACTGGGGAAATACACTATGTGGATGCAGGTTACAATAAAGTTGGTATGCCTAACCCAAAAAATATGTCTTAACCTGCAAAAAATGCATATCTAAATTTCAATAAATCTTCATAAAACTTATATTTAATTTTGTTAAAAATATTCAATGAAAAAATTTAATCTTAAAGTAAAAGAAAAATTAGATAATTTTTTTGAATGGGTAAAAGGAGCCGAGTTGGTTGAATTAAAATCATGTAACTCTGAAGAAGATCCAATTAGACCAGAGCTTGATAATAGTTTCAGAACTAGCTATGGACGTAAAATTTTTGGAGTAAAATATAAAAAAGAAATTTGTGCTATTATGTGTTTTGGATTTGTAAACGAAATTCCAAAGACAATTGAAGAATTAGATTTAATGAGTAAAGATGCTCACTTACAAAGTGCACTTAGAGATCGAAATGTGGGAAAAATTGCAATAGCTTATACTGTTTGGTCAAAAAAAAAAGGTGGTGGAAAATTAATTGTAAAAGAAGTTTTCAAAAAAATTAAAAAATCAAATCATTTAAATAGATTAGTTACTTTATCTCCCTTAACTGATATGGCAAGAAATTTTCATTTGCGCAATGGGGCATTTGAACTTCAGGTAAATAAAAGCTCACAAAATTTTGAATATAAAATTTAATATATTCTTTTTATCACTCTTAAAGTTTTAAGAGTTTTTTCAACTGAAAAATTTATAGTTTTTTCAAAAAAGTTTGATTCTTTTAAACTCAAAATATAATCTAGTTCTATAATTTTTTTGTAATATTTGTTAATAAATTTCTCAAATTTTAAAAAATACTTGTCATCCCAATAATTTAAATGGATTTGAGTAGATTGAATACCGAACGGTAAGATTATCTCTCTATAAAAAAGCTGAGGTACGAAAAGTAAATCATATTTGCGATATGGAAACAATCCATAACCATCAATTACGATTTTAATTCCAGAGCTTTTTAATGCTTTTAATGTGTTTAAATCATAAGTGTGATTAGGTGCAAAAAAAGATCTTACTGAAATATCTTTTTCTTTAAACTTTTCTAATCCATGATCTATTTTTTTTTTTTGATTTTCATAACTTACACCATAAAATTCAGACTCACCGCCATAATTAAAAATATCTTTTTTTTTAGTTTGATGATCATATAAATGTGAATACCCGTGCATTGATATTTCCCAACCTTTTCTTTCCCAACTTTTTACTCTATTCCAGAAATTTTGATTTCTAGGATAATTTAATAGTTCAGGGTCTTTATTAAAAGGTATGACACCTAAAAGCGGTTTGATATTAAGTTTATCAAATAATATCTCGCACTTATCCATATATTTCCATTCCATATTTTCGGAAATATCGTCAAGTCTTATTAGAAGACCAGTATTTTTTTTTATATAATTTTTTAAATCACTAAACATATTTAATTTTAAATTAAAATTTTCAGCATTAAAACAACTAAATAATTAAATCTGAGTTTAAAAGCTCTAAATTACTTATTTCATTTTTAGTTTTTAAGTAAATTGTCTTTTTTTTAGATTTTGAAAGTATAATTTTATCTGGAAAAAAATTTTTTTCATTTCCTAAATCATATTCTGAAAAAAAATATACATTTAATCTTTTAGAAATAGTATTTAAAATTTCATTATAATGTTTTTGAAAATAATCAATATTAGAAATATAAAAAAGATTGAATATTTTTAGTCCTTTCTTTCTTAAAACACAGCCAATAACAAATAATTCATCTTCTTCATTAATATTTCTAATTAAAAAACTCTTATAAACTTTATTATTATACAGATTATGAATATCTAGACTAGTTTTAGAAAGTTTATTTTCAATATCTTTTTTATCTTCAATTATTTCGTATTCCTTTTTTAAAAATTTAAAAAGACCTAAATTGAAAATGACTTTATAAATAATTTCTTTTTTTTTAAAACCATATTTTTCCAATAGTCCTTTTAAAGATTCAACTGGAGTATATGCAGTTAGATTAATGTCTTTTTTATTTAATAAAGAAATTAAATAAAACGAGTAAATTCTGTATTCTTGTTCAACTATCCAGGAATGTATATTACAAAAAGTGCATTCTTGATTTTCAATTTTGCGCTTAGAGAACCAACTCCCAACAAAACCAACAATGGCATTACTTTTATTTAGCATTATATATCCAATAGGATATAAATCATCTTTTTGATAAGAAATAAGATCTATTATACTTTTATAATGAAGGAAACTTTGTTTAGTTAAAAAATTAATCGTATTTTGAAAATTTTTTCCGTTTCTAAAAACTTCTTGAATTTCAAGTCTTGCAGATGCCCGTTTTTCTAATTCAGAATTTTTAGATATATAATCAATGTCTTTCAAATTTTTTAGATAAAGTTTCTTAATAATTTATAAAAGATTAAACTGTCTGTTTCATGGAAAGTTTAACTTTTCCTCTGTCAAATCCAACAACTTTAACTGATACCTCATCTCCTTCTTTTACGACATCCCCAACTTTTTCAACTCTCTTAGAAGCGAGCTCTGAAATATGTACCAATCCGTCTTGTTTACCTAAGAAATTTACGAAAGCTCCAAATTCCATGATTTTTACAACTTTTCCTTTGTAAATTTTACCCATTTCAGGTTTGGCAACAAGATTTTTTATAAATTCTAAAGCTTTATTTCTGGATAGCTCATCAGGTGCTGCTACAGTAACTTCTCCAGTATCTTTTACATCGACTTTAGCCCCAGATGTCTCAACTATTTCTCTAATAGTAGCTCCTCCTTTGCCTATAACTGTAGCAATATCTTTTTTATCAACTTTTATAGTCTCCATTTTAGGTGTATGTTTTGAAAATTCTTTTCTTGAGGATTTTATAGCTTTATTCATCTCACCTAAAATATGTTCTCTGCCAGCTTTAGCTTGGTCCAAGGCTTTTTCCATGATTTCAAATGTTATACCTGTAATCTTAATATCCATTTGAAGGGAAGTAATCCCATCTTTTGTACCAGCAACCTTGAAATCCATATCACCTAAATGATCTTCGTCACCTAAAATATCTGATAATACAGAAAATTTATCTTTCTCTTTAATTAAACCCATTGCTATACCTGCTACAGGTTCTTTTATAGGTACTCCTGCATCCATTAAAGATAAAGAAGTCCCACAAACTGTTGCCATTGAAGAAGATCCGTTGGACTCTGTGATTTCAGAAACTACTCTTAAAGTGTAAGGAAAATTTTCTTTTTTTGGCAAAGAAGAATTGATAGCTCTCCATGCTAGTTTACCATGACCTATTTCTCTTCTACCTGTGCCTATTCTTCCACATTCACCCACAGAAAATGGAGGAAAATTATAATGAAGCATAAAATTTGATCTTTTCATACCATCTAGGCTTTCTAATCTTTGCTCATCATCAGTCATTCCTAAAGTAGTAACTACCAAAGCTTGAGTTTCTCCTCTCGTAAATAAAGCAGATCCATGAGTTCTAGGTAAAATTCCTACTTCACATTTTATCTGTCTAACATCTGCTAAGCCTCTTCCATCTATTCTCTTACCATCTTTTAAAATTGCTGTTCTAACAATATCTTTTTCTAGAGACTTTAATTCTGACATAGCCTGATTTTCTGTTACATTCTCATCTTCTTTAAACATTTCCTTACATTTTGTATCTATTTCAGATATTGCAGTTGATCTTTTTTTTTTATCAATTTCTTTAAATGCTTTTCTTAAATCTGACTCAAATGCATTTGTTATCTTCTTTTTTACTTCTGAGTGATCAACTTCTTCAATTTCCCACTTAGGTTTTCCTGCTTTTTTAGCTAATGACTCTATTGCTTTTATAATTGAAATAAAATTTTCATGTCCAAATTTTACTGCTTCCAACATTACTTTTTCAGATAAACCAGATGTTTCGGACTCTACCATTAGTACAGCATCTTTAGTCCCCGCAACAACCAGATCTAACTCAGAATCTTCTAATTCAGTTGGTGAAGGATTTAGCAAATATTTTTTATTTTTGTAACCAACTCTACTAGCTGCTATGGGTCCTTGAAAAGGAAGTCCAGAAATCGCTAAAGCTGCAGAGGATGCTATTATTGACAAAATATCTGGTTGATTTTCTCCATCATAAGATAAAACAGTAGGTAATAACTGTACCTCGTTCATAAAGTTGGATGGAAATAATGGCCTAATTGGTCTGTCAATTAGTCTAGATATTAATGTCTCTGCCTCAGTAGGCCTAGCTTCTCTTTTAAAATAACCTCCAGGGATCTTTCCAGCTGCATAATATTTTTCTTGATAGTTTACTGATAGAGGAAAATAGTCTTGACCTTCATTTAATTTTTTGGCTCCTACAGCTGTAGCAATAACAACGGTCTCACCGCAAGTAGCAATGATTGCGCCATCAGCTTGACGAGCAATTTTTCCTGTTTCTAAAGTGATTAATTTTCCATTTATTTTTATTTCTTCTTTGTGTGTTTTAAACATTATTTCCTTAAATTTAATTGTTTGATTACTTTTTGATAAGAATCTGGATTTTTCTTTTTAAGATAAACTAAAAGCTTTTTTCTTTTATTAACTGATTTTGTTAATCCTAGTGTAGAGTGTTTGTCTTTCTTTGATTTTTTAAAATGTTCTGAAAGTTTAGTAATTTTATTAGTCAATAGACCAATTTGTATTTCTGTTGAGCCTACATCTTTACTGTGAATTGCCAGTGATTTAATTATATCTTTTTTTTTCTGTATCATTTATCTTTATTTTTTTAATAATTCTTTCAATCTTTTCAGCATATTCAAATGAGTTATCTTCTACAAATGTGAGTTTAGGAAGAAACTTAATATCTAGCCTTTTAGACAGAGCTCTTCTAACAAGATGAGAGTATTCCGTCAAGATCCTTACTGTTTCTTTCATGTCTACCCCACCCAATGGTATTACATATGCTCTAGCGGTTTTTAGATCAGGGGTCATTCTGACCTCAGTTACGGTAATCAATTTTGAATTTATTGAGGGTATTTTAGCCTCATTTCTAATAAACAACTCTCCTAAATTTTGCTTAACTAATTCACCTACTCTTAATTGTCTTTGGCTATAAGTTCGAGATGATGTTTGATTTCCCATTATATTGTCCGTTCAATTTTTTCTGCAAGATAAGACTCTATTACATCTTTTTCTTTAAAATCTATGAAATCTTTAAGACTTATTCCACATTCTAAGCCTGCTCCTACTTCTTTAACTTGATTTTTTTCTCTAAAAATACTTTGAATTTCTCCACTATATACAACTACACCATCTCTTATAATTCTAGCTTTAGATTTACTTTTTATTTCTCCATTAATTACTTTTGATCCTGCAATTTTTCCAGCTTTTGAAACTTTAAATATCTTTTGTATTTCTGCCGAACCTATAACTGTTTCTTTTACGTCTGGTTCAAGCAAACCAGATAAAGATTTTTCTACATACTCAATTGCTTCATAAATTATGTTAAAATATTTTATATCAATTTTTTGCTCAGTTGCCAATTTCTTAGCTTCTCTATTTGGTTTTACGTTAAAACCAATAAGAATAGCATTAGATGCTTTAGCTAAAGAAACGTCTGTCTCGTTTATCATTCCAATATCTGATAAAATTATTTTTGCCTCTACTTCTTCATGTTTAATTTTATTTATTGCCATCTTTAAAGCTTCATTGGATCCTTGAACATCAGATTTAATGATTATATTTAGTTCATCTTTTTGTTTTGTATTATCAAAAAGTGTTGTTTTATCCTTAGCTAATAATTTGCTTTGTGTAGAATTATTCTTTTTAAATGCAACCATTTCTTTAGCTTCATCTTCATCTTTTGTTACTAGAAACTCTGCTCCAGCAAAAGCTGAACTATTCATACCAAGTATTTCAACTGGCATAGATGGTAAAGCCTCATCAATATTTTTTCCTTCATAATTAATCATTGCTCTTATTTTTCCCCAAGTATCTCCACATATAAAAAAGTCTCCTCTTTTTAATTTTCCACTACTAATTAGAATTGTAGATACTGGGCCTTTTCCCTTATCTATTTTTGACTCAATTACTACACCTTTAGCCTGCCCTGAAAATGAAGCTTTTAAATCCAAAATTTCAGACTGTAATAAAATACTTTCTTTAAGTTTATCTAAATTTATCTTTTTTAAAGCAGAGACCTCGACAAACAATGTTTCCCCGCTTAGGTCTTCAGCAATTAGTTCGTATTGCATCATTTCATTTTTAATTTTACTAATATTTTTTTCAGGTAAATCACATTTGTTAATAGCTACTATTATTGGAACTTTTGCTGCTTTAGCGTGTTTAATAGCTTCAATTGTTTGAGGTTTTATTCCATCATCGGCAGCTACAACGAGCACTACTATATCAGTTATTTTTGATCCACGAGCTCGCATCTCTGTAAATGCTGCATGCCCTGGTGTATCGATAAAAGTGATCATTTTATTTTCTTCGGTTTTAACTTGATAAGCACCAATATGTTGAGTTATCCCGCCAAATTCCCCTGAAACTACGTTAGTGTCTCTTAATGAGTCTAATAAAGATGTTTTTCCATGATCTACGTGTCCCATTATTGTGACAACTGGTGGTCTAATTTGTTCATCACCTTTTAATTTCTCTTTTACTTTACTAGTTTGTAAAGATGGCTGATCCTCTAATATAGGTTTATGACCAAACTCTTTTACAATATATTCTGCGGTATCCTTATCAATATTATGATTGATGGTGGCAATTACCTTCATATTAAATAAAAATTTGATAATATCGCTAGATTTCTCTGCCATTCGATTTGATAATTCTTGTATCGTAATTTGTTCTGGTATTTTCACGTCTCTGATTACTTTTTTAAATTCTTTCTTTTCTTCTCCTTCTGGTTTGTTTTTCTTCTCTTTTAGACGTGCTCTTTTTACTGAGGCTAAACTTCTTTGTTTGATTTCAATTTCTTCAACGTTTAAGGCTCTGGAAACAGTTAATTTGAAATCTCTTTTATCTACAGGGTTCTTTAATTTTAGTTTACTTTTACCAGTTGGTTTATTTTCTTTTTTAATAAAGTCTTTAGTAGCCTGCTGCTCGACAAACTTTCTAGCAAAATTCTTCTTTTTTAAATTAGATTGTGGTTTTTGATTAATATTCTTATTGGTAAATTTATTTGATAATTTATCTTCTTTGAAAAATTTCTTCTTTTTTACTTCAAAAGATTTTTTTCCGCCTGTGGTTAAAGCGCTTGTATCAATAGTTTTTTTAAAATTTGATGAAATAGTGAGTGTCTTCTTTTTATCTTTTTCCATAACATTACTTGTACACAATCTCTCTAGCTGACATAATTAACTCATCAGCTTCTTTTCTAGATAAGGAAAATTCCTCCAAATATCCTTCTATTCTAATTTTCTTTCCTTTAATTTCATCGTAACCGCCAATTAATTCGTCAGAAGATAAGTCAGCAAAATCACTTAATTTTTTAATATTTTTTTGTCCTAAGATTACAAGCATACCTTGAGTCATATTTTTTAAGTTAATTAATGATTCTTCAACTCCTAATTCTTTTAATTTTTCTGCTACCGCTTCTTTTTCTTTAACTAAAGTTTCTTTAGATCTATTAATTAATTCTTTTGCTGTTTCTTCATCAATAGCATCAATTTTTGAAATGTCTTCCGATGAAGATTGAGCAATATCTTCAATGGTAGGGAATCCTTCTGATACTAAAAGTTGTCCAAGTGTTTCATCTACTTCTAAATTTTTAACTAGCATCTCCGTCCTATCTTTAAATTCTGCTTGTCTTCTCTCTGAATCTTCTTTTTCTGTTAATATATCTATTTCATAATTAGTTAATTTTGAAGCTAACCTTACATTTTGTCCTCTACGACCAATAGCTTTACTTAAATTTTCCTCTGTCAAAATAATATCAATTCTTTTATTTTCTTGATCTATTAATACTCTTTGAATTTCTGCAGGAGAAAGAGATTCTGATATCAATGTAGGTAAATCCTCTGTCCATTTAATTATATCAATTTTTTCACCATGTAATTCATTAACTATTGTTTGAACTCTGCTTCCTCTCATTCCAACGCATGCTCCTACTGGATCTATAGATGAATCTTGAGAATGGACACAAATTTTAGCTCTACTTCCTGGGTCCCTTGCCACAGATTTTATTTCTATAGTTCCCTCATAAATTTCTGGGACTTCCTGAAAAAATAATTTTGCAAGAAATTGAGGATGTGCCCTAGATAAAAATATTTGATGGCCTTTTAATTCTTTTCTTACTTCATAACAATAAGCTTTTACTCTATCCCCTGTCTTTAAAATCTCTCTGGATATAAGCTCATCTTTTTTGATTACTCCTTCTGCTTTTCCTAGGTCTACGATGACATTTCCGTACTCCAATCTTTTAATAATACCGCTAAGTATTTGTCCTTGTTTATCTATGAAATCTTCATACTGTCTATTTTTTTCTGCTTCTCTTACTCTAGAGCTTATAACTTGTTTAGCACTCTGAGCAGCAATTCTTCCAAAATCTACTTGGGGTAATTCCTCTACTATTTTATCTCCAATTTTTAAATCAGTGTTTGCATTAATTTTTTTTGCATCATTCAAGGTAATTTCCCTGGCTGAGTCTTCTACATTTTCTACAATATCTAAAACTTTTTGAATCTTAATGTCTCCACTTTCCCTATCGATTATCACTTCAATATTGTTATCGCTTCCAAATTTAGTCAAAGCAGCTTTTTGAATAGCGCTTTCCATTGAACCGATAACAAGTTCTTTATCTATAGACTTTTCATTTGCTACTGCGTCTACAATTCTAAGAAGTTCTAATTTATCTAATCCTTTATTTAACATTTTTTATCCCTTGTAAAAAAAAATGGGCTTAAGCCCATTTCAATAATTAACAGTAATAATAACTATATTAGTGATAATTATGGTTTTTTCAAGATTACAATTTAAATAAATCTGCTTTATCTATTTTTTCCCATGAAAATTCACCTCTATCCGAAGGTTTTCTTCCAAAATGTCCATAAGCAGAGGTAGTTTCATAAATGGGGTTGTTTAGCTTCAACATTTCTCTAATTCCTCTTGGAGATAAGTTAAAATTTTGATCAATAATTTTTTTAACATTATAAACTTTCTCATCATCTCCGTCTGCTAATTTTATGAAAATAGATAAAGGTTTAGAAACTCCAATGGCATAAGCTAATTGTATTAAACACTTTTTAGAAACACCTGCTGACACAATATTTTTAGCTAAATATCTAGCTGCATAAGCAGCTGATCTATCAACTTTAGTAGGATCTTTTCCTGAAAAAGCACCTCCACCATGAGGAGCAGCTCCTCCATAAGTATCTACTATTATTTTTCTTCCAGTTAAACCAGTATCTCCGTCTGGTCCACCAATAACAAATTGACCAGTTGGATTAATATAAATTTCTTTAGGATCTAAATCTTTAATATATTCTTCGGGAATAGATTTTCTAATATATGGTAATACTAAATCTCTAACCTTATTTTGATTTAAGTCTTTTGAATGTTGTGTAGATATTACTACTGAAGTTACTTTAGTTGGTCTATTATCTTCATACAACATTGTTACTTGACTCTTGGAGTCTGGTTCAATTCCTTGAATTAAACCTTTTTTTCTATCTTCAGCCATTAATCTTAAAATCTTATGAGAAAAATGAATTGGTGCTGGCATTAAATCTTCTGTTTCAGTACAAGCATAACCAAACATAATTCCTTGATCTCCTGCACCCTCATCTTTATTATCTTTTGAGTCTACACCCATAGCGATATCGCTAGATTGCTCATGTAAAAAAGTTTCTATATTGGCTGATTTCCAGCTAAATCCCTCTTGGTCATAACCAATATCTTTAATACACTCTCTTACTTTAGTAATTATTTCCTCTTGATTTATTTTTGGGCCTCGAGTCTCTCCAGCTAAAACAACTTTGTTTGTTGTGGTAAGTGTTTCACAGGCTACTCGTGAAAAAGGATCTTTTGTTAAATAAGAGTCTACAATCATATCTGAGATTCTGTCACAAACTTTATCAGGGTGTCCTTCAGAAACAGATTCACTTGTAAATAAATATTTATTTTTTTCCATTATTTTTTTTTTTAAAAATTATAAAGATAATTAGATATGTAAATAAAAGAATAAAAAATATCAAATCATTTTTATTTTTATATTTTGAATTTATTAGAGGAATATCCATTTCAATACTCCCTGTTTCGTTAATATTTAGTTGTTTAATAATTTCACCTTTATTACTTATAATCGCACTGATTCCTTTGTTTGCAGATCTTACTAAATATACATCATTTTCAATTGATCTATAAATTGCTTTCGCAAAATGTTGATAAGGACCAATTGAATTACCAAACCAACCATCCTCAGAAATATTTACTATTAAATTAGTTTCTTTATTCGCTTTTTGAGTAAGCTCTGTAAAAATAATTTCATAACAAATCAAAGGTAAAATATTCAAATTATTAAATATAAAATTGGCTTGTTTTTTTCCTTTTAAAAAAGATCCATGACCTTGAGTAATCTTCTTCAAACCTAAATTACTTAATAACATTTCGAAAGGTAGAAACTCTCCAAAAGGAACCAATTTTTTCTTATTATATCGATGTAATATTTGAAAATTATTATTTAGAACAATTAAGCTATTAAAATAATCTCCAGAATTTTTATCTAATGTATTTATTCCTAATAAAATTAAATGATTTTTATTAAACTTACTTCTAATCAAATTATTGAATTGATAAATTTCATTGTAGCTAAAGCCTGCAAAAATACCTTCAGGCCAAATAAATAAAGTTTCTCTGTCAGGATCTGGGTCGCTATATCTAATGAGTTTGTTTAATTTTTTTTCTACTTCCTGTATAGATGAATTATATTCTAATTTAAAATTAGGAGATATAATTTTAGTATAAATTTTTTTGTTATCATTTAGATAATTTTCTAATGCTTTATTTTTATTAATTGAAAAAGTTCCGTAAATATAAACTGAAAAAATAAATAAAAATGTCAAACTTGTTGTTAAGATTTTTTTATTGAAACTACTGTTAAAAAAAAGTGACGCTGGTATTGTAAAAATTGTTATAACTATTAGATTAAAAGCAAATAAACCGAAAAGATTAATAATTTGTAAGACTTCAATAAGCCAAGACCAACTATAGCTCCATAAATTCCAAGGGAAACCTGTTAAAATTTTACTTCTCAAATAATCAGATAAAGCAAAAGCTCCAGAAAATAATAAAATTGATGAAAAATTATAACTTAAAAATCTTCCAACCATTAAAGTGGTTAAGCCTGTAAAGATACTTAAGAAAAAAGGTATAAATATTAAAGCGACTGGAATCAAAAACTTAAAACTATCATCAAAAGTTAAAGAATAAGTAATCCAAAAAATCCCACATAAATAAAAACCAAATCCAAAGAGAAAACCAGTCAAAAATAAATTTCTATGATACGGTTTCTTTCTATAAATGCTTTTGGATTTTTTTTTTATATAAACAAGAAGAAAAAATAAAACAGGAAATAATATAAAATTTATAAATGAAAAATTAAAAGGCTGAAATGAAAAGACTGTCAGAGAACCTAAAGAAAAAGGAAGAAGGTATAATATTATTAACCTATTATTTAAAATTTTTTCTAACATTTAATTTAAATGCTTTAAATATTTTTTTTCCAATTTATTCATAATTTTGAAATCTTTTTCTTTGTAATGTTTATTTCCAAATAAATGAATTAACCCATGGACCCAAAGCTTATTGAATTCTTCATAAAACTTACTTTTATTATTCTTACTTTTAATTTTGTTTAAATTAATTATTATGTCTCCAAGATAAATTTCTTTTTCTTTTTTTATTTTTTTTTTTAATTCATCACTTTTATAAAATGGGAAAGACAATATATCTGTAGATTTATCTTTATTTCTAAATTTTTTATTTAGTTTCTTTATTTCTTTTGTTCCAGATAATAATAAAGAACAAACCAAAATATTTTTTTTGTAAGAAATATTTTTTTTATTAAGAGATCTTAATTTTTGATCAATAAAACTACTTGGATTTTTTAAATATTTTGTCCAACTTATATTATTTAAAATTACATTAATCTTTATCATCAGTGCTTTTTTTTTGATAAGCCCGAATAATCTTTGAAACTAATGGATGTCTAACAACATCTGTATGATCAAATTCTATAATCTTAATTTCATTTAAATTTTTTAAAATTTCTTTTGATTTAATAAGACCAGACTGCGATTTATTTATTAAGTCTATTTGAGATGGATCACCATTAACAGCCAATTTTGAGTTTTCGCCTATCCTAGTTAAAAACATTTTTATTTGAGTTTCAGTTGCATTTTGTGCTTCATCTAAAATTGCAAAACAATTTTTTAATGTCCTTCCTCTCATAAATGCTAAAGGTGCAATTTCAATTTCTCCACTCTCAATTTTTTTATCTATTTTATCTGCGCCAAATAACTCATATAAAGCATCATAAAGTGGTCTTAAGTAAGGGTCGACTTTTTCTTTCATATCTCCTGGCAAAAATCCAAGTTTTTCTCCAGCTTCAACAGCAGGTCTTGATAGTATCACTCTTTCTATTTTTTTTTCTAGCAATAAGGTGACAGCTACTGAAACAGCTAAAAAACTTTTTCCTGTTCCTGCTGGTCCAAGAGACATGGTAATTTCATTTTCTTTTAACGCCTTTATATAATCTGATTGCTTTTCTGATCTTGCTATAACTGATTTTCTAGGCGTCTTAATTAATTGTTGAAACGATTTTATGTTTGACTCTTCTTGTTTCATATTTTTTTTAACTGATAATACTATATCGCTCTTTTCTACAAGATTAGTCAAAAGGTATTTGTTGATTAAAAATTTAATTGCTTCTGAAAATTCTTCTAAATTTCTCTTTTTTCCCTTACAAGTGATAGAGTTACCTCTAAAAAAAATAATAGTATTAGTTAGTTTTTCTAATTCCTTCAGATTTTGATTAAATTGACCAACTATAGCCATCAACATCTCATTGCTATTAATTTGAATATTAACTGTTTCAGAATCTATTTTTTTAATAATCAATCTTTGATCTAGTTTACTTATCTCTGACATAAATTTTATGCAGCACACTCCTCTCTTTTTTTCATATCCGATATAAGATTGCCAAACAAAGTATTTTGGTTACATTCATTAAACTTTACTACTTTAGTTTTTCCGATTAAATTATCATTACTCTCTACAATTACAGAATTAAAATATTCATCTCTTCCAAAAAATTTGTTTCCATTTTTAATTTTATTTTCAAATAAAACTTTAGCAGTAGAATTAATAAGTTTTTTTCTATAATTTTTTTTTATATCATCAGAAACTTTTTGAAAAACTTTTAATCTATCTTTAGCAACTTGTTTGTCTATTTCTTTCATATTTGCAGCTGGTGTTCCAGGTCTAGGACTAAATATAAAAGAATATGAATTAATGAACTTAACTTTTTTCATTAATGATATTGTTTTTTCAAAATCTTCCTGGGTTTCTTCCGGATAGGCAATAATAAAGTCACTTGAAAATTTTATAGATGAATTTTTTTCTTTGAGTTTTTCAATTATTTGTAAATAATCTTCTACAGTGTGATTCCTATTCATCTTTTTTAAAATTTTTGAAGAACCACTTTGAACTGGTAAATGGAGTATTGGCATTAATTTTTCACAATTGTGATGTGTTTCAATTAAATCTTCCGTAAAATCTCTTGGATGAGATGTGGTGTATCTTATTCTTTTTAAATCTTCAATTTCACTTAACAAATATATTAAATCTGAAAGTTTTTTATCTTTAAATTGATAAGCATTAACATTTTGCCCTAATAAAATGATTTCTTTAGCTCCATTGTAAACAAGTTGTTTCGCTTCAATTAGAATTTCAGACAAAGATCTAGAATATTCAGGTCCTCTAGTATAAGGAACAACACAAAATTTACAAAATTTATCACATCCTTCTTGAATAGTTAAAAAGGATGATATTTGACTATCAGAATTTTTTATTACATTAAGTTCATCAAATTTACTTATTGCCTCAAATTCTGTTGAATTTATTTTATCATTTTTATTTTCTAAATTTAAAAGTATTCTGTTTATTTTGTGATAAGACTGAGGCCCAACAACAGCATCAATATATTTTTCATTTTTTAATAAAATTTCTCCTTCGGCTTGAGCTACACATCCTGCTATTAAGACGATTGGTTTTTTTTTATTTCTAAATTCTTTTTTTAATCTTCCAATGTCATGATAAACTTTTTGAGTAGCCTTTTCTCTAATGTGACAAGTGTTTAGTACATAACAATTAGCTTCCTCTATATTTTTAGTAGAAGAGTAATTAATTTTTTTCACTAGGTCTAATATACGATTACTATCGTATTCATTCATTTGACAGCCTAGTGTTTTAATAAATATTTTTTTTGACAATTTATTTTTTAATTTTTGAACCGTATAACTCCAGTTTGTGATCAACAAGTTTATAACCTAATTTTTTAGCTACTTCGACTTGTAACTTTTCAATTTCTTTATCAACAAATTCTACAATTTCTCCACTATTGATATCTATTAAATGATCATGATGTTCATCAGGTGATTTTTCATATCTTGCCTTTCCACCTTTAAAATCGTGTTTTTCCACAATACCAGACTCTTCAAACAATTTTACAGTTCTATAAACTGTTGCGATGCTAATCTTGTTATCAATTTCACTAACTCTTTTATGCAGCTCATCGACATCGGGATGATCTTTTGCGCCATATTTATCTTTAGAGTCTGACATTACTTGAGCTATGATCTTTCTTTGATCAGTTAATCTAACTCCTTTTGATTTACATTTTTCCTCTATAGCATTCATATCTAAACTAATTTAACTTAAATATACTGGTTTTATCAATTTTTTTTCAATTAAATTTTTATTAATTAAAACTTCAATATTTTCAAGGTTAAATTGAGATAAATCTTCATCCTTAAATCCAAATAACTTTGCATTATTTGATATTTCAATTCCTTTTGCTACTGCCAAAGCTACTCTAATAGTTGAAAAGCTGCCAGGTCCATTGTTCACAAGAACTGTAAAATTTTCATCAATATTTGCTTTGTGCTTATTGGTAAAATTTAATATGGTTGATACTAGAGTTTCGTTATTTTTAATTTTAGTTTGAAAATCATGGATAAAAAAATTATTATTTATTCTTAAACCAATTTTATCATTTTTGCCTGTGCAACTTATTATTAAAAAATTTTCAATCATTTTTATATTTATAATTTTTTTATTTCCTCAAAACAAATCATATTCTACTTCTCAATTAAAAAGTTTTGATGATTATGGTTTGATATCAATAATGTACCATAGATTTAATGAAAGCAAATATCCTTCCACAAATATACAATTAGATATATTTAAAGAACAGCTAAAACTAATTGAAAATGAAGGTATAGAATTTATTAGTCCAATAAATTTCAAAGAAAGCCTCTATCAAAATAAAAAAAAAAGGAAAATTTTATTAACAATAGATGATGCTTTAATATCATTTTATGAAAATGCATGGCCAATACTTAAAGAAAAGAAAATACCTTTTATCTTGTTTGTGAGTACCAGGGAGGTTGGTTCTTTTAATTATATGAATTGGGATCAGATTCTTGAATTACACAACGCTGATAATGTAGAAATTGGAAACCATAGTCATTCACATGAATATCTTGTTGATGAAAGTCCAGAAGTAATTAAAAATGATATTTTAAGATCAATTGAAATTTTCAATAAAAAACTTGGAAGTAATTCAAAATTTTTTTCATATCCCTTTGGTGAATATAGTTTAGAGTTTAAAAGAATAATTAAAGAACTTGGTTTTGACTATGCCTTTGGACAACACTCAGGTGTGATTGATGAGTCGAAAGATTTATGGGAGTTACCAAGATTTCCAATTAATGAAAAATATGGAGAGTTAAATAGATTTAAAACTCTAATAAAAACTCTACCTCTTAAATATACAAAGATTATTCCAGAGGATAAATATTTACTACAATCAAAAAACCCACCAAATGTTAAGATTTTTTTTAAAGAAAATATTAATAACTTAGAAAACATTAACTGTTTTTCCAATGAAGGTGATAAATGGAGAAATTCTAAAATTTCTTTTGTTGAAAAAAATACTTTAGAGATAAAAATTGAAGAAAAATTTATTGGTGAGCGAGGTAGAATAAATTGTTCCTTAAAAGAAAATGATGGGTTTTGGCGTTGGTTAGGTGTTCAGTTTGTAATTGCTGAAAAATAAATTTTATAAATTAAGCTCTCTTTTTTTTGATCCAGAATTTGCTAGTCTAACTGGCTCAAAATCCATTAGTCTATTTTGGACAATAATTTGTGCTAAAATTTTAATATACTCATTTCCAGTTTGAGCATAATTTCCTAAAGTTTTTGATAATTCTAAACCATTAAGTTTTTTATTTTTTTTTCTAAGTTCTTTTCTTTTTTCTCTAAATTTTACGTAACTTTTATGAGTATTTAAATTATTTTGATAAGCCTTTACTGATGCCCTTAAAATTGGAAATTTTAATATTTTGTGATTTTTAGATTTATCTCTATTTAAAGGCGCAATTCCTGATCCATCCCAAGTCCATTGACCAAATATAGCATTACCTTCTAATGCAAAACGAGAAGTTCCCCACCCACTTTCTTTGGCAGCTTGAGCTAAAGCTAAAGAATTTGGAATTATATCTAATCTATTTGTTAACTCTTCTACGCTTCCTTTTTTAACTTTGTACTCTAAAAATTTTTGTCTCAGCCACTGTTTTTCTCCATCAGTAGTAAATTTTTTTGAGGAAATTTTTTTTAATTTTTCTCTGTCATATAATATTTTCTCATTTTCAGCGACAATCAATGGAAGAACAATTTTTATGAAAGTTTCCTTTTTCAATTTGCTACTTTGAATAGCATTTAAGTCTTTGGGAAATTGAGTAAAATAAATAGGTTTTACTATTTTTTCGAACCTAACTTTATTTAAACTGTAATCTACATCTTTAAATAAATTTAATACTGTTTCAGTTTTTAAGTTTAAATCAGGTAAAATAACTTCAGCAACTTTTTCCTTAGGCTTAGTTTTGGGTTTTTTTACTTGTTTTTCAATTTTATTTGAAGGTTTTTTTACTTTCTTTTCAGCTTTATCGATTGATTTTTTTACTTTCTTTTCAGCTTTGTCTACTGGCTTTTGGATTTGTTTTTTTACTACTTGATCTTTAGTAGATTTATCAAAGTCATAAAATGTTGAGACACCAGAAATTACAACAGTAATAATTCCGGCGATAACAAAAAAACTTACAATAACTCGACCAGTTTTACCTTTATTAATTTGCTGACTATAAATTCCGTGAAACAAGTTTGTAAAAAAATTTGAAAAAAAATTAGAATAAGTTTGACCTAATTTAGGTATTATATTTAAGAAGCCAAGACCTGCGTTACCGATAGATTTCCAAAGATTTTGTAAAGAATTAGTTATCAAGTTAATGAAACCTAGACCTGAATTAAAAATAGATCTCCAAAAATTATAAAAAAAGCTAGAAATTGATCTAGAACTATCTTCTTTGAAATAAACTATCTTTCTTGAGACTTTATTAACTGCTTTCGAAGAATCTTCTTTTATGTCGTCAATACGTTTTGAAACCTTAGATAAAGGTTTAGAAATATTTTCTTTAAAAAAATTTGTTTTAAAATCTTTAGGAATAACTATTTTATTTTTTCTTAAAATTAATTCTAATTGTCCAGAAGTTAAGTTTTTTTTACTTTTAATATAGTCTTGAATTTCTTTAACGCTATAGATATTTGCAAGTTCTAGTAATTTATCTCTGTAAGTAAGTTTTTTTTTCATACTAGTTTGCTTCTACTGAGTTTACCTCTTTAACATAATGTTTTAAAAGATTTTGAACCCCCTGTTTAAGTGTCATTAAAGAACTTGGGCAACCTGAGCAACTACCTTGTAGCTCAACTTTAACAACCCCTTTTTCAAATGATTTGAATTTTATATCTCCTCCATCTCTTGCTACTGCTGGTCTAATTTTAGTATCAAGAACATCAATTATTTTTTTAACTGTATCATCCTCATTATTATCTTTATTATCTTTATTTGTATTCTGAAAATTTTCTTTTTTCAAAATAGGGTCATTACTATTTTCAAAATAATGATTTAAATGAGAAATGACCATAGGTTTTAATTCAGTCCAAGAAATATTCTTTGTTTTTTTTACTGATAAAAAATTTTTAGAGAGCAAGACTAATTCTACTCCTTTAAATTCTAGCAATTCTTTAATAAAAGGATTTGCAATTTTATTAATATCTTTTCTCTGAAATTCTTCAGTCCCAACTTCTGAAATAATGTTTTCAGACAAAAACTTTAAAGACTCAGGGTTTGGTGTTGGCTCTGTATGGATCATTTAAATATTATATATTATATCAAGCCAACTTTTTCACGTATATTTTTTAGGTTTTCCTCAGCTTTAATGCTGGCTTTTTCACTCCCTTTTTTCAATATCTTCGTTAAATGTGTCTTATCATTCATTAATTTAACAATTTCTTTACCTATGGGTGAAATTTCAGCGACTAAAAGATCTGCGAGTTTACCTTTTATATAGGAATATTCTTTTCCAGCCATTTCTATTAAAGCTTTTTCTAAGTTAGTTTTAGATACTTCAGAATATATAGTTAAAAGGTTCAATGCTTCAGGTTTTTTTTCTAACGATTTTATATTATCTGGAATGGGCTCAGAGTCTGACTTAGCTTTCTTAATTTTTTTTACAATTTCATCAGAGCTGTCTTTAAGGTTAATTCTAGAATAATCTGATTCTTCAGATTTGCTCATTTTTTTTGTTCCATCCCTCAGACTCATTACTCTAGAAATATTTTTAAGAATTAGAGGTTCTGGCAAAGGAAAAAAGTCTTTACAATTAAAATCTTTGTTAAATTTTTGAGCTATATCCCTAGTTAATTCTAAATGTTGTTTTTGGTCAGCTCCAACCGGAACGTGTGTGGCTTTATATAATAAGATATCGGCAGCCATTAAATTTGGATAAATATAAAGTCCAACACTCGCTTTTTCTTTGTCTGACCCAGCTTTATCTTTAAATTGTGTCATTCTATTTAACCAACCAACTTTAGATACACAATTGAAGATCCAAGCTAGTTCTGAGTGAGCTGAAACTGAAGATTGATTAAAAATTATACTTTTGTTTGGGTCTAGTCCTGTTGCCAAAAAACTCGCTGTAGTCTCTAAAATATTATTTTTTAATTCATCTGGATTTTGAAAGGTAGTTATAGCATGTAAATCAACAACACAATAAACACAATTCATATCATTTTGTAACGACACGAAATTCTTTATTGCCCCAAGGTAATTTCCTAAATGCAAGTTCCCTGTAGGCTGTACCCCTGAAAATACTAATTTTTTACTACTCATTTTAATTTGTTTTAAAGTTTTTTGTTTTTAAAATCCCTGTCAAATAACATAATATCAAATAAACACTACCAACAAAACCAACAATTATCAGTAAATAAACAGATTTATATTTATAATTATAGTCTAAATAGTCTGCATAATAATTTAATGCAAATATCAAAAGAAAAGACATAAATGCTGTATTTAAAATTATCTTGAAAATATTTTTAGGTAAATAGCTTTTAAATAATAAAAAATTCTTATCATTGAGCAGATATATATAAACTATCACTCCAAGCCATGTAGAAATAGAAGTAGCAATAGGAATTATAACAAACCCAACTTTATTAAACAAAGTAATGCTTATCAAAATATTTAATAAAACAATAAAAGATGAAATATAAAATGGCGTCTTTGTATTGTTTCTAGCAAAAAAGAAATTGGATAGGATCTTGATCAAAGCAAATGCTGGAATACCGTATCCAAAATATTTCAAAGCCAATGCTGTCATATTAATATTTTCAATAGTAAAAGAACCATATCCAAATAACGCATTTACTATTTCTTTAGAAGCTAAGATTAAACCCAAACTTGCTGGTATTGATAATAAAAGTGAAAGTTCTACAGATCTACTTTGAATATTTGAAATTTTCAAAATATTTTTCTGCTTAAAAGCTTTAGATAAAACTGGTAAGGAAACAGTTCCTACTGCTATACCTGCTATAGCTAAGTTAATCTGATAAATACGATCTGCATAATAAAGATAGGATACCGCACTTGCTTCAAAAGAGGCTATGATTGTGCCAACTAAAATATTTATTTGTGTAACTCCCGAAGATATAATACTTGGAAAAAGTTTCTTAAAAAAGAATTTTACTTTACTGCTTATTCTATTTTTGAATAAAATAGATGGTTCGTAATATTTTTTTGTAAAAAACATTAGAAAAAATAATTGAATTATTCCAGCCAAAGAAACTCCATATGATAACTGTTTAGCAAAATCTAAATTAAAAAAATAAGATATTAAAAGACTTAATATTAAAATAATATTTAATATAATTGGTGCAGCTGCTGCAGCTGCAAATCTATTATTAGAATTTAAAATCCCTGAAAAAAAAGATGAAATACTTACAAATAAAAGAAAGGGAAATGTTATTCTTGTAAATTGAACAGCTAGATTAAATTTTTCACTATCTTCAGAAAAACCTGGTGCAATTAAATAAACTAAGTAAGGAGTAAATATTTCAGCAAGAAGAACTATAAAAAAAAGAATAAGCACTAATATACTTAAGACCTCATCAGCAAATTTTTTTCCTTTCTTTTGATTTTGAGTTTTTTCAGAGACATAGCTGGGTATAAATGCAGCATTAAAAGTTCCTTCTGCAAACAGTCGTCTAAATGTATTAGGAAGTCTAAAAGCAACGAAAAATGCATCAGCAAAAATTGACGCTCCTAAAAATATTGCAATTAATATATCTCTGAGATAGCCTAAAATTCTACTTAATAAGGTAAAAAAACTAAAAACATATGTTGATGACAACAAGTTCATATAAATTCTAAATTAGGCCACAAATAATAAATAAATAATGCAATATTAATATTTATATTACATGCTCATAATTTAAATGACAAAAAAATCTAAAATTGATCATTATTCAGATAAAGAAGCACTTGATTTTCATATAAGAGGAAAGTCAGGCAAAATTGAGATAAACTCATCGAAGCCTCTTATAACTAAGAGAGATTTATCTTTGGCATATTCTCCAGGAGTTGCAGCCCCAGTGAAGGAAATTGCTAAAAATCCTGACCTTGCTTATGACTACACTAGTAAAGGGAATCTGGTTGCTGTCATTAGTAATGGCTCTGCAATATTAGGTCTAGGAAATCTTGGTTCTCTTGCTTCAAAACCAGTAATGGAGGGTAAATCTGTTTTATTTAAAAGGTTTGCCGATATTGATTCTATAGATATCGAAATTGATAATAAAAATGTAGATTCTATAGTTGAAACGATTAAAAATATTAGTGGTACATTTGGAGGTATAAATCTTGAGGATATTGCTGCCCCTGAATGTTTTATAATAGAACAAAAACTTAAAGAGACTTTGGACATTCCGATATTTCACGATGATCAACATGGAACAGCAATTATTACTCTAGCTGCTTTGATAAATGCTTTAGATATATCTAAGAAAAAAATTGAAAAAGTAAAAGTAGTAATTAATGGAGCAGGGGCTTCTGCTCAAGCTTGTACCAATTTATTCAAAAGTTCTGGAGTTAAAAGTGAAAATATTATCATGTGTGACAGCAAAGGAATTATTTATGAAGGAAGAAAAAATATAGATCAATTTAAATCAGCTTTTGCAGCCAAAACAAAATTAAGAACATTAGAAGAGGCTATGAAAAATGCTGATGTCTTTTTGGGTTTATCTGCTAAAGATGTGGTTTCAAAAGAAATGATTAAATCAATGGCTAGCAATCCAATTATCTTTGCGTGCGCAAATCCTGACCCTGAAATCAAACCTGAGATCATTAATGAAGTTAGATCTGATGCCATAGTAGCAACCGGTAGATCAGATTACCCTAATCAAGTGAACAATCTTATTGGGTTTCCTTATATATTTAGAGGAGCACTGGATGTAAGAGCAAAAATAATTAACGAAGATATGAAGGTTGCTGCGGCTAAAGCAATTGCATCTTTGGCTAGAGAAGATGTGCCAGATGAAGTTGTTTCAGCATATGGTGGTGACAGACCAAAATACGGTAAAGAGTATATAATTCCTTCAACTTTTGACCCCAGGTTAATAAGTGTAATTCCCTCTGCTGTCGCTGAAGCAGCTATGAAAAGTGGAGTAGCAAGAATAAAAATTAAAGATTTAGATGCTTATAAAGATGAACTAACAAATCGTTTAGATCCATCTATGTCACTTATGCAGGGTATCAATGCAAAAGTAAGAAAAAATCCAAAAAAAGTAATATTTGCTGAAGGTGAAGACGAAAACATGCTTAAAGCGGCTATTGAATTTGGAAAAAATAAACTTGGTACACCTATTTTAATAGGTGCTGAAAAAAGAATAAGAGAACAATTAAAAAAAATTGGTTTAGATGAAAATTACAAAATTGAAATAGTAAATTCAACTGACAAAGAAAAAAGAGAGAAATACGTAAAACATTTATACAAAAGATTACAGCGAGAAGGCCAATTAGAGCGAGATGTGGACAGATTAGTAAGAAATGATCGTATAGCTTGGGGATCTTCTATGATTGCTTGTAAAGATGCTGATGCAATGGTCACTGGAAATATAAGACATTATGCTGCTTCTATAGAGAAATTAAAAAAGGTTGTAGAGCCAAGACCGGGAGAAGAAATTTTTGGAATGACTATGATAAACTCCAAAGGAAAAACAATTCTTGTCGCTGACACAAATGTGCAAGATTTTCCATCCCCTCAAAGATTAGTAAATGTTTCAAAATCTTGTGTACGTGTTGCTAGACTATTTGGGTTTGATCCTAAAGTTGCATTTCTTTCTCATTCTACATTTGGCAATCCTATATCGAAAAACACTAAACATGTAAGAGATGCAATAGAATTATTAAAAAAAGAAAAAGTAAACTTTGATTTTGATGGAGAAATGCAACCAGATGTAGCTTTGAATCCAATTTATCAAGAAACATATCCTTTTTCTAAAATTGTTGGAAATGCCAATATCTTAATTATGCCTGCATTACATAGTGCTGCAATCTCCACAAAACTAATGAAAGTTTATGGTGGTGCCAAACTTATAGGGCCTTTATTAATAGGACTTGGGCTACCTATAGAGGTAGCTCCTTTAAGATCAAGCACATCAGACATTTTGAATTTAGCCTCAGTTGCAGCTTACTCTTCGGATGTAATTGATTATTAAAGTTTATTTCGACTTAGTTCAGTAGCCAAATAAATTGATGGTATTACTTTCTCTACATCATATATTTTGTTAGCTTCATTTATAACTTCTTTTTTTTCTTTTTCATCCATAGCAATACCAAATATATAAATATTTTTATTTATAGTTTCTAAAGTATAATTTCTTGCTTTTGTCTTTTTATTAAATATTAAAGCAGATCTTAATTGACTGGTTATAAAAATATCTTTTGCTGTACTTTTAAAATTAGTTTGACCTTTAATTGTAATAGCATTTTTAACTGATCTGACGCCCTTAGTTTCCCAGGCAAGCTTGGTTATTTTGATTTTTTCCTCAGGTTTATCCACTTTTCCAGATAAAAAAATTCTCCCATCGATTACTTCTGATTGAACAGATAAAAAATATTTTTTATCTGTTAAAGCAAGCCTTGCAGTTAAATTTTTTTGCATGATCGTGTCATCAATTTGCATTCCAATTGTTCTAGGGTCGAATGTTATATCTACTCCGGTTCCAAATTTTCCCACAGAAGTACAAGAGGTTAGAAATAAAATTAAAAATAAACTAAATATTTTTTTCATTTTTTTTTATATCTAAACATATTTGATAAATTTTCTTTTTATTAATTTTCTCTGACTCAAATAATAATTCTACTACGTCTTTTAAACTATATTTTTTTAAATACATTTTTGCTTTTCTAATAACCTCTATTTCATTAAAAAATTTATCTTTAATTTTTTTTTCTGATATTACAATAGTTAACTCACCTTTAAATGAAGTTTTAAACAGTTTAATTTCATCAATATCCTCTCTGTAAAATGACTCATGTAACTTAGTTATTTCTTTAGCTATCATTATTTTTCTTCCTGAAAAAAATTTTTTAAATTTTTTTATATAAAAGTTTACCTTTATAGCTGGAATAAAAAATACTTGAGAAAAACTATATTGACATAAAGAAGATAAAATTTTTTCTAATTCTTTTTCTGTTTTCGGTAAAAATCCATAAAATAAGAATTGATCATTGAAGCCTGAGATGCTCATTGAAGCGACCACGGATGACACTCCAGGAATTGGAATGACTTTTATACCTTTTTCAACACAAGTCTGTATTAACAAACGACCAGGGTCGGAGATAGCTGGAGTACCGGCGTCAGAAATTAAAGACAAAATTTTGCCTTCATTTAAATATTTTATAATTTTTTGTAGTTCTTTTTTTTCGTTAAATTTATGATAGGAGATTAATTTTTTTTTAATTTTTAAATGATTTAATAACTTTAAGGAATGCCTAGTGTCCTCACAAAGAATAATATCTGAGTTTTTCAATACTTCGATTGCTCTTAAAGTTATATCATCAAGATTTCCAATAGGCGTTGAAACAATATATAAGCTTTTAATAGATAATTTCATTTTATGAAAAAAAAATTCTTTTTAATAATAACCTATATATTAATTTTTTTTAATTCTAATCTATTTAGCAATGAAGATGATAATATACTTAAAGTTGGCCTATTGGCTCCTCTAAGTGGTGAGTATAAGGATTTAGGCAACTCTCTATTATATTCGTTGCAATTAGCATTAGACGAAATTGGCGATAAGAATGTCTTTATAATTCCTAGAGACTCTGGTTATGGCAATAAAGAAAAATTAAATAATGCTGTGAAAGAAATTAAGTCTCAAGGTGCTAATATCATTATTGGACCAATCAATAATGAAGATTTTGAAGAAGTTAAAAAATTTAATGACTTAATATTTATTTCCCCTTCGAATAAAAACCCTGAATTTCAAAATAATATAATTAGTATTGGCATAAGCTTTGAGTCACAAATACTAGCTTTAAAAAAATTTATTAAAGAACAAAAAAAAAGTAAGACTGTAATTCTTTTTCCTAAAAACCAATATGAAGATTTTATTCAAAGAAAATTAGATAAATTAGATTTAAAAAATTATAAAATTTTTAAATATAGTTCAGACCCAAAAATATTAACTGGTGAAATTGAAGTTTTGACAAATTACGCCCAAAGAAAAAAAAACTTAGAGTTGAGAAAAAAAATTTATGAAGATAAAGAAGACGAACAATCCAAACGTGAGTTAGAAAAATTAGAGCAAAAATACA
Source organism: Candidatus Pelagibacter sp. TMED128 (assembly GCA_002170125.1). GTDB lineage: Bacteria > Pseudomonadota > Alphaproteobacteria > Pelagibacterales > Pelagibacteraceae > Pelagilacustribacter. Next base: position 27,562 of record NHGD01000016.1, read on the forward strand.
CTCTAGGTAATGTAAATTTTGACTCGGTAATAATAATTGACTTTGGAAATAGTCTTAAGAGTGTATTAACATCTTTAGTCTTTACCGACGTAGATCAAGAAAAAGTTCTTATTACTACTCTAAATCAATGGTTTGATGAGAGTATCTTTTACGAAAATACTGTAAAAAGCTTATACTATCCTTCAGTTAATTATAAAGAATTTAAAAAATATAAAAATAATTATTACAAAATGTTTAATAATTATCCAAGTGAAATTACTATATTGGCTTATGATGCAATGGGATTAATATATTATGCTTGGAAAAAAAAAGGAAAGATAAATTCAGTGAATGATTTTACTTTTAAAAGTAAGATTAAAGGAAAAATAGGAACTTTTACCTTTGAAAACAAAAAAACAATACAAGATTTAAATATATATAGAATAAAAAATAAAAAATTTATAAAATTCTAATCTTTTTTTTCATTTTTTTAAAAGCTTGATACCTATGATCAATTTTTATTTTTTTTAGTTTATTCATCTGCCCAAAAGTAATTGTGTGATTGCAAGGAATAAATATAGGATCATAACCAAATCCTTTGGTACCGATAATTTTAAAAGAAATAAAACCTTTAACTTTTCCTACAACTGTTACCATTTTTCCTTTTGGATATTTAAAAGTTAAGCTACAAATAAATATGGCTGATCTATTCTTTTTTTTTATCATTTTTTTTAAAATAAATTTCATTGCTTTTAAAAAACTTCCATATTTTTTTGCCCATCTTGCTGAATAAATTCCTGGTTTTTGATTAAGAGCTTTAATACAAAGTCCAGAGTCATCAGATATGACTGGTAATTTGACAAATTTAGAAAAGTATTTTGCTTTTAATTTAGAGTTTGCTGAAAATGTTTTTCCTGTCTCCTCTGGACTTGCAATCTTTAATTGGTTAGGAGAAATTTTTTTTATCTTTTTAGATATTAAATAGCTTATTTCTTTAAATTTTCCTTTATTGTGGGTTCCTATTAAAATTTTTTTCATTTATCTCTAGTATTTTTGTTTTTAAGCACTATATAGCAATTATGATAATGGAAGATAATCAAAAAGAAACAGGTGCGTCTCAAAAAGATAAGGAATCTGAGGACAAATCTGGATCTGAGCCCATAAAGAAAAAATCATTAGAAGATAAACTTTCTGAGTCTGAAGACAAATTGTTAAGATCTTTAGCAGAAATTGAAAATCAAAGACGAAGATTTGAGAAAGAAATAAAAGATGCTTTTGAGTTTGGTTCTTTTAACTTTGCTAAAGAGAGTTTAGCAATTTTAGATAATTTACAAAGAGCAAAACTAGCAATCAAAAATGATGAAATCCTCAAAAACAATAAGGATTTAGATAAATTTTTAGAAAATATAAGTATTATCGAAAAAGATTTAGTGTCTATATTTGAAAAAAATAGAATAAAAAAAATTCAAACTCAAAATTGTAAATTTGATCCAAATCTTCATCAGGCCATGTCTCAAATAGAAGATGAAAAAGTTGAAACAGGCACTATTCTCGAGGAAATTCAAACAGGATATATGCTAGGAGAAAGATTATTAAGACCAGCTTTAGTAGCAGTAGCAAGAAAAAAAACCTCAAAAAGTGAAGAAAAAGACAAGAAAAAAGATGAGAAATAACCTTGTAGAAGAGAAAAAAACACCCATATAAACGTTAACAATCAAAGGAAATTAAAATGAGTAAAGTAATTGGAATAGACTTAGGAACTACAAATTCATGTGTAGCCATTATGGATGGTTCACAAGCTAAAGTTTTAGAAAACTCTGAAGGTACTAGAACTACACCTTCTGTAGTCGCTTTTTTAGAAAATGATGAAAAACTTATTGGGCAACCAGCTAAAAGACAAGCTGTAACTAATGCACAAGATACAATATTTGCAACTAAAAGATTGATTGGTAGATCTTTTGAAGACGAGACAGTAAAAAAAGATATCGGTAGAGTTCCTTTTAAAATAATTAAATCAGATAACGGTGAAGCCTGGATTGAGGGTAAAGGGAAAAAATATTCTCCTTCACAAATATCTGCTTTTGTTTTGCAAAAAATGAAAGAAACTGCTGAAAAATATTTAGGTCAAGCTGTATCTAAAGCAGTAATTACTGTTCCAGCTTATTTTAATGATGCACAAAGACAGGCTACTAAGGACGCAGGTAAAATAGCAGGATTAGAAGTCTTAAGAATTATAAATGAACCAACTGCGGCAGCTTTAGCTTATGGATTGGATAAAAAAAATGGACAAAAAATTGCAGTATATGATTTAGGTGGAGGAACATTTGATGTTTCAATATTAGAGATAGGAGATGGTGTTTTTGAAGTTAAGTCTACCAATGGTGATACATTTTTAGGAGGTGAAGATTTTGATGATGCAATAGTAAAATATCTTATAGATGAATTTAAAAAAGACAATGGAATTGATTTAAAAAGTGATAAATTAGCTTTACAACGATTAAAGGAAGCAGCCGAAAAAGCTAAAATAGAATTGTCCTCTGCTGCTCAGACAGAAATAAATTTGCCATTTATTACTGCTGATAAGACTGGACCAAAACATGTTAACTTAAAGTTCACTAGAGCTAAATTAGAAGCGTTGGTATCTGATCTTGTCGAAAAAACTTTAGAACCATGTAAAGTTGCTCTTAAAGACTCAGGTTTTTCTGCAGCAGAAATTAATGAGGTAGTTTTAGTTGGAGGTATGACTAGGATGCCAAAAATTATTGAAACAGTTAAAAATTTCTTTGGTAAAGAACCTAATAAGAGTGTAAATCCAGATGAAGTGGTTGCTATGGGTGCAGCCATTCAAGCGGGGGTTTTACAAGGTGATGTAAAAGATGTTTTATTATTAGATGTAACTCCATTATCTCTGGGAATAGAAACTTTAGGTGGTGTCTCAACAAAATTAATTGAAAAAAATACTACTATTCCAACCAAAAAAAGTCAGGTATTTTCAACTGCAGAAGACAATCAGCCGGCTGTATCGATAAGAGTTTTGCAGGGAGAAAGAGAAATGGCTGTAGATAACAAAATTCTAGGAAACTTTGAGTTAGTAGGAATACCTCCTGCTGCTAGAGGAACTCCTCAAATCGAAGTTACATTTGATATAGATGCTAACGGAATAGTAAATGTTTCTGCTAAGGATAAAGGAACAGGAAAAGAGCAAAAAATTCAAATCCAGGCGTCTGGAGGCTTGTCAGAGGAAGAAATCCAAAAAATGGTTAAAGATGCTGAAGCCAACAAAGAAGCAGATAAAAAGAAAAGAGATTCTGTTGATGCAAGAAACCAAGCAGATAGCTTAGTTTTTTCAACAGAGAAAAGTTTAAAAGAACATGGAGACAAAATTTCTGCTGAAGAAAAAAAGGCAATAGAAAATGGTATTTCAGATCTTAAGAAATCTTTGGAAGGATCTGATGCTGAAGATATTAAGAAAAAAACACAAAGCTTAATTCAAGTTTCGATGAAGCTAGGTGAGGCAGTTTATAAAAGTCAGCAAAAACCCGAAGCTAAAGCAAAAGAATCAAAAGACGCAAAACCAGACGAAAAAGAGAATGTTGTAGATGCAGATTTTGAAGATGTAAAAGACGATAAAGAAAAAAGCGCCTAAGCAAATTAATTAAGGAGACGTCCTGTGGCTAAAAGAGATTATTATGATGTCTTAGGTGTAACGAAATCAGCATCTAAAGATGAAATTAAAAAAGCCTACCGTAAGTTAGCACTAAAATATCATCCAGATAAAACAAAAGGCGACAAAACCTCAGAAGAAAAATTTAAAGAAGCAAGTGAAGCTTATCATATTTTATCTGACGAAAAGAGAAAAACTAATTATGATCAATTTGGACATGCTGCTTTTGAAGGATCAGGAGGTAGCGGCCAAGGTTTTGGAGGATTTGATGCTTCTTCCTTTTCCGATATATTCGAGGATTTTTTTGGAGACTTTGGGGGTGGCGGGTCTTCAAGAAGATCTAGTAACAGAGGAAATGACTTAAGATATGACGTAAGTATAAGTTTAGAAGACGCTTACAGAGGATTAGAAAAAAACGTTAAATACACTACTTATAAAAAATGCTCTTCATGTTCAGGTAGTGGAGCAGCAAAAGGATCTAAACCAGTAAAATGCAGTTATTGTTCCGGCAGAGGCAAAGTTAGAACCAATCAAGGATTTTTCACAATTCAACAAACCTGTCCTCAATGTAGTGGATATGGAGAAACAATTGGTACTCCCTGTAAAAATTGTAGTGGAAATGGAAAAGTTCAAGGCAATGAAAATGTAACCGTAAAAATTCCTAAAGGTGTTGATGATGGAACCAGAATAAGATTGTCTGGTAAAGGTGAAGCAGGTTCTAAAGGTGGTTCTAACGGAGATCTTTATCTTTTCATTTCTATTGACAACCATAATATTTTTAAAAGATCTGAAGAAAATTTATACTATGAGCTTCCTATTTCTTTTTCTGATGCTACCTTAGGAACAACGGTAGAAGTACCCTCAATTGATGGAGGAAAATCTAAAATTAAAATTCCAGCCGGAACGCAACATGGTAAACAATTTAGGCTGAAAGGAAAAGGGATGCCAGTTTTAAGAAGGAGTTTATTTGGAGATCTATATATTAGAATTATAACTCAGGTACCAACTTCTCTATCTAAAAGACAAAAGGAAATACTTGAAGAATTTAATGAAATAGAGTCCAATAAACCTGATCCAATAATTAAAAGTTTTTTTGAGAAAGCTAGAAAATTTTGGAAAAACTCATAATCTGAATGGAAACTGAACAACTAATGTCTGCAATATTTCTAGTTGCAGTATTAATATTAATCTTACCAGCATTTTTATCTACAAATAATAAGATAAAACAATTTTTAAAAAATTTATCTATTTGGGCTATAATTGTTCTTATTATTATTGTAATTATAAAACTTGTATACTAATGAAAAAAATTAATTTAGCTATAACTGGTTGCATGGGAAGAATGGGCCAACAACTCGTCAAAAACTCGAAAATAAATAAAAACTTTAAGTTAGTATCTCTAACTGAAAATAGAATAATAAATAAAGCAATAATGGGTATTAGACCAGACCTAAATACCGAAAAAGCATTCAAAAAAGCAAATGTAATAATAGACTTTACGGTACCTAAATGTACCCTAGAAGTTTTAAAAATTGCATCAAAACTAAAAAAAAAAGTAGTTATAGGAACTACAGGATTCACAAAAAAAGAAGAAAATATAATAAAAAGATACTCAAGAAAAATTCCTATTCTTAAAGCTGGAAATATGAGTGTGGGAGTGAATTTGCTCATGTATTTGACTGAAATAGCCTCAAAATCTCTTGATAGTAATTACTTAACCAAAGTTTTTGAAGTCCACCATAAAAAAAAGAAAGACTACCCTTCAGGAACAGCTTTAATGCTTGGTAAAGGTATAGCAGTTGGGAAAAATAAAGATCTTTACAGATTAATGGGTAAAAAATATTTAAATAAAAAATCTTTTCCTTTTGGAAAAAAGATTAATTTTAACTCTTTAAGAAAAGGCTCAGTTATAGGAGAGCATAAAGTTTCTTTTTCTAGCGGAAAAGAAATAATTTCTTTAAATCATGTGGCTTTTGATAGAGCACTTTTTTCCGAAGGTGCATTAACAGCAGCAAGATGGATAATGGGGAAAAAACCTGGCTTATATTCTATGAGAGACGTTTTGAATTTTAAATAAATTTAAAACAATGAAAGAAATTAGAAGAGCGTCTATAGTATTAAGACTTTTAAACAAATTTTATCCTAGGGTATCAGTTCCTTTAAAGCACAGAAATTTATTTACTTTACTAGTGTCTGTAGCTTTGTCTGCACAAACTACAGATGTTAATGTAAATAAAGCAACAAGAAAAATATATCCAAAATATTATAGGCCAGATCATTTCGTAAAACTCGGGAGAAAAAAAATTGAAAAATTAATAAGAAGTACTGGTTTTTTTAAGAGAAAAGCCAAAAGTGTATATTTGCTCTCAAAACAATTAGTAGAGAAACATGAAGGAAAAGTGCCTGGAAATTTTGAAGACCTAGAAAAATTACACGGAGTAGGACATAAAACAGCTAGTGTTGTAATGTCTCAAGGTTTTGGATACCCTGCATTCCCAGTAGACACTCATATCCATCGATTGGCACAAAGATGGGGTTTATCTAGTGGTAAAAATGTTGTTCAGACAGAAAAAGATTTAAAAAGACTATTTCCCAAAAAGTCGTGGAATAAACTTCATCTACAGATAATTTGGTATGGAAGGGAATATTGTCAGGCTAGAGAGTGTTACGGTATAGCTTGTAAAATCTGTAGAAGCTGTTATCCAAAAAGAAAAAAACCAATTAAAACTAAAAAAGCTTAATAAAGATGAAAATTATAGGAATTGGAAACGCAATAGTAGATGTTATTTGTAAAGTAGAAGAAAGCTTTCTTAAAAATAATTCATTAACAAAAAGCACCATGAAACTTGTGGATGAGAGTGAGTTTAAAAAATTACTTTCAAACCTTAAAATTGAAGAAACAGTTTCTGGTGGTTCAGTTGCTAATTCTATCGTGGGTCTTTCTCAGTTGGGAAATAATGTAGGGTTTATCGGAAAAGTGAGTGATGATGAGCTTGGTGCTAAGTACGAAGAGGGACTTAAAAAAGAAAAAGTCAAATATTTTTATTCTAAAAAAAAAGAATTAATTCCTACTGGAACTTGTTTGATTTTAATTACTCCTGACTCTGAGAGAACTATGTGTACATTTCTTGGAACAGCAGGAAAAATTAATGAGAAAGATATAGATATTGACTCAATAAAAAATAGTCATCTTTTATTTCTAGAAGGATATCTTTGGGACGAGGGAGAACCTAAAAAGGCTTTTGAAAAAGCAATTCAAAATTCTAATAAAGTAGCAATGTCTTTATCTGACTTATTCTGTGTAAAAAGACACAAGTCTCATTTCTTGGACTTAGTCAAAAATAAATTGGATATTACTTTTGCTAATGAACAAGAAATAATGTCTTTGATAGATACAAAAAAATTTAATGATGTGATTGAATTTTCAAAAAAAATTAAAAAATTGTTAATTATTACTAGAGGGGAAAATGGTGCAGTAGCAATTAAAGGAGATGAAATTGTAGAATGTGAAGCTGAAAAAAATCTTAGGATTGTAGACTTAACTGGTGCTGGTGATCTTTTTGCAGCAGGTTTTTTAAATGGTTATGTAAATAATCTAACTCTCAAAGAAAGTTTACATAAAGGTACTGAAATGTCATCAAAAGTAATTCAAATAATCGGTGCTCGATTAAATTAAATTATTTTTTTCTTCTTTTGAAACTTCCTTTTCCTTTTTTTGGTTTAATTACACGTTTACGATATTTTGTTGTAAATAAGTCTAGAGCCATTTTATTTCTTTTTTTCATAGTAAATAACCATCTTTATTATTTATAATAAAATTATCATCTAAAAATTTTGATTTAATTTTTTTTCTTAATCTATAAATGTGAGTTTCAACAGTATGAGTATCTGCTTCAGGAGCATATTTCCAAACTTCTTTTAAAATCCTATTTTTACTAATAGATTTATTGTTATATAAAAATAACTCTAAAAGTTGAATTTCTTTTTCAGTTAGTAAAATAAAGTTACCATTTTTTTTTAATTTCTTCTCATTTTTATCTAAAATGTAATCTTTAATCTTAATTGATGAGTTTTTATTGAAACTTTTTTTGGCAATTGAATTTTCAATAATTGAATTTAAATCTTTAATACTAGTTGGTAAAGATAATCTTAAATCAAATAAACCTGTATTAATTTTATTTGATGTGGACATCAAAATTTTGATCTTTTCAGTTTCTTTTAAAAGTTCTTGTTTAACTTGACTATTTTTTGAATAATCTTCGTGAATTAATAAAACATCATATTCTTTAAGTGAATCTTTATCTAAATTATTTAAAGAAGATGTTAATTTAAATTTTAAATGATCTTTAAGTTCTTCTATTGAAGTGTTAAAGTTTTTTGAACCAAAAGTTAAAACATTAATTTTGTGCATATTTTTATTAAAAATAAGTTTTTATCTATTAATAACTATAAAGTAAAATGTGCTGTTGGTAAAAGAGGAATTGGAAATAAGAAAAAAGAAGGTGATAAAATAACACCAAAAGGCAAGTTTAAGATTAAGTCTATTCTATTCCGAAAAGATAGAGTCCCAATTATAAAAACTAAAATTAACAAAATTTGTATTAAAAAAAATATGGGTTGGTGTGATGACCCAAGATCTAAAAATTATAACAAATTAGTAAAACTTCCATCGAATTACAAATCTGAAAAGCTTTTTAAGAAAGATAACACTTACGATATAATCTTAGTTTTAAATTATAATTTTAATCCTATAGTCAAAGGTAAAGGTAGCGCAATATTTATTCATGTTGCTAGAAAAGGTTATAAAAATACGATGGGTTGTATTGCAATTAGTAAAAGAGATTTAAAAAATTTAATCAAAAAAATTAGTAACCGGACAACTGTAAATATAAGCTAGGATCTTTCTCCGAATATAGAACTACCTATTCTTAAATGCGTGGCTTTATTGTTTATAGCAACCATATAATCTGATGACATTCCAATGCTTAAATTTTTTAAACCTAAAGAAGCATTAAGTTCAGATATGCTTTTAAAATATTTTTCTGTATTATTATCATTTGGAGGAATAGCCATTAATCCCAGAATATTTAACTTTTTTTCCATTACACAGTAATTATAAAAAGCATCTACTTCGCTAAAAGAAATACCAGATTTTTGGGTTTCATTTCCTAGATTTACTTGGATAAAATATTTAATTGATTTATTAATGCTATTTTGAGTTTTTGCACAAACGTCTGCAAGTTTTTGACTATCCAAAGAATGTATATAATCAAAAATTTGTACAGCTTTTTTAGCTTTATTGCTTTGTAACTTTCCTATCATGTGAAGTTGTAAATTTTTTTTCTCAATCTTTATTTTTGTCCATTTAGACTCAGCTTCTTGAACTTTATTTTCTCCATAATGTAAATGTCCATGATCAATAAGGGGCATAATATGTTCTAGTGAAAACGTTTTGCTTACAGCAATAATTGTGCTTGAATCCGACCCTGGAATTTTTTTTATATTAGATTTTATTTTATTGTATCTTTCAATTATGATGTTCATATGTTTATAGTAAAAAAAAAATATTATTTTATAATAGAAAATATCAGAGATATTAATTTAAAAAATATAAAAAATTCAAGTAAATTCTGCATAATTTACAGACCTAAAGTAAAAATTAAAAATATAGATGAGTTAATGAGGTTTAGAAATAATTGTAAAAGGAGAAATATAGATTTTTATGTTTCCAATAACATAAAATTGAGCAACCTCTTAAAATCTGATGGTATTTATATTTCAGCACATAATACAAATCTTAAAATTGCTAATCTAAGACACTCTAATTTTAAGATAATTGGATCAGCACATAATATTAAAGAAATAAAGATAAAAAAACTGCAAGGTTGCTCTAGCATTGTTTTCTCACGATTATTTAAAACTTCATACAAGTACAAAAAGGGGTTTTTAGGGGTTTTGAAATTCAATCTTTTTAAACTATCTAGGAAAGAAGATTTAATCCCTCTAGGAGGAATAAAATCATCTAATTTTAATAAACTCAATACTGTTAAGTGTGAGTCAATAGCAATATTTTCAGAAATAAAAAAAAGGCCTTCTACCTTTTCTAAGCTTTGTTATTAATTATTTTTAGATTTAAATTAAAAAAAAAGGGGCGAAAAAATCGCCCCTTTTAATATCTTGTATACTAATTACTAATTAGAATGCGAATGCTACAGCGATAATTGTATCTTTCGCATCAACTCCATCAGCATAACCAACGTTGTCGTAGTCAGCTTGTGCTATTGATAAAGTCGCACCACCTAGAGAGTAAGCCGCTTGTACTGACGTCATCCCTATGTCGTAACTAGCTGTTGCAGTAGTTTGGTAATTTACTTCACCATCTTCTTTTGTGTAAGATACAGATAATGCATCATTTACAGCAAACGCAAGTGATATACCAGTGTTTTCGTAGTACTCAACACTTGTTGCACCAGCAGTGATTCCTGATACTTCAGGAGCTTTGTAAGATTTACCATAACCAGCTGTGAAATTTCCGATAGCATATTCTACACCCCAAGATCCACCTTCTTCAAGTTGGTCTTCAGTTGTTATACCATCATCAAAATCCTGAATATCGTAGTAGTGACCACTAACCGTTAAACCATCAATTGGTTTAGTTACTAGTGAGTATGCTTCGATTGAGTTACCATTAGCTTGTCCTTGTGCATTGCCGCTTTGACCATCTTTCTTTTGTTGACCATATGCAATTGAACCAGTTGTACCAAAAGGTAATTCAGGTGTGTGATATTGTAAAGAAGCATAAGAAGACTCAGAAGCTGGGTAAGTTATACCTTCGCTTAAACCTGTGTCTGTCATTGAAGTATACACTGACTGATCAAATGCATATTCTTTACCATTGCTACACTCAGATACACAAACTTTTACAGTTCCTAAATCATTCATAGTTACTGAAATGTGCGTATCATCATTCAAAGCTCCACCTGGAGGCGTGTTTGAAGGAGAAGTAGCTGTATCACCAGTTGTAGTTGGATCTAACTCCATAGAGTATTTCCAAGTATAACCGTTGTCCATTTCACCGCTCGCTGTGAAATTTAATTCGTTTGTAATACCGATACCATTGTCTTTATTTTGACCGTTAGTAATGTGGTAAGTTGCTTTAGCTGAACCACTTACAGATAATTCACCTGCATTAACGGAAAACATAAGAGATAATGAAGCGATAGAAACGAATAACGTTTTCATTATAGTTTTCATTTATTTATCCTTTGTTTTGGTTTTAATAATTAAAACGAGTGGAAATTAGCATTTTACTTATCTTTTTTAAGCATAAACTCAGTAAATATGTTCAAATTTTTCAAAATGTTGTATATTTACAACACTTTTTCCTCTTTTTTCTATCCAAACTAGAATATTAAAAAAAAACAATTTTTTTGTTTTTCTTTATTCTTTGGAATAAACATAATGATACTTATGACAAAAAAGTTCAATATTTTCCTAATTATTCCTGTAATTTTGCTAATGTTAACAGCCTGCAACGCATTAAAACCTGAAAAGGTTAATACTAGAGAAACTCCAGTAAATGCTCAAGAGAGAGCAAGAAAAAATATTGAACAAGGAAGTGGAGTTTCTATAAATTCTATACTTAAAAATCGTGGAGGTACTAATTTTGAATTTAGTTCATCTAATCCGATGTGGAGAGCTTCTTTAGAAATCTTAGATTTTCTTCCTTTAAGCACAGTCGATTATTCAGGTGGTATGATTGTTTCTGATTGGTACACAGGTGAAAGCTCAAGTGAGGCAATCAAAATTTCAATTAGATTCCTCTCAAATGAAGTTCGTAGCGATAGTATAAAAATAATTGTTCATAAAAAAAAATGCTCTGGAAATCAAAATTGTAAAATAGCATTATTGAGTAATTCTAAGATAAGCCAAGAATTAAGAGGTACAATTTTAAAAAAAGCAGCAGAATTTAAAAAAGAATCTAAAAAGAAAAAATAAGTCTTAAATGGAAAGAGTTAATTTTCAAGTAATTGAAAAAAAGTGGCAGGCAAAATTCATTTCGGCCAAACTGCACAATAAAAAAGGTAAAAAGTTTTATTGTTTAGAAATGTTTCCTTATCCTTCTGGAAAAATACATATGGGCCACGTCAGAAATTATACAATTGGGGATGTCATAGCTCGTTACAAATATATGAAAGGTTTTGATGTTTTACATCCTATGGGCTGGGATGCATTTGGTCTACCTGCTGAAAATGCTGCACGATTAAACAATTTAAGACCTAAAGATTGGACGCAGAAGAATATTAAAACAATGAAAGACCAATTAAAAATGCTTGGATTATCAATTGATTGGGATCTAGAAATATCTACTTGTGATGAAAGTTATTATAAACATCAACAAGAACTATTTATTGACTTTTATAACCAGGGATTAGTTTCTAGAAAAGAAACTTACGTTAATTGGGATCCAGTAGAAAAAACTGTGCTAGCAAACGAGCAAGTTATTAACGGAAAAGGATGGAGGTCAAATGCGGTTGTCGAAAGAAAAAAGTTATCTCAATGGTTCTTTAATATTACACAATTTTCAAATGAACTTCTGGAAGATTTAGAAAAATTAACTGGTTGGCCAGATAAAGTAAGATTAATGCAAAAAAATTGGATTGGGAAATCTTTTGGCTGTGAATTAAATTTTAAAATAATTGAGTCAGACAAAGTTTTAAAAATTTTTACAACAAGACCAGACACAATTTTTGGGGCAACTTTCATAGCTGTTTCAGTTGATCATGAAATTTGTGGAATATTTAATAAAAATAAAGATTTTGAAAAATTTAAAAACGAATGTTCTAAAATAGGTACAACAGAGGAAGCTTTAGCTAATGCAGATAAACTAGGATTTAATACAAATCTTTTTGCAGAACATCCTTTCATCAAAGGAAAAAAGATACCAATATACGTAGCAAATTTTGTATTAATGGATTACGGTAACGGTGCAATTTTTGGCTGTCCTGCTCATGACCAAAGAGATTTTGATTTTGCAAAAAAATATAAACTTCCAATTATAAAAGTTGTTTCCGATAAAGATCATTTAAATAATGGAGATAAAATGGTTGAAGCTTTTACAGGTAGTGGATCAATGATTAATTCTGAATTTTTAAATAATTTAGATATTAACGAAGCTAAAAAAAATATTATTGAAAAAATTGAAAAAATGAAAATTGGAAAAAAACAAACGTTATTTAGATTAAAAGACTGGGGTATATCTCGTCAAAGATATTGGGGTTGTCCTATACCTATGATTTACTTAGAAGATGGTTCGGTTGTTCCCGTTGATAAAAGTGAGCTGCCTATAAAACTCCCATATGACGCTGATTTAAAATCTTCTGGTAACCCTTTAGAAAATCACCCCAGCTGGAAGAAAACAATACACAAAAAAACTGGAAAACCTGCAACTAGAGAAACTGATACTCTAGACACTTTTGTTGACTCTTCTTGGTACTTTTTGAGGTTTTGTTCGCCTAAAAACATCAATGCTCCTTTTGATGAAGAAAAAGTCAATTATTGGATGCCAGTTGATCAGTATATTGGAGGGATAGAACATGCAATTTTACATTTGCTTTATTCTCGTTTTTTTATGAAGGGAATAAAAAAATGTAATAATAAAATAAAATATTCAGAACCATTTAAGAATTTGTTCACCCAAGGTATGGTTTGCCATGAAACATATAAAGATCAAAATAATAATTGGTTATATCCAGATGAAATTGAAAAAACTTCTGAAAAAAAAGCAATAAAAAAATCTGATGGTTCAAGTGTGAAGGTAGGTTCTTCCGAGTCCATGTCTAAATCTAAAAAAAATACAATAGATCCTGAAGTAATGATCAAACAACACGGAGCAGACGCTGTTAGATGGTTTGTGTTATCTGATAGTCCTCCAGAAAAAGATGTTCAATGGTCTAATTCAGGGGTTGCTTCCTCAAATAAATTTCTACAAAGATTATGGAGTTTAAATCAAAAGATTTTAAGCTTTTCTAAAAAAATAAATGATCCTAAAGAAGAAAAAAAATTTATAATTAGTATTGATCAATATGTTTTTAAAATAGACACTGCTATAAATAATTTTCATTTAAATGTGGCAATAGCTTTATTTTATGAGGTATATAAATATTTTAATGACTCGTGTCAGTTAAATATAGGCAAAGAAACTCTAATTTCTAATATAACTAAGATAATGAAACTTATAATGCCATTTGCTCCCCATTTAGCTAGTGAATGTTTATCAAATTTAAATTGTAAAGATTTTAACGAATGGCCTAAAATAAATAAAAAATCCTTAGAACATGCTAAAATAAATATGGTAATACAAATTAACGGCAAAACTAGGGATGTAATAAATATTAAAAGAGATTTAGAAGAAAAAGAGATTGAAAAATTAGTGATTAGCACAAAAGCTAATAAATATTTGACTGGTAAAAAAGTTGTAAAAACTATCTTTATTAAAAACAAAATTGTAAACTACATCATCAAATAGTTTAAAAATGAAAAAAATGAGCAAAATCCTTTTAATTTTAAGTTTTATAATCTTATCTAGCTGCGGGTTTAAAGTGGTAGACACATCAAAACTGAACAACTTTTTAATTCAAGAAGTTAAAACAATAGGAGATAAAAAAACTAGTTTTAAAATTAAAAATAATCTACTTCTCAGCTCTAAAAAAAATAATGAAAATGTTTTAATAATTAATTTAAACACAGTAAAAAAAAGAAATATTAAAGAAAAAAATATTAAAAATGAGATTACAAAATACGAAATTGTTTTAGAAGTAGAAGTTGAATTTGATCTTCTTAATAGAAACATAAATGACAAATTTACCATAAATGCGTCTGGAGATTACTTAATAGGATCTAATTATTCAACAACGCTAAATAATGAAAAAAAACTAATTGATGATTTGTCAGAAAATATTTCTGATAAAATTTTAAATAGAATTAATTTAAAAATAAATGATATTTAAAAGTTACATACTAGAACAAAATATTCAATCAATCTCGAAATATAAAATTTTTTTATTCTATGGAGAAAATCAAGGTTTAAAAAAAGAATTTAAAGAAAAAATAAAGTTTCATAACAAAGAAAAAGAAATTCTTAATCTAATACAAGATGAAATTATAAAAAATAAAGATATTTTAACAAATGAAATAAAAAACAAATCTTTATTTAATAAGGAAAAAATAGTTTTTATTAGCCAGGTAAACGATAAGATTTTAGAAATTTTAGAAGAAGTGGTGGAGGATATTAAAGAAGATAATATTATCTTATTTGCAGATGTTCTGGACAAAAAATCGAAACTTAGAAACTATTTTGAAAAGTCAAAAAATTGTGGGATAGCTCCATGCTATCAAGATAACGAAATTACTATTAGGAAAATAATCTTAGAAAAATTAAATGGTTATCAAGGGTTATCCGGTCAGATTATAAATCTTATTATTCAAAGTGCTGGTTTAGATAGAAATAAAATTAATAATGAAATCAATAAAATCATCAGTTGCTTTAAAGACAAAAAAATTGACCTAAAAAAAATTGATTTATTGCTTAATGTTAGAGAGAATGATGATTTTAACCTCCTCAAAGATGAGGCGCTAAAAGGCAATAAAATCAATACAAATAAACTGCTTGCTGACACTGTTTTTGAAATAGAAAATAATATCTACTATTTAAATTCAATTAATCAAAGGATTAATAAGCTCAACGAAATAGAAAATATGAAAAAACAAAATTCGAATATCGAGTCAGTAATATCAAGTCTAAAACCTCCAGTATTTTGGAAGGATAAACCAATGCTAATTGAACAGACGAAAAAATGGAATAAAAAAAAAATTAAAGAAGCTTTGAAAAAAACTTATAATACAGAAATAAAAATCAAATCGAGTTCATCAATAAGAAAAGATTTATTAATCAAGAATTTAATAATAGAATTATGTTCTACTGCTAATTCCGCTTAAGTAAATTTGAAACAAGTTCAAATTGTTCTAAATCTTTATATAAAATAGTAATTTTTCCAGAGTTGTTTTTTTTATTTTGAATATTAACATTCATACCTAAATTTTGCTGAATTTTATTCTGTTCACTTAATATATTAGAATCTATTTTAATCTGACCAGATTTTTGTGGACCTTTTTTGCTTCTTACTAAAAGCTCAACACTTCTAGCACTTAAATTTTTTGCAACAATTTCTTCTGCAATATTTGTTGCACTTGGTAAACCTATTAATGGTCTAGCTTGCCCTGCTGTTAGATTACCTTCTTGAATTAGAGCGATAACATCCTCGGGCAAGGATAGAAGGCGCAATGTATTACTTATATGACTTCTACTTTTAGACATAAATTTAGCAATTTTTTCATGATCATAACCAAATTCATCAGATAGTCTTTGATAACCTTTTGCCTCTTCTATAACATTAAGATCATCACGTTGAATATTTTCAACTATAGCTACTTCTAGAGATTCATTATCATCTAAGTCTAAAATGATTATTGGTACTTCATGTAAACCGGCTTTTTGCGCTGCCAACCACCTTCTTTCTCCAGCAATAATCTCAAATCTACCTGGATCTACTTTATCCTCTCTAACGGCAATTGGCTGAATAATGCCGTTTTTTTTTATTGAATTAGCCAGTTCAGCCAGTTTTTCCTCATTAAAATGAACTCGAGGCTGATATTTATTGGGACTTAAATCGCTTATGTTTGCTTTAAGTTTATTATAGATCTTCTTTTCTTTAATTTTAATATCTTCCTTTTGATCACCAAAAAGTGCTGTTAAGCCCCTACCTAATCCTTTTTTTTTAAACGTTTTCATGCTGCACTTTCTACATTAATATTTTTTTTAACCAAAAACTCGTTTGCTAATTTCAGGTAAGACTTACTACCTAAGCATGTTTTATCATAAATTACACATGGCAAACCATGTGATGGAGCTTCAGATAATCTAACATTTCTGGGTATTACTGTTTCGTATACTTTTTCTTTAAAATAATTTCTCGCCTCCTTATCTACTTGTGAAGATAGCTTGTTTCTTTTGTCAAACATCGTGAGCAAAATTCCTCTAACTTTTAAATCTGGATTCAAATTTACCTTAATTCGATCTATAGTTTTGACCAACTGTGTTATACCTTCCAAGGCAAAGAATTCTGTTTGAAGCGGTACCAATAATTCATCTGACGCCACTAAAGCCATAATCGTCAGTAAACTTAATGAAGGTGGGCAGTCTATAAAGATGTTATCATATTCCGATAACAAATCTTTTTTTTCCATATCTAAAATTTGTTTTAAAACAAAAGCTCTGTCAGAGTCATTTGCTGTTTCAACTTCAAGACCAGACAGGTTTACATTTGAACCTATTATATCTAAATTTTTAATTTCTGTTTTTTGTATTGCTTCTTTCAACTTAATTTTTTTAATTAGCAAATTGTAAATATTATTTTCTTCATCATTATTAGATCTTCCCAATCCAGTTGTAGCGTTTCCTTGTGGATCTAGATCTATGATGAGATTATTTTGACCCAAAATGGACAGTGAAGTAGCTAAATTAATTACAGTAGTTGTTTTCCCTACTCCGCCCTTCTGGTTGATCACTGCAATAGTAGATCTATTCTTCATTTTATTTTGCCTCGACTATAATTATTTTAGAATCATAGTCTGTAATACTATTTTCTAAATTATAGCTATAATTTGAATCTAAAGATACATTATTTATCTCAAGCTGTGCACTTTTACCTTTCAGTACTACTATTTTATGGGGTTTTTTAACAATTTCACGTGAAATCTTGATAATCTCATTTAATTTTTTAAAGGCACGAGCGACTATTACGTCTGCTATTATTTGTTTTTCATAAACATTATTTTCAATGGACAAATTTTTAATATTTAATTTATTTTTAACATTAATGAGAAAATCCCTTTTAACTGGAGATTTCTCATATAATTTCACGTGAAAACTAGCATTATCATTATAAATGGCAATTATAATACCAGGAAAACCACCTCCAGTTCCAAAATCAGCAATATTATTAACTTTTTTCAAGTCTAAAAACCTAATTATTTGAGCTGAGTCCAGAATATGCCTTAACCATACACTACTTTCAGTACTTTTAGAGATTAAATTGTAACGCTTATTGTACTCAAGAAGATGATTATGAAATTTTTTTAATTTTTCTATAGAATTATCTGAAAATCCTAACTTTTTTTTAAGAATTTTGATTACATCAGCCTCATTCATTAAGCCGAGACTCTATTTTTTGATCTTTTAATATGCGAAAGTATCAATATAACTGCAGCCGGTGTTACTCCATCTATTCTTAGGGCTTGTCCCAGTGTGTTTGGCCTAATTTTATTTAACTTTGACTTAATTTCATTTGAAAGTCCGCTCAACAAGTCATAATTTATATTATTAGGTATAGTGATTGATTCATCTTTTTTAAAAGTTTCTATATCATGAGACTGACGACCTAGGTATCCTAAGTAGTGAGCATCGATTTCAACCTGTTTATCTAAACTCCTATTAATAAAGGGTATTGAAGGAAATATCTGCCTTATTTTTGCCATATTTACATTTCTTTGACCTATAACCTCTAAAGCAGATCTTTTGACTCCATCCATTGCGATTTTAATAGAATGTTTTTTTGCTTCGTTAGGCGATAAAAAATTCGAATTTAAAGAATTGGTTAGTTGCTGTAATTTTTTTTGCTTATCTAAAAAAATATTTTTTCTTTTTTGTTGGACTAAATTAATCTTTATACCTATAGGTGATAATCTTTGGTCTGCATTATCTGCTCTAAGAGTTAATCTATATTCAGCCCTTGATGTAAACATTCGATATGGTTCCGAAACACCTTTTGTAATTAGGTCATCAATCATAACTCCTATATAAGAGTTTGATCTATTTAAAATAAATTCTTTTTCTTTTTTTACTTTTAATGCTGCATTTGCGCCAGCAACTAAACCTTGAGCTGCTGCTTCTTCATATCCAGTAGTGCCGTTGATTTGACCTGCTAAAAAAAGAGACTCAATTTTTTTAGTTTCTAGGGTGCACTTAAGCTCACGAGGATCTACATAATCATACTCTATGGCATAACCTGCTCTTTTCATCTTNACTTGCTCTAAACCCTTGATTTTACTCAATATTTTGAGCTGAATCTCCTCAGGTAAAGATGTGGATATACCATTCGGATAAATGGTATTAACTTTTAAACCCTCTGGTTCTAAAAAAATTTGATGTCTGTCTTTTTCTCTAAACTTCACAACCTTATCTTCGATAGCTGGGCAATATCTTGGCCCCACACCCTTNATATTACCTGAGTACATTGCACTTCTAGTAATATTTTCACTTATAATTTTATGGACTTCATCATTAGTATAAGTCATTCCACATTTTACTTGTTTATTGTTTAATTTCTGAGTTAAAAAAGAAAAATAATATGGGTCATCATCAGCTGGCTGCATTTCTAATTCATCATAGTTTATAGTATCTCCATCTAATCTTGGTGGTGTCCCAGTTTTAAGTCTTCCGATTTTAATTTTAAATTTTTCTAATTGCTCACTTAATCCTGTTGAGGGTTTTTCATCATATCGTCCAGCTGGTGTCTGTTTTTCGCCAATGTGAATTAATCCATTTAAAAATGTTCCTGTAGTAAGAATCAATTCTTTACACCTTACTTCTTTTCCACTTTGGCAAATAAAACCAATGATTTTATCTTTATCGAATATAAATTTTATAACTGGATCTGCTATAACTTTTAAATTTTTATAATTAAGTAAAATTTTCTGCATATGCTCTTTGTAGAGAACTCTATCTGATTGAGTTCTTGGTCCTTGTACTGCTGGACCTCTACTTCTGTTTAATAACCTAAATTGAATTCCTGATTTATCAGCTACAGTGCCCATAACGCCATCTAAAGCATCTATTTCACGTACTAGATGCCCTTTACCTAGCCCGCCGATTGCAGGATTACAGGACATCTCACCGATTGTCTCTATTTTATGGGTAAAAAGTGCAGTATTGACGCCTATTCTAGCGGATGCAGCTGCTGCCTCACAACCAGCATGCCCACCACCTATTATTACTACATCATAGCTTTGTTTTGTCATGGAATCAATGTAACGCGGTATATTAGGAATACAAGAGGTATTTTATTTACCTATACAAAAGTCTTTAAATATCGATCCGAGGACTTCCTCTACATCAACCCTACCTACAATACTTCCAAGATGTCGTGNAGCCATTCTTAGGTCTTCTGCCGCTAGTTCTAGATCCTTACTTTGATCTTTTTTAAGAAAGTTATCTATTTCTTTTAAGCACTCATTAAGTTTTAATCTGTGTCTCTCTCTTGTAATTAAAGCACTATTATTAAATATGAATTTTTTGCTTAATTTTTCTTTTATCTTTTTTATCAACTTATCTATATTTTTATTTTTTTTAACTGAAGCTAAAACTGTATCCGCCTCAAATTTATGATTTTTTTTATCTTCTACATCCGATTTATTAAGTAAAACTATTGTATCTTTGTTGATCATTTTATTAATTTCAGTATTTATACTTTTTGATGAATTATCTATTACTACGATATTTAAATCGGCTTCTTTAGATTTTCTCAAAGCTAATGAAATTCCTTTTTTTTCTACCTCATTTTTAGCTTCTCTAATACCTGCTGTGTCCGCTAGAATTACTGGATATCCATCTATATTTAAATAAGACTCGATTACATCTCTAGTTGTTCCTGCCTCACCTGAAACAATAGCAACATCTCTTTTTGATAATAAATTTAATAGAGACGATTTACCAGCATTGACTTCACCTGTTATGGAGACTCTAAATCCATCTCTTATTTTTTCTCCAATTTTATTATCCTCAATTATTTTATAAATATCTTTATGAATCTCTTTAATAGAGTTTTGTACATCCTTTAAAACTTTTTCTGGTAAATCATCCTCTGCAAAATCTATTTTGGCCTCGATATAAGATAAAGATTTTACTAATTTTTTTCTTAAATCATTATAATAATTTGAAGCAATACCTTGAACTAATTTAACAGCTTGGTCTCTCTGAAGTTCTGTTTCTGCGTGAATTAAATCGCCAATACTTTCAGCTTTTAAAAGATCAATTTTATCATTTTGAAAAGCTATCTTTGTAAATTCACCTGGTTCGGCTAATCTACAATTATCTTGTTCTGATAATGCTTTTAATAAAGCNTTNATGACAGCATTNCTTCCATGAACTTGAAACTCNGCTAAATCATNGCCAGTATANCTATTAGGCNNAGGNAACCACAATAATAGAGCCTCTGGNTCTATAACTTTATNGTTTTTAGGNTCATAGANTTTNCAATAATTTACCTCATTNGAATTGATTTNTTTTAATTTNGTNAAATTCTTNCAAACTTTAANAGTNTCTTTACCTGAGATTCTAANGATNGCTATTCCTGACGGNCCTNTGCCTGATGAAAGAGCATAAATGTTCATTGAACTAAATNGATAAACCTTGATTAGAAATAAATTTNCTTATTTTTTTNANAGNATTATTTTTTGAAATATTCTTCAAAATTGTTTCTTTAAATGGATCTAGTAATTTGTTTTGCTTAAAGAAATTGTAAGTTAGATCAATTCCTATACCGGTAATAATATTTTCAGATTTTCTGTTATTTGTAAAATCTTCAAGCGCTGGAGTACTTTTTAAGGACATACCTAATCCGGTATAATACTTAAGTACCTCTTCTAATTTATTAATATCTCTAAGTACAAGATTGAAACCTTGGCCAGCTACAGGATGAACAGTGTGCAGCCCTTCACCTAAAATAAGAATATCTTTTTTATAATATGTTCGTTTTAAGTTAAGCATCAAAGGATAAGATTGCTGATTTGAAATCTGTATTTTTTTTGTTTTTAAAACGAACATATTATAAAAAAGATATTCTTATTTTAGGTGAAGGGCTGCACACTGTTCATC
>NHGD01000017.1 GCA_002170125.1 Candidatus Pelagibacter sp. TMED128
AATCAAGTGAAAATTGCTGAAGATGGAGAAATCCTTATTAAGGGTGAAAACGTTATGTTGGGATATTGGAATTTAAAAGAAGAGACCGAAAAAGCAATTAAAGACGGATGGTTATATACTGGAGATATTGGTGAGCTAGATCATAATAATTTTTTAAAAATTACTGATAGAAAAAAAGATATTATTGTAAATCTTGGTGGAGATAATATTTCGCCAAGCAAGATAGAAAATATTTTATGTTTAAATGAAAATATAAAACAATCTTTTGTTTATGGAGATAAAAAAAATTACTTAGTTGCATTAATTGTATGTGAAAAAGAGATAAACAACGAAAAAATTAAACTTATAATTGAAAATATAAATAAAAGATTAACTTTAATAGAAAAAATTAAAAAATTTTTACTTATTCACGAAGAATTTACAATTGAAAACGGAATGCTTACACCAACTTTAAAGTTAAAAAGAAAAGAAATAATTAAAAATTATAAACAACAATTAGATAATCTTTATTAAATATTTAATTAATTCTAATTTAATTTGCTTAAAAAAACATTGATATTACTATCTTTTTTTAATTTTAAT
Organism: Candidatus Pelagibacter sp. TMED128; assembly: GCA_002170125.1. Classification (GTDB taxonomy): domain Bacteria; phylum Pseudomonadota; class Alphaproteobacteria; order Pelagibacterales; family Pelagibacteraceae; genus Pelagilacustribacter. The sequence goes on from NHGD01000017.1 coordinate 583, forward strand.
AAAAATTTAAAAAAATAATTAAAAATTTAATTTTTGAATCAAATTTGCAAATTAATTTATGTTTGACATGAATATTTAATTAATTATTGTATTTATTAACAAACGAATCATTAAGATTTGTTTATAAACAGGGGAGAATAAGATGGCTAAAAGAAGAAAAAAAGCTAAAAAGAAAAAAGCTAAAAAAGCAAAAAGAAGAAGAAGAAGAAGATAGTTTCGCTTTTTAAAAACGCCCTTTTTGATTTTAAAAAAGGGCGTTTTTTTATTCTGTATTTTCCGTAATTTGGATACGTCCTAGAGCTTTATCCATTTTTTTTTGAACATCTTCAGGGCTTATTTTTAATACTGCTTCAAATTCTGATTTTAATCTTTCATAAGCTTTTTCAAACAACTGTCTTTCAGAATAAGACTGATCAGCTATAATATCAGTATTTTTATTTAAGTCTTTAACAACTTCAGATAATTCATAAATTTTACCAGAATTAATTTTTTGATCATATTCTTGAGCACGTCTGCTCCACATAGTTCTTTTAATTTTTGGCTTTGATTTGAGAATAGAAATACATTTATTAATCTGATTAATGGATGAAATAGGTCTAAGTTTTGACTGTTGGTTGATAGGGACTGTTAAAGTTAATTTTTCTTTTTCGATAAAAATCTTATAAAATTGAATGTCTATCTCTCCAATAGTTGCTTTATCAACTGCAGTAATCTTTCCTACACCATGTTTTGGATAAACTACATAATCTTTTAGATTATATACCCGTTTTTCTGTAGCTTGTTTTTTTATTTTTTTTATTTCTGGTTTTTCATCAGCTCCAGTTGAAGTAGTTTTTTTCTCTAAATTTTTAGGGTTTGTTTTTATCTTAATCTTACTTTTAGTTAATTTTGTTTTTTTTAGAATTTTAATCTTCTTTGTTTTTTTCTTTTTTGGCATATCTATTTTCCAGGTTTTTCTGAAAAGTATTTTTTATACTTATCTTTTACATTCTTGAATTTTTCATGTTCTTTCATAGGCGCTTTTTTTTCAGAAATATTAGGCCATATTGCAGAAAACTTTTTATTAATCAACAACCATTTATCCATATCTTTTACACTTTCATCAGTATCAGCTTTTATAGCATCTATTGGACATTCGGGTTCACAAACTCCGCAGTCAATGCACTCATCTGGGTTTATAACCAAAAAATTTTCTCCTTCATAAAAACAGTCTACTGGGCAAACTTCTACACAATCAGTGAGTTTACATTTGATACATTCATCTTTTACAATATATGTCATTTATCATTTTGCAATTTTAATTTAATCTCTGCGCTCATTTTATCTGGAAAATAGATCAACCCACAAATCCTTCGCATTAAATTTGATTCATATTGATCGACTAAATTGTCCGAGATTATAATCTTCCACAAATGTTCAATAATATCTGATTTTACTTCTACAGTACTTTTTTTAATTGAGTTTGTGAAATTTAAAAGCTGATTTGAATTATGTTCTAACTCTTCAGCTTTTTTAAGTATTTCCTCAATGTTATCATCTTTTAAATATGATTTGATAAATTCTCTGATAAGTTTTTTTTCATTCTCTGAATATTTTTCATCAATTTTTGCTGCGTGGACTAGCAAAGCTGTGACTCCTATTATGCTTTCTTGATCTAAAGTATTCATTTATTTTATATTTAAAGATAAGAGTTTTTTAAATGGATTTTCTTTTTTGTCAAATTTTATAAATTTACTTGTTTTCTTCTTTTCACCAGTAAAAATGTAAGTATCTAGAGCTTTATCTTTCTTATAGTCCATGAAAGTCATCAATTTATAAAAATTTTCCTTAGTACAACCAAGTAAATTCATCATATCTGAGTTAATTTTAAATTTACGATTTTTAGATTGATCCAATATTTTTATAAATAATTTTTCTAATATATCTATTCTTACAAAGTATTCTTTAAATTTTTCAAAACCACATAGTAGAAGAAAATTCTTTTCAAATTTTTTATCTATAATAAAATTTAAACCAAATTTGGGTATTTCATGTTTGCTTGAAAGATTATGAAATAATCTCCATAGTGATATTCTAAATTCAACAGCTTTTGGTTTTAACATTTTGGGTAAATAAATATGATATCTTCCAATTTTAATTCCCATACCCCATAATTTCTTTCTTTCTTCTGAAGGAATTAATTTAACAATTTTATCAATTTCTCTTCTTTTTATAACTCCATTTTTTTCATAAAGTTGAAATACTAAAGCCCTTAAATACTGATTATCTATTTTTTGCTTTGTTAAGTTAATTAAATCTCCTAAAATTTCTTCAATATAATTGTTAAACCATTTTTTAAGAAATTCTTCTAATCTTAATTTTGCTTCTATCTGAATCGATTCGTCTGCTATAATTTCAATTTCAGGGTTTAAGTAATTATGACCTTTTTTTAGTCTGGCTATAGGATTCTTTTTCCATATAATTTTACTATTTTGATCAATTAATAATTCTTGGTCTTTAATAATAGTATTTACTCTTTTATCTAGTTCTTCTTTTACTCCTCTGCGAGCAGCTTTTTTCATAGATTTGATATCTGTTTCTAAAGTCGTAGAGGTAAGTTCTAATATGAATTTTAGTCCTTTTAATTCTCCTATTAATTGTTCGTCAATATATATTTTATTTTTTTCATTAATTTTAGTATTAAGAATTAGGTCCTGTTTTAAACTTCTTGAAAGAATGCTTATTTTTTTATCTATAAAGCTTTTAGTTAGTTCATCATGTAGTTTATCTGATAGTTTATCCTCAATGCTTTTTGTTAATTGAACCCAATAATCCGAATTTTCAACCCAATTCTTTTTATTAGCAACATATGACCAGGTTCTTACATTAGATAATCTATGTGAAAGAAGATCAACGTTGCCATGATTTTTTTCGAGGCCTTTTAATTGTTCTTTCATAAAAGTGCTGGGAATTTTCTTTTTTCGAGTGGATAAAAACTGAAAAACCTTATCAATTATATTTATATGTTGGCCATAAGCTTTTTTTTCAAAATCTGGAATTTGGCAGCACTCCCAGAGCAAGTTAAGATTCTTATGGTATAAAATATTATTTGCTCCTTTTTTTAAAAAATGTCTTAGTACACTTTCATCAAGTGAGTCGTTGGTTCTTAAAAGATTTTTTTTTGTAGGTTTTAATTCAAGAGAAGCGATAAGCTTATCAGGGTTTTCGAAATTTAAATTAGAATTTCTCCAGTAAATCATTTTGGTTTCCGGTAACTTATGTTTTTCTATATTTTCAATTTCGTCTGAATTTAAATTTTCACAATCCCCAGTTGTTCCAAAACCGCCATCATTTTTAAATCTTCCAGCTCTTCCAGATATTTGAGACATTTCAATTAAATTTAACCTTCTTGTTTTTTTGCCATCAAATTTTTTTAAATTAGAAAAATAAATTTCATTAATATCCATATTTAAACCCATACCAATCGCATCTGTTGCAATTAAATAATCTACATCGCCTGATTGATAAAGACCAACTTGGGAGTTTCTTGTTTTTGGACTTAAAGAGCCCATTATAATCGCTGCCCCACCTTTCTGCCTACGAACTAATTCTGCAATTGCATAAACTTCTTCAATTGAAAAAGCGATTATTGCAACTTTTCTTTCTAGTCTTGAGATTTTTTTATAACCAATATAACTTAACTTTGAAAATCTCTCCTTTTTTTCAAATTCTACATTTTCTATTAAATCGTTTATAATGCCACTCATAACTTGAGAACCTAAAAACATTGTTAATTTTTGTCCTCTCGCATGTAGTAACCGCTCTGTAAAAACGTGACCTCTTTCGCGATCTGCACACATTTGAATTTCATCTATAGCAACAAAATCTACTTCCTTATTTTTTGGCATTGACTCTACAGTACAAATAAAATAATCGGCTGAGCTTGGTATAATTTTTTCCTCTCCTGTGATTAAAGCTACTTTTTCTAAACCTATTTTTTCAACACATTTATCGTAAACTTCTCGAGCCAGGAGTCTTAACGGCAAACCAAATATCCCTGAATTAAATTCAAGCATTTTATTTATTGCAACATGCGTTTTTCCCGTATTTGTGGGTCCTAGTAAGGCAACAATTTTTTGAGAGTAATTTTCCATTCTTGTGTTGGGTAAATTTTTTTATACTATATCTAGATTAGCATTGAGAACAAAATAAGATTAAAACATGACCGAATCAATTTGTCAAATGTTCTAATACTAATATTTGAATTGACTTAAAACCCTGGGTCCCCGTAAGGTCTGAAATAGCTTTTATTTAAAAGTTATTATGAAAGATCTAACTAAGAAGAATATTTTAAAGCTTAAGCAATCTTCAACTTTAGTTATTAATGAAAAGTGTAAGAAGCTAATTAAGGAAGGAAAAAAAGTTTATCAGTTTGGTTTTGGCCAATCACCATTTCCTGTTCCAGAAAAAATTGTAACAAAGCTAAAAGATAATGCTCATAGAAAAGAATATCTGCCTATACAAGGATTAGAGAGATTAAGAGAATCAATTTCAAATGACTTGAGAAAAAAAACAGGAATTAGTTATCCAAAAGAAAATATCATAATCACACCAGGCTCAAGAGAAGCTATGCTTTTATTTCATGTAGCTTTTAATGGTGAGATTATTCTTTCAGCTCCAAGTTGGGTTTCATATGAACCCCAAGCAATTATTGGTAGAAATAAAGTTCACTGGATCCAAACTTCAAGTGAAAACAATTGGTTTCCAACAGCTAAACAGTTAGAAAAAAAGATTAATTCAATACGAAAAAAAAATCTTTTATTTATTCTTAATTCTCCTAACAACCCTTCAGGAACTATATGTAAAAATCTCAAAGAGTTGTCAGCAGTTGCAAAAAAATATAATCTTATAGTTTTATCTGATGAAATTTATACAGATTTAACTTTTTGTAATAAATACGAGTCAATTTCACAATTTTATCCAGAGAGAACAATTATTAGTGGAGGATTAAGTAAATGGTGTGGAGCAGGTGGGTGGAGAGTAGGATTTTTTGCTGTTCCAGATAAACTATCTAAACTTCTAGAAAATATAAAGACTTTAGCAAGCGAGTCATATTCTACAGTCAATAGTCCAGCTCAATTTGCAGCTGTTGAAGCATACGAAGGTGATTTTGAAGATTATAAAAATAAAACTAAAAATATTTTAAGATCAGTTGGTAATTATGTTTATAATCATCTTAAATCTAATAAAGTATTAATTAATCCCCCTCAAGGTGCATTTTATTTAATGCCAGAATTTCCCAATAAAAAATACAAAAATTCTCAAAAATTGTGTGAGACTATATTAGATGAAACTGGAGTAGCAATGCTGCCAGCCTCAGATTTTGGTTTTAATTCAAAAAAAATGCTTACCAGATTATGCTACATAGATTTTGATGGAGCTTCATTCCTTAAAGCTTCACAAAACGGGTCAATACTTAAAGATAATATAATAGAAAAATATGCACCAAATGTAGTTGAGGGAGTGCAAAAATTATCAAATTGGGCCAAAAATTTATGAGATTCTCTTTGACCTTCGCCTTTATACATAGTTAAATTATTACATTAACAAATGGGGGATCATATGAAAAAAATAATATCAATGATTTCTGCAATTTTGGTAACTTTTGCTTTATCAAGCCCAATTACTTCAATTGCGAAATCAGCAGAGTTCTTTACGATAGGAACTGGCGGACCTACTGGAGTTTATTTTCAAACAGGTAACGCTATTTGTAAAATGTTACATAAATCAGCAATAAGTGCTGATCACGGTAGAAAAAAAGGTACAGCTAAAGCATACAGATGTACTGCACCTTCTACAGGTGGGTCAAATTATAATATTGGACAAATTAAAGATGGAGAGTTTCAATTTGGTGTTGCGCAATCAGATTGGCAATTTCACGCTGTAAATGGTTCAAGCAAATGGGAAGGAAAACAATTTAGCAATTTAAGAGCTGTTTTCTCAGTACACAATGAGCCTTTCCAAATTTGGGCAAGTAAAAAATCTAAAATTAAAGATTTTAAAGGTCTTAAAGGAAAAACAGTTAACATTGGTAATCCAGGTTCTGGTCAAAGAGGAACTATGGAAGAACTAATGAAAGCAATGGGAGTTGATAATAGTTACTTCAAAGCAACTACAGAATTAACTTCATCAGAACAAGTAAAAGCTCTTTGTGACGGTAAAATAGATGCCTTTGGATATTCAGTAGGATTTCCTAACGGAGCTATGGAACAAGCAGCAACTTGTAAGGCTAAAGCAAGCCCCATTAATCTTACTGGAGCACCAGTACAAGGTTTGATAAGTGGAGCTGACTATTATGCTAAGGCTGTAATTCCAAAAGGGACTTACTCAAATCAGAAAAAAGATGCCACAACTTTTGGTGTAAAAGCTACAGTTGTAACAAGTGCAGATGTTTCTGAAGAACTTGTATATCTGGTAACTAAAGCAGTAATGGAAAATTTTGATTCTTTCAAATCTCAACACCCTGCTTTTAGTTTTTTGGAAAAGAAAAACATGATTAAAGATGGTTTATCTGCTCCATTACATCCAGGTGCAATAAAATATTATAAAGAAGCTGGATTAATGTAATTCAACTACTTGATTAAATTGAAAAGGCCCAAATTTTTTTGGGCCTTTTTTTTTATAATAATGTATCTTCTGATGAATGAGTGAAAATATAAAAGATAAAATAAAACAAAAAATAAGCGAAGATTTATCTCCAACTAAAAATCTTACAGGATTACATCTTAAAATAGTAATGTCGTTAGCGATAGCCTGGACATTTTTTCAATTATGGTATGCATCACCATTTCCTTTCTGGTTTAATATTGGAATGTTTAAAGGATTGCCCGCTAGAGCAATACATTTAGGATTTGCATTGACTTTAACTTTTTTAATTTTTCCAATATCAAGAGGAAAAAAAATTTCTATTATTGATATCTTAATAAGCTTAGTCGCGGCTTTTTGTTGTTTATATATTTATTTTTTTTATGATGACTTAGTTAATAGAGGAGGGATTCTACTAGTAAAAGAAATATTTGGCTTAAAAGTACCTATTGAACTAATCATTGGCACTTTTGGAATTATAATATTATTGGAAGCAACAAGAAGAGCAATAGGTTTACCTTTAGTTATCATCGCAATTTGTTTTCTATTATTTTCATATTTCGGAAAATATGCCCCAGATATAATATCTCATGGTGGTCTTTCTCTGAAAAGATTAGTTGGATTTCAATGGTTTGATCAAGAGGCAATTTTTGGAATTCCAATTGGTGTTTCAGTTGATTTTATCTTTTTGTTTGTTTTATTTGGAGCATTATTAGAAACAGCTGGAGGTGGAAAGTACTTTTTAGATTTAGCTTTTGCTATGGTCGGTAAAATGCGGGGAGGTCCAGCTAAGGCTGCAATTCTTGGTTCAGGTATGACAGGAATGATTTCTGGATCTTCTATAGCGAATACAGTTACTACCGGAACATTCACAATACCAATTATGAAAAAAACTGGTTTCTCTCAAGAGAAAGCCGGCGCAATAGAAGTTTCGTCCTCAGTTAATGGTCAAATAATGCCACCTGTAATGGGTGCAGCCGCTTTTGTTATGGCGAGTTTTATTGGTGTAACTTATTTTGAAGTAGTTAAACACGCCTTTCTTCCTGCAATTATCTCATACATTGCTCTTTTTTATATCTCTCATTTAGAAGCTTTAAAATTAGGTCTAAAAGGAATGGACGATGCTGATGTGCCTCATCTGAAAAAAACTTTTTTATCTGGATTACATTTTTTAATACCAATTTTTGTTTTAATTTTTCTATTAGTTTATATGAGATACACAGCTGGTTTTTCAATTTTTTATGCAACTTTATCTTTAATATTAGTAAATTTAATAAACCGGGTAATTAAAAACTCAGATTTTAAAACTGGTTTAATTGATTGGTATAATCAAACAGTTATTGGCCTTCAAAAAGGAGCAATCAACATGGTGGGAGTTGGAATAGCAATTGCAACAGCAGGTATAATAGTTGGAGCTGTAGGCTCTACAGGACTAAGTACCAATTTAATTATAGTCATTGAGACAATAGCGAGAGACAATGTAATAATATTAATATTACTAACCATCATTCTTTGTTTGCTTCTTGGTATGGGCCTGCCAACAACTGCAAATTATGTTGTGGTAGCTTCACTAATGGCAACAGTACTTGTTGATGTTGGAAATGCCTCTGGTTATATTTTTCCCTTAATTGCAGTTCATTTATTTGTATTTTATTTTGGTTTAATGGCTGATGTAACGCCGCCAGTTGGATTAGCTTCTTATGCAGCGGCTGCAATTTCTGGAGGTGATCCGCTTAGAACCGGTCTACAGGCCATTTGGTATAGCTTAAGAACAGGTATCTTACCTATAGTATTTTTATTTAATCACGAACTTTTACTAATAGGGGTAGATAATATTTGGCAAGCTCTAATAGTAATAATTACATCTTTAATCGGAATTTTAGTTTTTACTGCTGCTACACAACAATGGTTTATAAATAAATTAAGATGGTATGAAACTATAGCATTTTTAATCATCTCTATATCCTTTTTAGCTCCTGATTTTGTCTTAGGTAAGTTTTATCCTAAATTTAATGAACAGGAGCTTTCTTCAAACAAAATTCAAAGTATGATCTTCGATCCTGCTAAACAAGTTCATATTAAGATTACTAGAGTTACAGGTTATGGAGAAAGATATAAACTATTCGTAATTGATAAAGGAAGTTTTGAAGATGAATATAATTTGGAAGATTTTGGAATTCTTTTATCTGATAAAGATAATCAAGTGATTGTTGATAGATTAAATTGGAAGGGGATGGCTAAAAAAAATGGAATACAAATGGGAGATATAATTAGTAATTTTAAAATAGAAAATCAAAATCGTCCCAATAAAATTATTATTTATCCTTTTGCTTTTATCTTTTTAATTATTTTCAGCTATATTAATTTTAAAAATAAAAATGAATAAAAGAAAAAATAAATCTGTTTTTAAAATTACGTCAATAATCTTATCTACGATTTCAACATATATTTTAATATTTTTTTATTTTTTTTTCACTCATGAGAAAGAGTTTAAAAAGAATATTACAAATTTGGAAAATTTAAATTATTATAAAAATTTTTCTTCAAAAATTAATCATTTACGATATGAAGATTCTTATAGAACAAAAAAAATTGGATCAGATTTAATTTTCAATACCTTAAAAAATGATTCCGATAATAAAATTATTTTATTTCAAGGAGATTCTTGGTTTGCTCAAATTAATCATACTAATGAAATTAAAAATTTTTTAAAAAAAAAACTAAAGAATTATTCTAAAATTATAAACGGAGGAACATCTTCTTACTCACCGTCATTAATGCAAGTCCAATTTGATATTATCGAGAAAGATTTTGGGATACAGCCAAATGTCGTAGTAATATATATTGATCAAACTGATATCGGAGACGAGTTATGTAGATATAAAAATCTTTTAAATATAGATGCTGAAGGCAATTTAGTTTCAGTTAGTATGGAAAAATTTCCTTTGTATAATACTCCTTTTAATTTACATGAAAAAATTTACTTCTCAGAATTACAGGCAAAAAATAAAAATAAAATTATAACAACTCAACTATTCATTAATTATAAAATTAAAAAGTCTCTTATAAAATTGAAAAAAAAATTTCAAATTATTTTTATTGATGAGTCTATGTTTCAAAAATGTTATTGGGAAACTATTGAAGGATATACTAAATACATCAAAGATGATGAAAAAAGATATTTTAATTTACTAGTAAAAAGATTTTTTAAATATCTAAATAATAAACATTTTATAGAGAGAATTTATGTAGTAACGCACCCTCACAAATCTCAAATAAATAATATTCAAAAATCAAACAATGTTTCTAACTTGGTAGAGGAAGTTGTTCAAGATTTTGAAAAAATAGAGCATATTAATTTTTCTAAACTTTTAAAGTATGAAAAACAAATTTATAAAGAAAAATTTATTTGGAAAAAAGATAACATTCATTTAAATAATAAAAGTTATATTAGTTTTTTAAAATATATTACTGAGACTATTAGTCAAAATTAATTAAGAAAATTTATTTTAAAATTTTCCAAACACCTGATGCTGTAGCTACTATTTTTTCAGAGTTATTAATTTCACAAGTTGCAAATACTAGTGTTCTTGTTTTCCTCTGAATTTTTACTTTTCCAATTAGATTTTGACCTAAATGAGCTACAGAAATAAATTTTAAATCTAATGAAATAGTAACGCATCTTTTGTTACCAGCTGCTTTATATGCAGCGTTTCCCATTCCTGTATCAGCTATGGAGCATATAAAGCCTCCATGAGCAATTTTACTAGTGTTTAGATTTATATCTTTAACTTCCGCATAGAATTCATAACTAGAATCATTAATCTTTTTAGTATTAAGACCGCCAATATGTTTTGCAAATTCTGATTTAGCTTCTTCCATGTTTTATTTTACCATAAGTTGGAGCTAGTTGAGAGAAAATTACGGCTATCAATATTAATACTATTCCAAATATCTTAAGATCATTTAAGAATTGATTTAAAAGTATCCATCCAAATATTGCAGCAAAAACACCCTCCAATGAAAAAATAATTGCAACCGGGGCAGGAGCCAAATTTTGTTGGCTATAAGCTTGTAACAAAAATCCTATTCCACTTGATAAAACTCCTGCGTAAAGGAGTTCATTTTTTTCCATCAATAAATTTCCTAATGTTATGTTTTCAAAGACCAAAGAAGGTATAAAAGAAATTATAGATCCAATCAGACAAGTTCCCATAGTTATAGCAATAGGATAATTAAATAATTTTAAAAATTTTGATAAACAAACAATATGAAAAGCCCAAAAAAAAGCTCCTAGCAAGACTAATGAATCTCCTAATCTTACTGTCACATTATTTATTTCAGTAAGCAAAAAACCTCCAATTATACAAACTAAGACCGAGGGCCAAACAGACCAATGGATTTTTTTAGAAAATAAAAAATAAGATATAGCAGGAACAATTAGGACATAAAATATGGTAAATATTGCTGAATTTGCAACATCAGTATAAAGCAACGAGAACTGTTGTAATGCAAATCCTCCACTAAGAAAAAATCCAAGAAGAACTAAATAAATTAGAATAATATTATCAGAAAAATTTTTTTCTTTAATCTTTTTAAATTCAAAAATTAAAAAAAACGGCACGAGGACTAAAAATCCTAAAAACATTCTTCCTGCTGTGAAAGAGAAAGGACCGATATAATCCATACCCATATCTTGAGCAATGAACGCTGTGCCCCATAAAAATGAGCAAGAGATAGCACAGACCAANGAGATCAATTTTTTATTCATGATGTTTATTATTGTAAATTATATTAAACAGCAAGCTTGAAAGCGAAATCTTTACCTAAACATTCACTTAAATAGACACAAAATCTTGCTCCCTCTGCCCCATCAATTATTCTATGATCGTAAGATAAAGAAATTGGTAAAATTTTTCTAGAAACAATTTTACCTTTTATTTTTATTAATTTATCAAAACTTTTACCAACACCTAGTATTGCCACCTCCGGAGGATTAATTATTGGAGTAAAAAATGTTCCACCAATGCCTCCTAAACTTGATATTGTCATGGATCCACCAAAGAATTCTTTTTTATCTATTTTAAGCTCTCTACAAAGTTTACTAGTTTTTTTTAATGCTTCACCTATTTCTTTAATACTCATTTGGTCTACATTTCTAACTTTAGGCACCATTAAGCCATGAGGGGTATCAACTGCAAAACCTAAATGAAAATATTTTTTATAAATTATTTTATTATGGATAGGGTCAATTGAGGCATTAAAATTTGGAAAAGTCTTAAGTGCACTTACCAAAGCTTTTGAAATAAATGCTAAGGGAGTTACTTTTATCATTTCTCCAGAGTAATAATCATACAAAGATGATCTAAATTGCTCCATTTCTGTAATATCAATTTCCTCATGCTGTGTAACATGAGGGATTTCTGTCCAAGACCTAACTAGCTGAGGTCCTGATAATTTTTTAACACGTGGTATATCTTTTAACTCAATTTCTCCAAACTCTTCATGAGGATATTCTTCTTTATGAATTTTTTTTTCTACTTTACCAACATTAACAGTAACTTGTGATCTAATGAAATTTTTAACATCTTCTTCTGAGACTCTCCCTGCTCTTTGNGATCCAGGTATTTCAAGTACATTTGCACCCAGTTCTCTTGCAAATTTTCTAACTTTTGGGCTAGCAGACTTAGTTCCGCTTTGTGAAGTAGGAGCAGATGGTATAATTTCCTTTTTTTGAATTACCTCTTGTTTCTTATCTTCAATTTTTTTATCTATATTTACTATTACCTTTTTTCTCTCTGTTTTTTTCTCTGATTTAAGACTAAGAATTAAATCTCCTTGATTTAATTTATGACCAACTTTTATATTAATTTTTTCTATGATTCCTTCATGAGTAGAAGGGACCTCTACACTAGATTTATCACTTTCTAATGTTATCAAAGAGTCATTTTTCTGAATTTGTTGACCCTCTTTTACGAGAACTTCAATAACCTCTACATCTTTGAAATCACCAATGTCAGGAACTAAAATTTTTATATTAGCCATAGTTATAAATTAGATGGAAAATCTTTATCTTTCTCAATTTTATATTTCTTAATTGCTTTTTCAGCTTTTTTGGACTCTATCAACTGTTCCTTTGCCAGAGCACTTAAGGTGTAAGCAACGATATGCTCCTTATCTACCTCAAAAAATTTTCTTAAGTTTTTTCTAGTATCACTTCTTCCGTATCCATCAGTTCCTAAGGAATAAAATGGCTTTTCCGTATAAGGTCTTATTTGGTCTGAAAAAGATCTAGTATAATCAGATGCAGCAATAATTAGTCCGTCTCTTTTTTCAAAACATTTTTGTACATATGATTTTCTTCTCTTTTGATCAGGATTTAAAAGGTTCCATCTCTCAGTTTCCATACCATCTCTTCTCAGTTCATTAAAGCTAGTTACACTCCAAATATCAGAGTCGATACCATAATCTTCTGATAAAACTTTTGCAGCTGAAATTACCTCTCTTAATATTGTACCAGAGCCTAAAAGCTGAACTTTAGTTTTTCCTTTTTTATTATACTCTTTAAACAAATACATTCCCTTAAGTATACCTTCATCACAACCTTTTGGTTTTTCAGGGTGAGAGTAGTTTTCATTCATTGCAGTTATGTAATAAAAAATATTTTCCTTTTTCTCATGCATTCTTTTAATACCATCTCTAAATATAGTTGCCATCTCATATGCAAAGGTTGGATCATAGCTTACACAGTTAGGAATATTAGAAGCTAATAAGTGACTATGACCATCTTGGTGTTGCAATCCCTCTCCAGCCAAAGTTGTTCTGCCTGCTGTAGCCCCGATTAAAAACCCTCTTGCTTGAGAATCTCCTGCTGCCCATGCTAAATCCCCGACTCTTTGAAAACCAAACATAGAATAAAAAATATAAATTGGAATCATTTCTAAATCGTGATTTGTATAAGATGTTCCTGCAGCAATCCAAGAAGACATGGCACCAGATTCAGTAATTCCTTCTTCTAATACTTGACCACTTTTATCTTCTCTATAAGAACTTAGTTGTTCAGAGTCCACGGGCTCATATTTTTGTCCTTCATGAGCATAAATTCCAATTTTTTGGAAAAATCCTTCCATACCAAAAGTTCTTGCTTCATCTGGAATTATTGGAACTAATCTTGGTGAGAGATTTTTGTCTCTAAGAAGGGCTGTAAGCATACGAACAAGAGCCATTGTAGTTGACATTTCTTTGTCCCCAGTAGATTTCATGAAACTTTCAAATATATCTTTAGGTGGTGCTTTAATTGCTTTAGCAAAAGAGGATCTTTCAGGAATAAAGCCTCCAAGTTTTAATCTTTTTTCTTTTAAATATTTGATTTCTTCAGAGCTTTCACTTGGTTTAAAATATTCAATATTTTTTACTTGTTTGTCTGTAAGTGGAACACCAAATCTATCTCTGTAGTAAAGCAAGTCTTTTTCATCTAACTTTTTTTGTTGGTGAGTTGTGTTAATGCTTTCACCAGACTTACCCATTCCATAACCTTTTATTGTTTTCGCTAGAATTACTGTAGGCGAACCTTTGTGTTGCATAGCAGAATGATATGCTGCATAAACTTTATGGGGATCGTGTCCTCCTCTATTTAATCTCCAGATATCTTTATCTGTCATTGAAGATACCATTTCTTTTAATTCAGGATATTTTCCAAAAAATTTATCTCTAACATATAATCCTCCTTTTGCTTTAAAAGCTTGATATTCTCCATCAACACATTCGTTCATTCTTTTGACTAGTAAACCTTTGTTATCTTTTGCTAAAAGTTGATCCCAATAAGAACCCCATATTACTTTAATAACATTCCACCCAGTCCCTCTAAAACTTCCTTCAAGTTCTTGAATAATTTTTCCATTACCTCTTACCGGCCCATCCAATCTTTGAAGGTTACAATTAATAACAAAAATTAGATTATCCAATTTTTCTCTTGCAGCTAATCCTATTGCTCCAAGTGACTCTGGCTCATCCATCTCACCATCTCCTAAAAAGACCCAAATTTTTCTGCCTTCATCTTTTACCAGACCTCTATTTATGAGATATTTTAAAAATCGTGCTTGATAAATTGCCATGATTGGTCCTAGTCCCATAGAAACTGTTGGAAACTGCCAAAAGTTCGGCATTAACCATGGATGAGGATAAGATGATAGTCCGCCTTTATTTACTTCTTGTCTAAAACCATCTAATTGTTTTGAAGTAAGTCTTCCTTCCAAAAAAGCTCGAGCATACATTCCTGGAGCAGAATGTCCCTGAAAGTAAATTAAATCACCACCAAATTTATTATTTTTTGCTCTCCAAAAGTGATTCATCCCAACATCGTACAGAGTTGCGGCTGAAGCAAAGGTTCCGATGTGCCCTCCTAGCTCAGAGCTTTTTTTATTAGCTTTTACTACCATAGCTGCTGCATTCCACCTTATGTAAGCACGTATTTTTTTTTCAATTTTCTGATCTCCAGGAGACTTTTCTTCTGTTTCAGGAGGTATTGTATTTATGTAAGGTGTTGTTCTTGTATCTGGTAGAACTAGACCAGATTTATAAGCCTGATTAATTACTTTATTTAAAAGATAACTTGCTCTAGGGGCGCCATCCGACTCTATTACTGAATTTAATGACTCAATCCACTCATTTGTTTCGACTGGATCAATATCATCTTTGGAAGCTGGTTCAGCAAATACTTTTTTAACTTGCTTAACAGGATTTAAATTCCCATTAGGTTTTGCTTGTTTTTTATCAAGCTCTTTTTTAACAACTTTTTTTTTAATTTCTTCTTTAGGTTCTAATGCTGTTTCAGCATTATCAATAGTTGCTAGCAGACTACCTTCAGAGACTTTGTCACCAATTTTTACCTTTAAATCTTTAATTAGACCTGCAGATGGAGATGGAATTTCTACGCTAGATTTATCACTTTCAATAGTAACAATCGGATCATTCTTATTTATTTTATCGCCAGGTTTTACTAAAATTTCTATTACTTCGACGTCTTTAAAATCACCTATATCTGGAACTGAAATATTCTGTGCCATATTCTCTATTATAAACTGGATGCAACATATAAAAAAGTTGTTGAATAATAAACTGTTAAGAACAGCGCTAAATTAAGGATTAGTTGAATTTTTGACACATTTTTTACCATTTTTAGTCATCTCTTGTTGGTCCTATACGTTATGAAATGGTTAATAAATTTATTGTTTAAAAAAAGAGAAATTAGAAGCAATCAAGAGCCGATTGTTCAGAAATTCCTATTAAAAAAATATCTATTAAGATAATTTCATAAGAGTTAAATTAGCTTTTATGAATAAACCTCTTTGGCAACCTTCTAAAGAATTAAAAGAGAATTCTCTATTACAGGATTTTTGCAAATCTATAAACTTTCAATCAAATTATAATTTCAAAAATCTTTGGGAATGGAGCATTAAGAAGCCAGAACAATTTTGGTCTTCATTTTGGGATTTCTCCAAAATTATTGGAGATAAAGGAAAAGAAATTATTAAAAAAGAAAATGTGTTTAATAAAACAAAGTTTTTTCCAGACTCAAAATTAAACTACACTGAAAATATATTAAAAAAAAAATCTGATGAAGTTGCAATAAATTTTTTATCAGAAAAAGGAAATGAAGAAAAAATTACTTGGAACCAACTACATGAAAAAGTTTGTCGTTTATCATCTTATCTTAAAAAATTGAATTTAAAAAAAGGAGATAGAGTAGCCGCTTACGTACCTAATAAGATTGAAACTGTTATTTGTTTTTTAGCCTGTGCAAAAAATGGACTTGTATGGTCGTCTTGTTCACCAGATTTTGGAGTTGAAGGAGTCGTTGATAGATTTAAACAAATTAAACCAAAAATTTTAATTACTTGTGATTATTATTTTTACAACGGTAAACAGTTAAATATTTTAGAAAAGGTTGAAAAAATTTTAAATAAGATTTCATCTATAGAAAAAACTATAGTTTTTCATTATAATAAAAAAATTAAAACTGATTTTAAAAATTTTACTAACTTCGATGAAACTCTGAAATCTGATCAAGATCAGAGTTTTGAAAGGTTTGAATTTAGTCACCCAATTTATATACTCTATTCAAGTGGAACCACAGGTAAACCTAAATGCATTACCCATGGAGCAGGCAATGTTTTAATCGAACACAATAAAGAGTTTATGCTTCACTGTGATATTAAAGATAATGAAAAATTATTCTATTACACAACAACAGGATGGATGATGTGGAATTGGTTGGTAGGAGGTATGGCTAGTGGAGCATCAATATTTTTGTTTGATGGAGCTCCAGTTTATCCAAAAATAGACGTACTACTTAAATATTGTCAAAATAAAAGAATTAATCTCTTTGGTGTAAGTGCTAAATATATAGATCATCTAAAAAATGAAAAATATAATAGTAAAAATTTAGATTTAAGCTCAATTAAAATAATTACTTCTACCGGCTCTCCTTTGGCAGAAGAAAGCTTTAAATACGTATATAAAAATATCAAAAAAGATGTTCATCTAACATCAATTGCAGGGGGAACTGATTTAGTCGGGTGTTTAGTTTTAGGAAATCTTTTTTCAAATGTTCATAAAGGGGAAATACAAGGACAAAGTTTGGGAATCGATGTTGATATTTTTAATGAGAATGGAAAAAGTACAAAATATGGTGAAAAAGGTGAATTAGTTGTTAAACAACCTTTTCCTTCAATGCCTATAAAATTTTGGGACGATGAAGACGGAAAAAAATACCATAAAGCATATTTTTCAAGATTTGAAAATATTTGGCATCATGGTGACTTTATAGAAAGAACAAAAAATAATGGATTTATTCTGAGCGGAAGATCTGACGCTACTCTCAACCCTGGTGGTGTTAGAATAGGAACAGCAGAAATTTATCAACAAGTAGAGAATATTGATTTTGTAACAGAGGGTTTGGTTGTAGGGCAAAATTTTGATAACGATGAGAGAATAATTCTTTTTGTAACAACTAAAAACAACAAGAAATTAGATGATAAAAAGATAAGATTTATCAAGGATATAATTAGAAGAAATTGTTCACCAAAACACGTTCCTTCAAAAGTTATAAAAGTTCCAGAAATTCCAAGAACTAAAAGTGGTAAGATTGTTGAATTGGCAGTGAGAAATATTATTAATGGGAAGCCCATAAACAATAAAGAAGCAATTGCAAATCCCAAAAGTCTAAATTTTTTTGAAAATCTTTTACAACTTAAAAATTAGGTTTAATAATAAGCTAGATAAATAGAGATAATTAAAACCCAGAAAAAAGCGTAGTACAAGATATAGCCTTTAACAGTGAAAGGCATTTTTTTTAGTTTACGTTTTCCTTTTCCCTTATAAGGTTTAGAAATTTCCATTATCTTTTATCTTTCCACACACATTGCTATACCCATACCACCTCCAATACAAAGAGAGGCTAACCCTTTTTTGACATCCCTTCTGATCATTTCATGTATTAGAGTTACAAGTATTCGTGTTCCAGACGCACCTATAGGGTGGCCTAAAGCAATAGCTCCACCATTTACATTAACTTTTTCCTCTGGAATTGAAAGAGTTCTTATAACCGCTACACTTTGTGCAGCAAAAGCTTCGTTAATCTCAAATAAATCTACATCTTTTACAGACCATTCAGCTAATTCTAATGCTTTTTTAGAAGCTGGAATTGGCCCAGTTCCCATTAAAGCAGGATCTACACCACAACTTGCCCAAGATTTTATCGATACTAATTTTTGCAAACCTCTTTTCTGTGCTTCATTAGAGTCCATTAAAGTAACAGCTGCAGCTCCATCGTTAATGCCAGAAGCATTGCCAGCTGTAACAGTACCATCTTTTTTAAAAACAGGTTTTAATTTTTTTAAAGTTTCTAAATTAATTCCATCTCTAGGGTGTTCATCTTTATTAAAGTCAATTTCTGATTTTTTTGATTTTATCTTAAAATTAGTAATTTCATCTTTAAATTTATTTTCTTTTTGAGCATTTAAAGCTTTTTCCTGAGATCTCAATGCAAACTTATCTTGATCTTCTCTAGTTACTTGAAACTTTACTGCTACATTCTCTGCTGTCATACCCATATGGTAACCATGAAAAGCATCCCAAAGTCCATCTTTGATCATTGTATCTGTCAGTTCGGTATTGCCCAATTTTTTGCCATTTCTTAAATGAATAGCATGAGGAGCTAAAGACATGCTTTCCTGACCTCCAGCAATAACTATTCTAGAGTCATTAGCCTTAATACTTTGGAATCCTGAAGCTATAGATCTGATTCCTGATCCACAAACTTGATTTACAATATAAGCTGGTTTTTCTTTTGGAATTCCAGATTTCATTGCTGCCTGCCTAGCTGGATTTTGGCCAGCACAAGCAGTTAAAACTTGTCCCATAATAATTTCATCGACATCAGTATTTTTTATTTTTGAATTATTTATCGCTTTGGATATTACTGCTGAGCCAAGTTCATCACTAGATATATTTTTTAATGATCCACTTAAAGAACCAACTGCTGTTCTAGTTGCAGAAGTTATTAGTATTTCTTTTTTATTCATAGATTTAACTTATATTTATAACATTATTTTTCAATAAGATTTTCTTTACGTGATAAAGCAACAGTAATTGAAAGTATTAGAAAAATAAATGTGGCATTTCCTGTAGTAAAAAAACTACCAGTGGTTTTAAGAGGAAATACCTCTACAATAAAAAGAAATATGAATGGAATCATCAGTTTATTTTCACTAAAATTCGAATTTAGAAAATACTTTTTAATAAAAGAAATATAAATCACAGCTCCAAAAATAAAATTTAGGAAAATAAAACCTATTAACCCCAAATCTGCAAATATTTCCAAATAATAATTGTGAGGATGAGAGCCACAATTTTTAAAGGTTTTAGGACAGTTGTATTTAAAAGATTTTATACCTCCACCTGTGAATTTATTTTGTAACCATGTCCTGTACCCAGAATAAAACTCTTTAATATGAGTCGAATTCATAAAAAATTGTTTATCACCAATTTTTATCACATAATTGTTCATATCCATCTTTACATTATCTAAATAAATATTTTCAAAATCTTTTTCACTAACAACATTGCTCTCAGAAAAAACATTAACAATTTTTACAATTTTAGTTTTAAAAATTCCAAAATGCTTTTTTATATTTGTATTTAGATTATAAGCGATTAAAAAAATAGATATTGCACATACTAAATAAATGATAATAAATTTTCTAATTTTCTCCTCAAAAAGAAAGATAAGTAAAATCATTAATAAAAATAAGATAAAGGGCATTCTATTGCCTGCTACTATTAAACCAAATATTGTTAAAGTAGAGAGGATAAATACTATTAAATAAATAGATCTTTTATTTTTTATTTTGTAGAAAAAAGGAAATAAAAAAAAAGAAAAGATTGAAAATCTCTGCAAGTATCCTCCTGCAATTAGTTCATTTCCAAAAGGACCAGACATTCTTCTAGGAGTGGCAGCAAAGCCCAGTATATCTTTTCCAAAATTAAATTGATAAATTAGATCAAAACAAACAAACAAAGAAGATGAAGCACAAAAGAGGAAAAAAAGTTTAAAATTAATTAAATCTCTATCTACAAGAAATCTAATAATAAAATAAAAAACTAAATACCGCATATAGAAAAAAGTTTTCACTAATATTCCAAGATCATTTGAAGAACTATCGAAATAATAAGAATATAAATTATTAAATAAACCTACACAAAAAGCATAAGCAAAAAAAATAATAATAATTTTATCTAAAAAGAAAATCTTAATTCTTATAATCTCAGTTTTATAGACTGTAATAGTAGTGATAATTAATAATAAAATGTTTAAATTAAGTATTAGATTGCCCGCAATAAAACTAATTGGTATAAATGAAAATAGTAAATTTATTAAATATGTCTTATTATAAAATTTAGTTAAATTTATAAACATTATAGTATTATTAAATATAATTTTTACAACTGCATTACAAATATTATATTTTATATTTCAAATTTATGCGCCTGTAGCTCAACTGGATAGAGCGCTTGGCTACGGACCAGGAGGTTCTGGGTTCAAATCCTAGCAGGCGCACCAATTTTTTTATTGATCTCTTGAAATATAAATTGTAATTGATTGAGATGAAATTAATTGAAAATATGTCATTACAAAAAGCAGTTATTTGTTTTTTTATATTTGTTTTATTTATCTTATTTTTTTTAACCATTATTTTATAGATAATTAGCAAAAGCTAATATAATAACTCCCAGAATTATTCTATAAATTACAAAAATATTAAGACTAAACTTTTTAATATATTTTAAAAAAAATTTTATAGTCATATAAGAAAAAATAAAAGAAAACATAATAGAAACTAAATTAAAAATTGAAAAATTAAAATCTTCATTTGCTATTATATTGTTTAATCCAAATAAACTAACTGCAGCTAGCGTAGGTATTGAAAGTAAAAAGGATATTTTTGCAGAGTCATATCTATTAAATTTTAANATTCTTGCTGCAGTAATTGTAATTCCAGATCTACTTACACCTGGTATTAAAGAAAGAATCTGAAAGACACCTATAAAGATTGCAGATTTGTAATTAAAATTTTTATCTATTGTTTTTTTTAAAGGAAGTTTATCGCTGAAATATAANAAGATACCAAAAATAAGAGTAGTCCATCCAATTATTTCAATACTTCTAAGATGGTTAATTAAATTAAGTTTTACTAGAAAAAATCCAATTATCATTACTGGAATAGAAGAAACTAATATTTTGAAAAATAGATCCTTATTTTTAACAAAATTTGATATATCTTTTTTAAAATATATTATGACAGCTAAAAAAGAGCCAGTATGTAAACTTACATCTACAGCCAAACTTTGATTATTAAAACTTATATACTCAGAAATTAATATTAAGTGAGACGAGGAGCTTACTGGTAAAAATTCAGTAATACCCTGCACTATTGAAAGAATAAATATTTCAATCATTTATTTTAATTAGAACTTAAGAATGTTTTTTTAATGACATTTAGAAATGCATACCAGTTATGCAAAAATTAATCACTAATTATAGGGTTTTTTGAGATAAAAGGTAATATATACTTACCTAAATAACCTATTAATTTTTGTGTTTTTCTTCTAGTTTATAAAATTATGAGTAAAAAAATGTTAAAATTTGTTGATCTTCAAAAGGAAACACCTCCTAAAAGAGAAGTTAAAAATAGAAGTGAGGATTTTAAAGAAATATACAATGAATTCATTGAAGGGAAGGCAAAAGAACAATCCAGTAGATGTTCTCAGTGTGGAGTTCCTTTTTGTCAGATTCATTGCCCTTTAAGTAATAATATTCCCGACTGGTTAAAGCTAACTGCAGAAGGTAGACTACAAGAAGCTTATGATGTTTCACAAAGTACGAATAATATGCCAGAAGTTTGTGGGAGAATTTGTCCTCAAGACAGATTGTGTGAAGGNAATTGTGTNATTGAACAATCTGGNCANGGAACNGTNACNATTGGNTCNNTNGAAAAATATATAACTGACACAGCTTGGGAAAAAGGTTGGATTAAACCTCACAAAATTAAAAAAGAATTAAAGCAAAGTGTAGGAATTATAGGTGCTGGGCCAGCAGGTTTAGCATGCGCAGAGGAACTTAGAAAGTTAGGATACCAAATTACTATATATGACAGATACGACAGACCTGGAGGATTATTAATTTATGGAATACCTAATTTCAAATTAGAAAAATTTGTTGTTGAAAGAAGAACCAAACTTTTAAAAGATAGTGGTATTAAATTTATCCAAAATTTTGAAGTTGGTAAAGATAAAACTCTAGACCAGCTTAGAGAAGAACATGATACAGTGCTGATAGCAACAGGTGTTTACAAAGCAAGAGAAATAAAAATTCCAGGACAAGATTTAAAAAATATATATCCAGCAATGGATTTTTTGACTGCATCAAATAAAAAAGGACTAGGGGATAAAGTTGATTTATTTGATAATGGAACATTAAACGCTGAAGGAAAAAATGTTATTGTTATAGGGGGTGGAGATACTGCAATGGACTGTGTAAGGACTGCAGTTAGACAAAAAGCTAATTCAGTAAAATGTTTATATAGAAGGGATCGTGAAAATATGCCTGGTTCAGCTAGAGAAGTTGGCAATGCGATAGAAGAAGGAGTAGAATTTATTTGGTTAACTAGCCCAAAAAGATTTTTAGGAAAGGACAAAGTTGAAGAAGTAGAAATAAATAAAATGGTTCTTGGAGAACCAGACTCATCAGGAAGAAAAAAACCAGTGATTCAAAAAGGATCAGAAGTTAAACTCTCTGCAGATCTAATAATTAAGTCTTTAGGTTTTGATCCAGAAAATTTACCCAAATTGTTTAATGCAAATGAATTAGCTGTTTCTAAATGGGGCACTATAAAGATAGATTTAAAAACAATGCAGACAAATCTTGATGGCGTGTTTGCTGCTGGAGATATTGTTAGAGGGGCTTCTTTAGTTGTTTGGGCTATTAGAGATGGGAGAGATGCTGCAATTCAAATAGAAAAATATTTAAAAAATAAAGCAGAAAAGACATTTCAAGCTGCTTAAATTAATATGGACAGATATTTAAAAAATAAAAGTTTTCTTAAAAAAAATTTTTCATATGACGAAACCATGGAACATGATGCTTGTGGAGTCGGAATGATTGCAACTTTTGATGGAAAAAAATCTAGAAAAATAGTTGAGTACGGTATAGAAGCTCTTAAATCTATATGGCACAGAGGAGCTGTAGATGCGGATGGAAAATCTGGAGATGGTGCAGGCATTCAAATTGAAATAGCTACAGATTTTTTTAAAGAAAAGATTATAACTACCGGTCATACTCACGATGAAACAAAAAGAATTTGTGTTGGAATGATATTTCTTCCAAGAACTGATTACGCAGAGCAAGAAAAGTGCAGAGAGATTATTGAGACAGTCTTACTTGAGGCAAACTACTCTATTTATGGTTGGAGACAGGTTCCATTTAATTCAAATGTTTTAGGCAAAACAGCAGAACAAAGTCGACCAGAAATAGCTCAAGTAATGTTTAAAAAAAATGAAAATATGGAAACCAATGATTTGGAAAGAAATTTATTTGAGGCTAGAAAAAAAATAGAAAAACTTGCTAGAGAACATCAGCTTAAAAACTTCTACATCTGTTCTTTTAGCTCCAGATCAATAGTTTATAAAGGCATGTTTTTAGCTGAAATGCTTGCTGAATTTTATCCAGACCTAAATGATAAAAAATTAACTTCAAGATTTGCAATTTTTCACCAGAGATATTCAACTAACACTTTTCCTAGTTGGGATTTAGCTCAACCATTTAGAACCTTGGCACACAACGGAGAAATAAATACTCTCAAAGGAAATATAAATTGGATGAAAATTCATGAACAAGATATGTCTAGCTCACTCTTTAAAAATGTTAAAGATTTACAGCCTGTTATAAGAAGTACCTCTGACTCTGGCGCACTTGATAATGTTTTTGAACTACTTACCCATTCTGGAAAATTAGCTCCTTTAATAAAATTAATGATGATACCGGATGCTTGGTCAAAAAGGAGCAAAACAGTTCCAAAGAGTCATCAGGACTTGTTCAATTTTCTTAATAGCACTATTGAACCATGGGACGGACCTGCAGCGATTTGTGCAACAGATTCCAAGTGGGTTTTAGCTTCTACTGATAGAAATGGTTTACGTCCTTTAAGATATGCAATTACTTCCGATAATTTATTTTTTGCTGGTTCAGAGACTGGAATGATAAAATTTCCTGAAGAAAAAATTATAGAAAAAGGAAAACTAGGTCCTGGTCAAATAATAGCTATTGATCTTAAGAAAGGTAAACTTTTTAAGGATGAACAAATCAAAGATTTTTTAGCTAAAGATTATAAAAAATATAATAAACAGATAGTTGACCTTGAAAAAAAAATTTATTCTCAAACAGAAAAACCAAAATTTACTGGAGAAAATTTAAAAAAAAGACAATTTTTATCTGGCTTAAGCATAGAAGATTTGGAATTAATATTACACCCAATGGCAGAAGAAGGTAAAGAAGCATCAGGCTCCATGGGGGACGATACTCCAGTAGCAGTTTTATCTAGTCATTTCAGACCGGTTTCACATTATTTTAGACAAAATTTTAGTCAAGTAACAAATCCTCCTATAGATTCCTTAAGAGAGAATAAAGTAATGAGTTTAAAAACTAGATTTGGAAATCTTGGTAACATTCTCGATTTTGATAATTTAACTGAAGAAGATATTTATGTATTAGATAGTCCAATACTAACTAATTCTCAATTTAGCAAATTTTGTAAAATCTTTTCAAAAAAAATTAAAATTGTTGATTGTACTTTTGAAATAAACACCTCTCTTAAAGATAGAATTGAGTTAATTAAGATAGAGTGTGAAACAGCAGTAAGAGAGGGAAGTAGTACTTTAATACTTTCAGATAAAAATATTTCAAATAAAAGAGCTAGCATTCCAAGCGTACTCTCAGTAGGAGCAGTCCATTCTCATTTAGTTAAAAATAGTTTGAGAGGCTATTGTTCTCTAAACGTTGAATGTGCTGATACATTAGACACTCATTCTTTTGCTGTTTTAATTGGAGTGGGTGCTACAACGATAAATCCTTATTTAGCAATAGACAGTATCTATCAAAGATATGAAAAAAAACTTTTTGGTAAATCAGATTTTGAAAATTGTATTCAAAAGTTTAAAAAATCAATCGACTCAGGATTGTTAAAGATAATGTCTAAAATGGGAATTTCAGTTATTAGTTCTTATAGAGGGGGGTGTAATTTTGAAGCCGTAGGCTTAAGTAGAGCAATAGTATCAGATTATTTTCCAGGCATGTCTTCTAGAATTTCTGGAATAGGAATAATTGGAATTGAAAAAAAGATTAAAGAACTTCATCAAAAATTTATAAATAGAAATGTTTACTCATTACCTATTGGAGGTTTATATCGTTATAGAAAAAGTGGAGAAGAACATCAACATCAAGGAAATTTAATTCACTTACTTCAAAGTGCTGTAGGAAAAGGTTCATATGATCTTTATAAAAGATATTCATCTGGTATTAATAATTTACCACCCATTAACCTTCGGGATTTGCTAGAATTTAAAAATAAAAAACAATCAATAGATATTGATGAAGTCGAACCAGTAGAAGAAATTCTTAAGCGTTTCGGAAGTGGAAGCATGTCACATGGAGCTTTATCAGCTGAAGCACACGAAGTACTTGCAATAGGAATGAATAGGATAAAAGGAGCTTCTTGTAGCGGAGAGGGAGGAGAAGACTCAAAAAGGTTTAAGATCTTGTCTAATGGAGACTCGGCTAATTCTAGAGTAAAACAAATAGCATCAGCTAGATTTGGTGTTACAGTAGAATATTTAAATAATGCAAATGAAATTGAAATTAAGATGGCTCAAGGCGCTAAACCAGGGGAAGGCGGGCAATTGCCTGGATTTAAAGTTACAAAAGAAATTGCAAGATTAAGACATTCAACTCCTGGAGTGACTTTAATTTCTCCACCTCCTCATCATGATATTTATTCTATAGAAGATTTAGCTCAATTAATTTATGATTTAAAACAAATTAATCCTAAAGCTAGAGTAAGTGTTAAACTTGTAGCTTCTACTGGAATAGGAACTATTGCAGCCGGAGTTGCTAAAGCTAAGGCAGATATAATCTTAATTTCTGGACATTCTGGAGGAACAGGTGCAAGTCCTCAAACAAGTATTAAATATGCAGGCATACCTTGGGAGATGGGACTCACCGAGGCAAATCAAATATTAACTTTAAATAATTTAAGACATAATGTTACTTTAAAAACAGATGGAGGAATAAAAACAGGTCGGGATATTGTAATTGCAGCTATGATGGGTGCCGAAGAATATGGTCTAGGAACTTCTTCTTTAGTTGCAATGGGATGCATAATGGTCAGACAATGTCATTCAAATACATGTCCAGTTGGAGTATGTAGTCAAGACAAAGATTTAAGAGAAAAATTTTCTGGAACTCCTGAAAAAATTGTAAACTTATTTACATTTGTAGCTACTGAAGTTCGAGAGATTCTTGCTTATCTCGGCTATAAATCAGTTAATGAAATTATAGGAAGAACAGATTTATTGTCTCAAGTAAATAAAGGATCCTCGAATTTAGATGATTTAGATTTAAATCCACTTTTAGTTCAAGCTGATCCAGGAACTAATCCAAGATATTGTAAAAACAAAATTATTAATAAAGTTCCTGAAACTTTGGATGAAACAATCTGGTCGGAAATTAAAGATAGTATTGATATTAAAAAAGTTAATAAATTTGAATATAAAATTGAAAACACTTCTAGGTCTGTAGGAACTAGACTTTCTCACTACGTTTATAAGAAATTTGGTAACGAGAAATTAATGGAAGACACAATCAATATAAAATTCAAAGGTTCAGCCGGACAATCACTTGGTGCTTTTTTAACAAAAGGAATAAAAATAGTAGTTGAAGGAGATACTAATGACTATGTAGGAAAAGGACTGTCTGGAGGGTCGATTATAATACGCCCATCACTAAAGAGCAGACTTTCCTCAAACGAAAATACCATTATAGGAAATACAGTTCTTTATGGGGCAACAAAAGGTAAATTATTTGCATCTGGTCAAGCCGGAGAGAGATTTGCTGTTAGAAATTCTGGAGGATTAGCAATTGTTGAAGGATGTGGGGCCCATGGTTGTGAATATATGACAGGTGGTACTGCTATAATTCTAGGACAAATAGGTGATAATTTTGGTGCTGGAATGACAGGCGGGATGGCATTTATCTATGATAAAAAAAATAATTTTGAAAATTATGTAAATCCGAATTCAGTTATATGGCAACCAATTGAAACAGATTTTTGGAAAAAATATTTGAATAACATGCTGAAAGAGTTTTATAGCGAAACTAGTTCGAAAATTGCTGAAAAGATTTTATCTAATTTTGATAGTGAGCTAAAAAATTTTGTTCAAGTTTGTCCAATAGAAATGTTAGATAAACTTAAAAATCCCATTACATTAAAAGAATTAAAGACACAATCAGCTTAATCTTAACAATGAATAAAGAAAAATTCTTTTTTTTTGGTTTTGGTCAAACAGCAAAATACTTTGTTAAAGAACTATCAATTAGTAAAAAAAAATTCACCTTTTCTGCAACGAATACTAAAAAAACTAAAACTCTTTTTTTTAATAAAAAAAAATTTATATCATTTAAATTTAAAAATAAAATTTTTGATAAAAAATTGATTCAAGTATTAAAAGATATAGATTATATTTTAGTTTCAATTCCCCCAAAAAATAATAAAGACTTAGTATTAAAAAAATTTTCTAAAGTTTTAAAAGATATAAAGTTTAAAAAACTAATTTATCTATCAGCCACTAGTGTTTATGGGAACCATTATGGAAAATGGGTTAACGAAAATTCAAAATTAAGAGGAAAAACTATTTTTGGAATTGGTAGAAAAAGGGCAGAAAGATCTTGGCTAAATTTCAAAAATAAAACAGGTCACAATATAAATATTTTAAGAGTATCTGGAATTTACTCTAATGAAAATAATGTTTTAAAAAAAATTTTAAAAACAAATGTCTACGTCAAAGAAAAGAAATATTTTTCAAGAATACGGATAGAAGATTTGGCAATCATTTTAAAAAAATTTTTTTATTCCCCTAGAAAATCTTTGATTTTAAATGCTTCAGATGACAAACCTTCTACAAATATAGAAGTGGCAAATTATGCAGCAAAATTATTAAAGATAAAAAAATTAAATCCAGTCTCAATTTCTAAATTTAAAAATAAAATGATTAAAGAATTTTATAAAGACTCAAAAAAAGTAAGCAATAAAAGTATGAAAAATAAACTTAAGATTAAATTGAGGTATCCAAATTATAAGCAGGGTCTAAGGAATATTTTTAATAATTTTAGTTAGTTGATTTTTCATAATTTTGAGAGATTTATTATCCGATAGACTATGATCTCCCTTTTTTATGATGAATAATTTTTTTTTAGCATTTTTAAATATTGCTAAAACTTTTCGAGAAAACGAAACTGGGACAACTTCATCTTTTTTTCCATGAAACATTGTAACCGATATTTTAAGTAAAATTTTTTTTGATAAAACTTTATTTTTTTTTCCATCTTTTATTAACTGAAGTGTAATTGGGTATTTATATTGACCATTTTTAATTAAAGATATGCCTTTATTGGTAATTTCATTTTTAATTTTTTTTGGAAATTTATTCCACATTAATCTTGTTAAAAATTCAGGCGCAGAGCCAATACCTATAAATCCTTTTATTTGTTTTTTAAAATATTTAAATTGATTAAGAGCAATCCAAGCTCCCATACTAGATCCAATGAGAATAAAATTATTCTTTTTTACTATTTTTTTTATTAAAAATTTTACATTGCTACTCCAAATACTTATATTGCCTTTAGTAAACTCACCAGAAGATTTTCCATGACCGAAGTATTCCAGAGCTAAAAAACCTAATTTATTTTTAATAGCATATCTTTTAAAAAATTGAGGTTTTCTTCCCTCAATGTCTGACATAAACCCGGGAAGAAAAATTAAATAGAGTTTTTTTTCGAAATAATTGTCAATATATCTCAGTTTTAAGGTTTTAGAGAATTTTAAATACTTAAATTTTTTCATGTAAAGTTATTAATTTAATTTGTTATATATTATTAAATATGACAACTAAAATAAAAGTTCTTCAAGTTATTCCAACATTAGGATATGGAGGCGCTGAAACAGGCTGTTATGATTTAGCTCATTATCTTGCTGAAAAAAATTGCAGTTCTTTTATAGCAACTTCAGGAGGAAAGTTATTAAAGTTTGTAAAACGAAATAAAGTCAAAATTATTCGTTTACCTGTTCATTCTAAAAATCCATTTTTGATTTTTATAAATGCAGTCATTTTATCTATTTTTATTTTGCTAAATAATATAAATATTGTTCATGCTAGAAGCAGAGCACCAGCTTGGTCTTGCTATTTAGCATGCTTACTTACAAAAAGAAATTTTGTAACTACTTTTCATGGAACTTATAATTTTACGAATAGTTTTAAAAAATTTTATAATAGTATTATGTTAAAATCAAAACTTACTATTGCTGGGTCAAATTTTATTTTTAATCATATTAATGAAAATTATAATGAGTATTTGAATAGAAAAAAAAAGTTAAGAGTTATTTTTAGAGGAATTAATATTGATTATTATAATAAAAAAAATATTTCAATTTTAAAAAGAGAGAAAACAAAAAAAGATTGGGAACTTATTTCAAATAAATTTACAATTTTAATGCCAGGAAGATTAACATATTGGAAAGGTCAGGAAAAATTAATTGAAGCACTAAATATTTTGATTGAAGATTATAATAATTCAAATTTCCAAGCAATTTTTCTAGGCTCTGATCAAGGTAGAAAAGTTTATAAAAAGAAACTAATTAATCTAGTTCAAAGATATAGATTAAGTAAAAAAGTAAAATTTATCCCGAATTGTGAAGAAATGCCTTTAGCATATTCTTTGGCTGATGTAGTCGTATCCGCCTCGATAGAACCCGAGGCATTTGGAAGAGTATCAGTTGAAGCACAAGCTATGGGAAAACCTATTGTAGCTAGCAATCTCGGAGGATCAAAAGAAACAATTTTAAAAGGGAAATCTGGATTTTTATATAAACATGACGATCCGCGAGAACTTGCTAAAACTTTAAATGCTGTTATTGAATTAGATCATGATACATTGCAATCAATTGGAAACGAGGGTAGAAAAAACGTATCAAAAAAATTTGATGTAGAATCTATGTGTGATTCAACTTTAAGAGAGTACAAAAAATTGTTAAATATATAATAAATGCCTCAAATTCAATTATTAGACGGAAAAAAAATTCCATTTACAAAATCCATAAGTGGTCTTGAGTTAACAAAAAAAATTAGTAAGACTTTAGAAAAGACTGCGCTAATAATGGAAGTAGATGGTCAATTAAAGGATTTAAGTTATGAAATAACTAAAGACTCAAAAGTAAGAATTATCACGCCAAAAGATAAAGAAGGTTTAGAAGTTTTAAGACATGATGCTGCACATATAATGGCGATGGCTGTTCAAGAACTATTCCCAGGAACTCAGGTAACAATAGGACCAGTCATTGAAAATGGATTTTATTATGACTTTGCTAGAGAAGAACCATTCACAAGCACTGACTTAAATAAGATTGAAAAGAAAATGTCTGAAATAATTGATAAAGATGTTAAAACAAGAAGAGAAGTCTGGGGAAGGGATAAGGCTATTGATCATTTTAAAAAAATTGGAGAAAAGTATAAAGCTGAAATAATAGAAAGCATTCCTAAAGACGAAGAACTTTCAATCTACCATCATGGAGATACCTGGCATGATTTATGTAGAGGTCCGCACTTAGCTTCATCAAGTAAAATTGGGAAAGCCTTTAAATTAACAAAAGTATCTGGAGCATATTGGCGAGGGGACTCAAATAATGAAATGCTTCAAAGAATTTATGGAACATGCTGGAGTTCAAAACAGGAATTAGATGATTATTTGAATAGGTTAGAGGAAGCTGAAAAAAGAGATCATAGAAAACTAGGTAAAGAGATGGACTTGTTTCATTTTAGAGAAGAAAGCCCTGGCTCAGTATTCTGGCATGAAAAAGGATGGGCTTTATTTCAAAGATTAATAGAGTATATGAGGATGAAACAAAGATTAGCAGGCTATAAAGAAATCAATACGCCAGAACTTTTAGATAAAACACTCTGGGAAAAATCAGGTCACTGGGAAAAATTTGGAGAACACATGTTTACCTCAGAAACACCTGACGAAAAAATATTTGCAATTAAACCAATGAATTGTCCTGGTTGTGTTCAAGTCTTTAATCAAGGATTAAAAAGTTATAGAGATTTACCTTTGAAATTATCTGAGTTCGGCAAAGTACATCGATATGAACCTTCAGGAGCATTACATGGATTATTAAGAGTAAGGGCTTTTACACAAGATGATGCTCACATATTTTGTACAGAAGAGCAAATAACAGAAGAGTCATTGTCCGTTACAAATTTAATTTTAGAAATATATAAAGATCTTGGTTTTGAAAATGTAATATTAAAATATTCAGACAGACCTGAGAAAAGAGTCGGAGATGATAA
The DNA here is from genome assembly GCA_002170125.1 of Candidatus Pelagibacter sp. TMED128. GTDB lineage: Bacteria > Pseudomonadota > Alphaproteobacteria > Pelagibacterales > Pelagibacteraceae > Pelagilacustribacter. The sequence continues at coordinate 32,437 of NHGD01000017.1, forward strand.
GATTTGGGATAAATCTGAAGCAGCTTTGTTATCAGCAATAAAAAAATCAAAACTTGAGTATACTATTAACAAAGGAGAAGGTGCATTTTACGGACCTAAAATAGAATTTGTTTTACGAGATGCCATAGGTCGAGACTGGCAGTGTGGAACTTTACAAGTTGACTTAAATTTACCAGAGCGATTAGGTGCAACGTTTATAGATAAAGATGGAACAAAAAAAGTTCCAGTAATGCTTCACCGTGCTTTATTTGGTTCTTTAGAGAGGTTTATAGGAATTCTTATAGAAAATTATGCCGGAAAATTGCCTTTTTGGTTGTCACCAGCACAAGCAGTAGTGTGTTCAATAGCAGAAGATAATAACGATTATGTAAAAAAATTATTTGAAGATTTATTTAAAGAAGGTATAAAATGCGAAGTGGATTTGAGAAACGAAAAAATTAGCTATAAAATTAGAGATCATTCTCTTGCAAAAATTCCAATGATAATTGTTTGTGGGAAAAAAGAAGTTGCAGACAAAACTGTTACTATAAGAAATTTAGGATCTGAAAAACAAGAAACAATTAAACGAGAAGACTTGATAAAAAATATGCTTCAAAAAAATAAGCTTCCTTTAAATTAAGTGTCAAATTTTAAACCAAATTACTTTCAGAGAAGAAGCAAACCTCAGGGACCAAAAGCCAATGAGAGAATTAGAGCTTTAGATGTTCAAGTAATTGGAAGCGATGGAGGTAATCTTGGAACAATGCCACTTAAAAAAGCGATTGAATTAGCAAAAGAAGAAAGTTTAGATTTGATCGAGATTTCTCCAAATGCTAACCCTCCAGTATGTAAAATTATGGATATGGGGAAATATAAATATGATTTACAAAAAAAAGCAAACTTAGCTAAGAAAAAACAAAAAATAGTTTCTTTGAAAGAGATTAAATTAAGACCCGGTACAGAAGCTCATGATTATAACTTTAAAATTAAAAATGCAAAGAAGTTCATCACTAAAGGAGATAAGGTCAAATTTACAGTAAAATTTAAAGGAAGAGAGATGCAACACACTAATCTAGGTAAAGATCTAATGAGTAAAATTATAGAAGAAACGAAAGATATTGCTAAAGTTGAGAGCCAACCTAAATTTGAAGGCCGGCAAATGGTTATGATCATTCAACCTATTTAAATTATAGATAATATCGTCTTGTCAAGATTAGTTATTGTCTATATAAGTCCGATACAATTATGCCAAAATTAAAAACAAAAAGCTCTGCAAAAAAAAGATTTAGATTTACGGCTTCAGGTAAAATTAAAATGCCACAAGCTGGCAAAAGACATGGTATGATAAAAAGAACTAATTCTCAAATTAGAAAACAAAGAGGCACTACGATAATGACAAAACAAGATACAAAAATTGTTAAATCTTATATGCCATATAACTTAAGAGGATAATATGGCCAGAACAAAACGTGGTGTTATTACTAGGGCTAAACATAAAAAAGTTTTCAAATCAGTCAAAGGTCAGTATGGAAGAAGAAAGAATACTATTCGTATAGCTCGTCAAGCAATGGAAAAGGCAATGCAATATGCTTACAGAGATAGAAAAGCAAAAAAGAGAGAATTTAGATCTTTATGGATACAAAGAATAAACGCTGGAGTACGATTAGAAGGTCTTACATACGGAAAATTTATTAACGGTTTGGCTAAATCTAAGATTAAATTAGATAGAAAAGTGTTAGCAGAATTGGCTTATAACAATCCAGAAGTCTTTAAATCTATAGTAAAAAAGGTTCAATCATCTCTTAACTAATAAGAGTCTTTGATTTAATCTCAACTTAATATAAAAAATCATAA
>NHGD01000018.1 GCA_002170125.1 Candidatus Pelagibacter sp. TMED128
AGTTTTTAAATTTATTTATAAGATCAATATCATTTTCTCCTCCAGCTATATAAAATTTACATTTTATTTTTTTATTAATTTTTTCTGCTAGTTTTATATAATTATTAATGTCCCATCTTTTTGTTGGACCTGAAGCACTTATTCCTAGACAAATATGTTTAAAATTTTTATCTAAATTATTATTTTTTTTTTTAAGTATTAGGTTAGGTTCTGTTGAAACAACTTTATTAACTATGTCTTCGGTAAAAATTTTTGCACTATGTACGATGTTATCTTTAGATCTAAATAACGGATATTGGTAAATTGATTTAATTCCAGTTAACCTTGCAATTAAGCTGTATCTTATCGATGAGTTAAAAATGAAAATTTTATCAAAGTTTCTTTTTTTTAATTCATTTGTTAATTTAAAAATTCCACTCACACCATCCATTTCTTTTCTAAGAGTAATTATTTCATTTATATGATTGTCTTCAGCAAAAAGATCTTTTGCTCTGGAACTATCCTTGACTAGTACTGAAACTGATCTTTTATATTTTTTTGAGATAGCATGAATATATGGAAGGTAAATAATCATATCCCCTACACCTTTTTTTGCTTGTATTATTAAAACTTTCATACTTGATTTTATATGTATAACTTAGATAAAATAAATTGGGTAAGATTATGATAACCAGGGGTATATATTCGGCCACTTGCAGTATTTTAAATGATGATTATTCATTAAATGTGGATGCAACGATCGCTCATGCATCATCCACAATTAATAATGGTTTACACGGTGCTATATTTTTTGGTTCTACGGGCCAGAGTCAATTAATTTCAATTTCTGAAAAAAAGGATCTAATTGCTAAAATTGCAAACCATAAATTAAAAAAACAATTCTTTTTAGGAACAGGATGTAATTCCTTAAAAGAAACAATAGATTTAATAAAATATGGATTTGAATATGGTTTTACAGACTTCTTAATTATGCAGCCAGCATATTACAAAAAGAACACTGATGTAGGTGTATTTAATTTTTATTCAGCTATAATTTCTAAAGTTCCTAAAATTAAAATTATTTTATATAATTTTGAACAACTTAGTGGATATAAATTTTCTGTTGAAGCCGTTACTAAACTTGTTAAAGCTTTTCCCAATAATATTGTTGGCTGCAAAGATTCAACTTCTAATTTATTTGAAAATTTAAAATTACCAAATTTTTTAATGTTTCCAGGCACTGAAACAAAATTATTAAAAGGACTAGAGTTAGGTAACAGTGGAATCATTTCAGCTATTTGTAATGTGACTGCCCCGCTTGCGAGAAAAGTTTTTGATGATTTTGAAAAAAAAAATGAACAAACACAAAATGAAAAATTAATTGCAGTTAGAAAGGTATTTGATGGCTATAATTTAATATCAGCTCTCCATAGCTATATGTCTGTAAAAGACGATAATTTTAAGAACTTATTACCTCCTTTGGTTCTTTTAAGCTCTGAGGAAAAAGAAGAGTTAATTAACAAATTAAATAATTTAAAATTCGAAATTAAGAATAATTTAGCGGCTTAGATATGATTTTAGCAAGAGTATTTTCAAACATTTATAAAGAAGGTGGAATCATTCTAATAGACTCTAAAGGACAAAAATATATTTGTGGCCCAAACCCAAGAGCTAATAATCCTATTACTGTTAAGTTATTAAAAGAAAATTTAAATTGGAAAATTCCATTAAACCCCGAAATATTTTTTCCCGAAGCGTATATGAGAGGAGAAATCATAATTGAAAACGCATCATTGAAAGAATTTTTAATGGACTTAGTGAAAAATTTGGGAAGAAGAGAAGTAAACACTGCTAGTTTATTTTTTAAAAAAATTTATCAAGGATGGAGATTTATTTCTAACTATAATTTTCCTGGCAAATCTAAAAAAAATGTAGAATCACATTATGATATTGGTGGCAAAAAAGGAGAATTTCTTTACGACGTAATGTTAGGAAAAAACTCACGTCAATATAGCTGCGGCTACTGGACAGAAAATACTAAAACCCTAGAAGAAGCCCAAGTTAACAAAATTAATCATATAATAAAAAAACTTGATATTAAAAAAAATCAACGTGTTCTTGATATTGGCTGCGGATGGGGAGGTCTTTGTTTTGAAATAGCAAAACAATTTGATTGTGAAGTCACAGGAGTTTCTTTAAGTACAAACCAAATCAAGTATTGTAAAGAGAAAGCCAAAGAACTTGGTTTGGAAAATCAAGTAAAATTTGAATTACAAGATTATCGTTTAGTCGAAGGTAATTTTGACCGTGTTGTGAGCGTGGGGTTCGGGGAACATTTAGGCCTTAAGTTTTACAATACCTTCTTTCAGAAAGTAAATAGCATTTTAAAAACTAATGGAGTTTTCTTATTTCATCTTATAGGAGTGGTTGATCAACCCTCAGCACCCAATCAATTTATTAATAAATATATTTTTCCTGGAGGAGTTTGCCCATCTTTAAGTCAACTTATTAAACCAATAGAAAAAACAGGGTTAATTGTTGCAGATACTGAAACTCTAATCAGACATTATGATAAAACTTTGGAGGCTTGGTTAGAGAGATTTTTAGCAAAAAGGAGTGAAATTAAAGATTTATTTGATGAAAAGTTTTGTAGGATGTGGGAGTTTTATTTAGCTAGTTGTGCAGCTGCATTCAGATATAGAGATCTGGCAGTTTTTCAATTACAAATTGTGAAAAACTTTCAATCAGCTCACAGAACAAGAGACTATATATATTCATAAAACCTGATATTTAATTAAATACAGGAATGAAAAAAAAGAAAAGAAAATATAAAAAAAAATATTTAAAAAAAAAGGGTAGNAAAGTTTTTTTAAAGAAAAAGAATAAAAAAAGNCCAAAAAAAAGAAAACGTAAAAAGATTAAGAAAAAAACAAAAACCTTAAATAAAAGANCAAAATCTAAAANAAGAACAAGAGNAGCAATACTNAGTTTATTAAAGATTAATGAAAAANTGAAGTCAGCCTTTAGATTTAATTTTGATTTAGATANATCACTTCAAAGCTTNTTTCAGGGAATATCCNATAAAATTTTGGAAATTAAAAAAGTAATTNANGAAGAAAGANTAAAACAAAANCGCATCAAAATTTTAGCTATGGAGAAAGAAAAAAAGGAAACTTTAAAAANATTANAAACTGAAAGAGAAAATGAATTAANATTTAAAGAACAAGAATTAAAAGAGGANATTAAACTTAAAAAAGAAAGAAANCAAGAATTGCAAANATTTATNAAACTTGAACAAGCAGAAGTAAGAAGAGAACAAGCTGAAAAACAAAGAAGATTTTTAGAACAAATTAAGCTAGAGAAAAANATTGAACAGTTTAGAAAACGTGAAGCTTTAGAAATTAAAAATTTAGAAAAATTTGTATTAAGTCAACAACGAGANTCTTATGAAGAAGTNCANGCACGTATCAATAAAATTAAAGATAAATATCAGGCATTAAGAGATCAAAAAATAAGAGAAAGAGTCGCTCAACTTGGAGTAAAAGTTGAAGAAGGNGATGATAGATCAGTATTACTTGAAAAAGAAAGAGTTTATAATTTAGAAAGACAAAAAATTGAATTTGCTTTAGAGAGNTTTTATAGATCAGCGCATAGCTTATGTTTTCAAATTAATAAAAGATATATTCCNAAATATCTAAGTATTATGAGAGTAATTGATAGACGTTTTGAAACAGGTGAAATTTTTATCAAATGGGATGATGTTCCAGACGANGAATGGCTAATTTTAATTTACATTAAGAACAATCTTCCAGATGAAGGNATAATAATAGAAGATAAAACNGANTCTGAAAAACATAAGTCATATGAATTTAAATNAAATGAAATATTTAAAGCTTCTGATGTTATNGTGGACTCACTAACAAAACTACTTGATAAAGAGAGAAATAAAAGAAAAGCTAGTTAATTAATTCATCTAGTTTTTTAAGCTCACCAATTTTAAATATNACTGNGTCTTCTTTTTTATATCCAAACTTTTCTGCATTTGATTTAAATCTAACCGGCGGTTCCCAAATTGGTTCTAAACTTAANATTGCTGTACCCCAATGCATTCCTACNACTTTTTTTACTTGTAGATCATTCATNAATGATAANAGCTCTTCCGGGTTTGTATGAAATACAGACTTGTCTTTGACATCAAGGATTCCAAAAAAATTGTATGCTCCAATATTTCCAAAACCTAAATCAATAGGTCCAAATTTTTTTCCCAATTCTTTATAAAAAGGTGCAGGTCCAGTATCACATGCAAAAAAGATTTTTTTACCTTTGTATTCAATTAGAAAACTTCCCCAAAGACTTCTGTCAGTATTTCCATCACCCCAAATCCAACGTTTACTCCAGTGTTGAGNCGGCAGCATGGTTATAGTGATTTCATCATTAATNTTAATTTTATCAAACCAGTCCATCTCTTTTACTTTATCTTTTTTGTATCCGTTTCTAGTAAAATATTTNCCCAGCTTAAGNGGAACAAGTACNTTAGAATTTTTGTATGGAAAGTTTTTTATAGTNCGAATNCTCATATGATCATAATGATTGTGGGTCAATAAAAATAAATTTATCTCTGGAAGATCTTTTAGAGTTAAAGGAGACTCAATATATTTTTTAGGACCAAACCACAANGGACCNTANTTNTTNTCNAAAACAGGATCAGTAATNATTGTNGTATTTCCAAGCTTAATAATGAAGCTGGCATGATCAATCCACATTACATATGAATCTGATTTGTGTTTTTCAAGATTTTTTAAAACTAATTGTTTATCAACGAGATGTTTAGCAGGGTAATCAATCTTTAGTTTCTTTTTTTCTTCACTAAAAACTTTCCATTTCCACTTAAAATTAGGATCTCGTTGAGGGCTTCCTTCTGGATTTTTAAAAGCAAATAATTTTCCATCTTTATAAATGTGATGGTAGGGCTTTTTATCCATAGCTATTAAATTTGAGTTTAANAAANANAAGANTATANAAAAAATAATAAGGGGTCTANACATAAACCCCTTATTAACATAAATANNAAAAATTAATAATTAATTTTAGCTATCTAAACAGTTTGCTTTATTNATTCTTTTGTCAAAATCCTTTGCGGCATCTTTACTCACAAACCACACATAAGATTTTTCTTGTAGTTGTTTCGCATCAGAAGCTGTACAACGCTCCCCAAATCGAACTGCAGATAAATTTCCACCTGCACAATTAGTTATCAAAAACAACAAAGATAAAATAGATAATATTTTCATATTAATAGTTTGATAAAAAAATCTGTGTTTTGATTGGCATAAATTAGTCTAAAAAAAGAAAGTAAAACTCTATTGTTTTTATTTATAAAATTGATTAAATTGGTTTGTGAAACTCAAGAAACAAAATAATAAAGTAGCGATCATAATGGGGTCACAATCTGACTATTCTGTTATGAAAGATTGTCAAAAAATCTTAAAGATTTTAAAGATTAAATATCAAGTTTTAATTGTCTCGGCCCATAGAACTCCAAAAAGAATGTTTGCCTTCTCAGAATCTGCTGAAAAAAATGGATTTGCAGTGATTATTGCTGGGGCTGGAGGTGCAGCTCATTTAGCTGGCATGGTGGCATCTTTAACAACATTACCAGTTCTTGGGGTTCCTATAGAAAGTAAAAAATTAAAAGGGTTAGACAGTTTACTTTCAATGGTGCAAATGCCAAAAGGAATTCCAGTAGGCTGTTTAGCCATTGATGGAGCTTTTAATGCTGGAATATTAGCAGCTTCTATTATTAGTAACTTTGATGAAAAAGTAAAATCAAATTTAGAAAAGTGGAGACGAATTCAAACTCTATCTATAAAAAAAAAACCAAAGTAATTAATGTCTAACATCACTTTAGGAATTATAGGCTCTGGTCAATTAGGATCTTTATTATGCCAAGCTGCTAAAAAACTTAAGGTAAAAACTGTTGTTATTTCAGATGATGAGGAGGGACCAGCACAAAATTATTCCGATCAGTTCATATTTGCTAAGTATGATGATAAAAACAAAGTAAAAGAATTCATAAGTAAAGTAGATATAGTGACTTATGAATTTGAAAATATTCCTGTCGAGATATTGAAAAGTATTGATGAAGAAAAAAAAGTTTTACCTAAACCTGATATTAATCAGATAGTTCAAAATAGAAAATTAGAGAAAACTTTTGTAAATAATCTTGGCATTAAGACAACAGAATGGTCTTTTATAAAATCTGCAGAAGATATAAAAAAAAATGAAACACTATTACCAGGAGTTTTAAAGACAAATACCTTAGGTTATGACGGACATGGACAATTTGTTTTAAACTCTTTAGATGATATTAAAAAAGATTGGTGTTTTACGGCTGACTATATTTTGGAAAAAAAAGTCAATCTCAAGAAAGAAATTTCAGTTGTAATCTCAAGATTTGCTAATAATAAAATTTATACGTATGAACCCATAGAAAATATTCATAAAGATCAAATATTAAAACATTCAAAAATTCCTGCAGATATTAGTGATGAAATATTCAAGAAAGCTCAATCTAATGCTAAATTAATAGCGGAAAAATTGGATTTTAGAGGCACATTATGCGTTGAATATTTTATTGATCAAAGCAATAATCTTTTAGTCAATGAAATTGCTCCAAGAGTTCATAATTCAGGTCACTTAACTATCAATGCTTTTAATATTAGTCAGTTTGAAAATCATGTTCGAGCTATATGTGGCTTTAGGCAAGAAAAGGTTCAAAAAATTGCTAACGCTGAAATGATTAATATTTTAGGAAAAGAAATTGAGGAATATAGAAATAAGTCTTTTAGTGATACCGAATTTTTTTTTGATTATGGAAAGAAAGTAATTAAAGATCGAAGGAAAATGGGCCATCTAACCATTTTAAAGAAGTAATTATTTAATAGTAATACGATGCATTACTCTCCTGCAGTTTTTAATTTCACTAGCCATGTGTAAAATACTTAAATTGTCCCAAAGACAAATATCACCTTTTGACCACTCATAAGAGAAAATAAACTCTTTTTTATTTACGTGTTCAATTAAATAACTTTTTAAATAATCTGCATCTTTTTTATCTACATTTTTAATAGCCATCAAATGGCCAGGGGAGACATACAAAGTTTTTTTGCCATTTACCTTTTTTACAATTGGATGTTCTGCCTCCATACTTTTGGAAGATTTAATTCCCATTTCTTTTTCTCTTTCAAGCCTTGTGACTGAAATAGGACCTGCCGAAGAGAAAATACCTGTAGCGTCTTTAATTTTATCTTTAACTTCATCAGGTAATTTTTCATAAGCATTAAATCCTGAAGAAAAAATAGTATTCCCNTGACCGTTTGGAATTTCTANTCCCATAAGCATTGTATAACGAGGCCTATCGTTTGCTAAATAACTTGTATCTTGATGNAGCCANCTAGANCCAAAACTTAAATTTTTATCATCTGGTTTTCTTTCAATCACATTTATGAANGGAAATTTTTTATCTAANCTTTTTAATCTTGGATAAACAACAGGTTTTCCAATACTTTTTGCAAAGTTCTGATAAGATTCTGGATCTAAATTTTGTTTTTTTATAAAAATAACTCCAAATTGACTTAATGTATCTTTAATTTCATTTATTTGGCTTTGATTTAATTTATTTAAATTAACACTATTGATGTAAGCACCAACATTATTTATTCCTGGTCTAATAGAAAAATTGTTCATTTAATTTATAGGTTTAATTATAGCTGGATCATTATTTACAGGATTATTTACATCCTTTGATATTTCATGAAATTTTAAGCTAGGTGGTTTAATAGAATTTAAAATTTCCATAGCATCTTTTTTGATATTTAAATAATTATTGATCTGACTTTGATTTATGATCAGAGGTTCTCTATGGTGAATAGTATTAATTTTTTCTGTTGCCTCTCTTGTTATGATACAAAATTGATTGTTTTGATGAATAGCAGCGAAAAACATAATTTCATCATCCTCTTTAGTAAAATAATAAGGGATTTTATTTTTATCTTCTCGTTTCCACTCATAGTAACCATCAGCTGGCACCACACATCTTGAGGTCTGTATTAAATTTTTAAATGTAACTTTCTCTATAAGAGTTTCTTTTCTCGCGTTAATAAGTGGAGAAAACTTATCAAGTTTTTTAGACCAGCCAGGTACTAATCCCCATTCACTTAACTCAAGCGCTTTACCATTAGTGTAGGATCTTATTATAGGTAATCGTTGAGTGGGGTGAGCATTATAATTATCATTATCTTCAACTTTAATATTAGTTTTGACAAGATCTACTGTCTTAGAAACCGGTTTAGTAATTTTATATCGACCACACATTATTTTTTTTTCTTTTCTCTCTTCAGTTTTCTTTTTTCTTTAAGGCTAAGTTTAGCTTTTTTCATCAAACTAGAATCTTTGAAACTTTTACCACTATATCTTTTTGACATTTTTATTTTTACAATTGTCTTGCTAATTTTCTTACTTTTTCCATATGATTTGAAAATTTTTCTTCTTTCATTCCTGGTAGTACTTCATAAAATCTTAAATATTTAATTTTCATACCACCTAGCTTTAATACTCCAGCTTTTATTCTTCTAAAAGGCATATTTTGAAACCAGGTTTGAATAGAAAAAATGTTTCCTCCATAAGACATTGACATTATGGCAAGTTTATCTTTCATAACACCTGCAACCGGATAACCCCAATTACCTACAACTCTTTTAAATGCAAAAAACCATTTTGGAGCAAGCACAAGATCAATCCAGTTTTCTAAAATTGCGCTGGCACGTAAATTATAACAAGGTGATATCATAAACATAACATCACATTTTTCTAATCTTTGTCTATAATCTAAAACTTGATCATTTGGAGGGGAGCCATCAAAAAAATTAAGTGGTTTTTCTTCATGTAAATTTATTAAATCAATTTCATGACCATTTTTTTTAGCCTCATCTATAAATACATCTCTAATTGATGCATTAAAAGACTCTTTGATATTATGATGACCGTATACGATAAAGATTCGTTTAGACATTTTCTTTTATATCCTTTTATTTATCTTTCCAGAAATAAATACCAGATCCTATCCCAATTGATACTGCAGATATAACCCAAGCATATTCTTGTTCGCTGTATAGGACTAAACCACCAAAAACTATAATAATTATTCCTAAGGTTTTATTGTTCATTTCTAATAACTATTGACAGAATGCATTAACACATATTAAAGTTCAAACAACCATATGTCATGGAAAAAAAGACTCTGCATCTACATGCAGGACTCTATAAAGGGTTAAAAAGTAGGTTGAAAAAAAAGGAGATGTTATGATCAAAAGACATACACATTTGCTTAATGAGTTCAGCCGAAAAAAGTCTGAGGCTAAGCTTATTCAGCAATTACAAAGATCGGTAAAAGCAGTGGATGCTAACGCGAATGGNACNAGCGGTTACACGATTAAAGAAGGCAAAAATGCTGGGAAAGTTCTTAATCATATAAGAAAAAATCCTAATAAACTTTAATCTTTATAGAGAGGGGTTTAAAAACCCCTCTCGAGTCTTTATTAATTCAACCAGATGAATAAACAAAACTTTTTTGATTTAAATTTTGATCAATTAAAAAATTTTTTAATTGAAAAAGTTAATGTAGATGAAAAAAAAGCTAAAATGCGAACACAGCAAATGTTTAATGCTGTGTATAAAAAAAATATAAAAAATTTTAATGAATTAACTACCTTTGGGCTAGAACTTAGAGAAAAAATTAAAGACCTAATTAGTTTAGATAAACCTAAGATTGTAGATATACAAAAATCTGAAGATGGTACAATTAAATTTTTGTTAGAATTAAAAGATAAAAGAAATGTTGAAACAGTTTTAATTCCTGACAAAACTCAGAGCAGATACACCATTTGTCTATCTGTTTCTGTAGGCTGTTATTTATCGTGTGAGTTTTGTGCTACCGCACAAATTTCAAAAAAACTTGTTAGAAATTTAAGTCCAGGAGAAATTATTTCTCAAATTATTATATCCAAAGATTATATTAATGATTGGTCAACACAAAAGAAAATTACTAATCAGGTTTTAATGGGTGAGGGCTCTCCTTTTTTTAATTTAGATAATGTTAAAATTGCTATAGATAACTCTAAAAATAAAGATGGTTTAGAATATGGTCGTACAAGAATAACAGTAAGCACTGTGGGAGTTGGAACTAAAAAAGATGGTATGAATAGCATTGAATGGGCTGCAAAAGAATTAGACGTTTACTTGGCATGGAGTTTACATAGTTCTATTTCCAAACATAGATCAGAAATGATGCCAATTAATGATAAGTATTCTATTAATTTATTGATTCCTCAACTTAATAAGTATTATGAAAAAACAAAGCTTCCAATTTTTATCGAGTGGATTTGTTTAGAAGAAAACATGACCGAAGAACATGCAAAGGAACTTATTAAGATTATGAAAAAAGTTCCTTCAAAGCTAAATCTTATCGAGTTTAATCCTTTAGAAAACAAACATTTTAAAGCAGCCTCACAAGAAAAAATCAATAAATTTTCAAAAATAATACAAGATAATGGTTTTTTATCTTTGTTTAGAAGAAGCAGAGGTAGAGACATTAATGCTTCTTGTGGTTCTCTCGCAAATAAGAAATCAGTAGGCAATGAATAATTTACATATTTTTTTAGGAGCCACAGTTGCTGATGCAGCTGCAAGACCTTTACATTGGGTTTATGATCCTAAAAAGTTGAAAAAATATATTAAAGGCAAAAAAGAAATAACCTTTTTAAAAAAAAACAAAAGCCCTTTTTACTCTATCAAAACTGGGTGCGTGTCAGGCTATAATGATGTTGGTCAAGTGATGTTTAAAACTTTAATATCCACTAAGAAAAAATCGGATATTCTTAAAAAATTTAAAATAAATATTCTTAAAAACTTTGGACCCGGATCTGTTTACTGGAGAAATTTAAAACTTCGGAAAAAATATAAAAAGATTAAATGGAAAAAACCTATGAAAGGCCCCTGGATTCATCAGAATATATTAGAGACTATAAAAAATATAAAAGCCAAAAAAAATATAACTGGAGGTACAAGAGTAAACGAGTCAGATGGATATTGTGCTGCATTACCTTATTACCTATATAATAAAAATGATAAGGAATTAAAAAGAGTTATCCGAAGTATTGCTAATTCGAAGATAAATGAGACTTATGCCTTAGCTAAACTAAAGATTATTGACTTAGCAAATAAGGGAAATAAAAAACCTGTACATTCTTTCGTTAAAAAATATAAAAAAAACAGATATTTTGAAGAGGTCATTGAGAACATTAAGAAAATAATAAAAATTCAAAAATTGGATCATATCAAGGTTGTTAAAAAATTTGGTAAAGCTTGTAGTTATCCAGGAACGTTTATGGGCTCTATTCATGCAATAATAACTTCAAGTAATTATAAGTCTGCTGTTATTAAAACAATTAAGGCTGGAGGATGTAATTGTTCCAGAGCTAATTTTGTTGGAGCTTATTTTGCAGCTTTTAAAGGGATTAAAAATATACCTACTCGATGGATAAATAAAACGAAACCAGCAAAAACATTACAAAATGATATATAATGATATATGGATTCGATAATAATAATAGCAATTATAAGTTTGTTAATCGCCAATTTAATAGCAGTTATTTTTTTATTTAAGCGTAAGCAACCAGAGCAAATTGACAATAGTCAGATTTTCAAAGACGAAGTTAATTCATTGAAAAATTCTTTTAGTCAATCATTTGGGACTATGAGTAAAGAGATAGCAAAGGATATGACAGGTGCTTTAACAAAAGTAGATGAAAAAGTAGGAGTGTTTAATCGTCAAGTAAGTGAACTAAATAAAAGTCAAGACAATTTTAGCAAAATTTTAAGTGGAGTAAAAACTTATGGCACACTTGCAGAATTTGGATTAGGTTCACTATTAAAAGATTTATTACCGTCATCTCAATTTATAGCCAATGTAAAAATGAAGCCTGAAGAAACTTCAGACACAGTTGAATTTGCTATTAAACTACAAGATGTTCTATTGCCAATAGATAGTCATTGGCCGGTAGAAAAATATAAAGCGATTGATGATGCATACAATGTTAATGATAAAGAAGCACAAGCAGAAGCAAGAAAAGATTTAGCTGCAGCTTTTAAATTAAAGGCGAAATCTGTCAATTTAAAATACATTGCCCCACCTAAAAGCACTGACTTTGCCATTATATATGTCCCTACCGAAGGGCTGTTTGCAGAATTATCTAGCTATAGAGATCCAAAGACAAAAGAATTATTGTTACAAGAGCTTAGAACAAAGTATAAAGTTACAATTTCAGGACCGAATACTCTGTCTGCTTTATTACAATCCTATCACTTAGGTTTCCAGACGCTAAAGGTACAACAACATGCAACCCAAATTTACAGTGATTTAAGAAATATCAGCTCTAGATTTGAAAAGCATTTTGATGGAATTAAAGATTTAAGAAAAAAATTAGAACAAGCAATGATTGCAACAGATGGTTTTGGAAGAGATGCTAGATCTATCATGAATACCCTTGGAAATATTAAAGACCCAGAACAAATAAAAGAAACTTTGGCAGAAGATCCAGAAAAAATTAAAGTTCTCAAATAAACTTAATCCATGTCAAATTTTGTTTTTTATGATTTTGAGACTTCATCCTCGAATAAATATTGGGGTCAAATTATTCAAATTGGAGCAATTTTAACAAATGATAATTTGGAAGAGCTAGACCGCTTTGACTCAAGGTGCAGGTTAAGCACTGGAATAATACCAGAGGCTATGGCCTTAATTGTAAATAAATCTTCGCCGAAGATGTTAAAAAATTCTAATCTCTCTCACTATGAAATGATTAGACAGTTTGTTGAAACTCTTAAAAGATGGGGAAAAGCTACTTATGTTGGTTTTAATAGTATAGAATTTGATGAAGAATTTTTGAGATGTACTCTATTTCAAACCTTAGAGTATCCATACATTACAAGTACAAATGGAAATACAAGAGGTGATATTCTCGGCCTCGCAAGAGCAGCTAATCTGTATTATCCAAATACACTTAAAAATTCTGTAAACATAAAAGGTAATGATGTCTACAAATTAGACCAAATGGCTCCTTTAAATGGAATTGAACACGGAAATGCTCATAGTGCAATTGGAGATGTGATTGCCACTATTGGAATAGCAAAATTAATTGCAAATAAATCGCCCAATGTTTGGAAAGCTAGCATGTTAACAATGGATAAAAATCAAACATTAGGCTTAATACAAAAAGAGTTATTATTTTGCACAAATGAATATTTTTATGGAAAAAGTAGACCATATGTACAAACTTTTGTTTGCCAACATCCTCAATATCAATGGCCTTTATGTTTCGATTTGAGACATGATCCTGAAATTTATTTAAACATGTCAATTCAAGATTTAACTGCTGCAATGAAAAAGCAACCAAAATTTATAAGAACAGTAAGACATAATAAACATCCAGTAATAATGAATCCCTCTTATGGTGATAAATTTGATGAGTATAAAATGATTGGAATAACAAAACTACAAGCTAGAGCTAAACTAGTTAGAGAAAATAAAGAGTTTTCAGAAAAAATTATATCTATTAAACGTTTGGAAATCGAAGAGAAAGAACATGTCAAATCTCAAGAAGATTTATATAATGAAGAAAGTATTTACACAAAGTTTACTTCAAACGAGGACAATAAAATAATGCCTGAATTTCACAAAGTTGATTGGGACAAAAAATTATCTGTACTATCAAAATTTAATGATGAAAGACTTCAATATTTTGGAAAAAAAATACTTTACATGGAAAAACCTGAGATATTAAGTAGGTCAGATTATAATTTAATTCACAAGGATACAGCAAAAAAACTTTTAAGTACCAATAATGAAAAATGGAATACAATTCCAAGAACTTATTCAGAAATAGACACTCTCAGAGCTAAATTTGAAAAAGAAGGACAGCCAGAAAAACTACCTATCCTTGATGAAATTAACGCGTACGTTGAAGAATTAGAAAAGATTTACTCTTCTGCATAGTTGACTTTAAATTAAAAATACTTAATTAGAACATATGGCAACAAAACCAATTACGGACGAAAGTTTTGATAACGAAGTAATAAAATCATCTAAACCAACTGTTGTAGATTTTTGGGCCGAGTGGTGTGGACCCTGTAAACAAATTGGACCAGTCTTAGAAGAAATATCAGATGAAATGAAAGATGAAGTTATTATTGCAAAACACAATATTGATCAAGAACCCAATACACCAACTAAGTATGGAATTAAAGGTATACCTACTATGTTACTATTTAAGGGAGGTGAACTTAAAGCTACCAAAGTGGGAGCAACCACCAAATCAAATATTGTTTCTTGGATAAAAGAAAATATTTAATTTTTATTTAAAATATTTCCACATAAATAAAGAGATCCAAAAACACAAATAATTTTTCTCTCTCTGGAGGAAATCTTTTTTAGTGCTTCATCAAAATTTTTTGAAGATTCTGAAATGTAATTATTTTTTTTAGCAATTTTTAATAGAAGTTTACTAGATACAGAAGCTGTTTCATTTTCTATGGGTATAGTTATGATTTTTTTAAAGATCCCTTTAAACTGTTTTATAAATCTATGAGGATCTTTGTTTTTTGTCATAGCCCAAATTCCATAAATTGGAACTTTTAAAGTTTTCAAATAGTGGTATAAATTTTTACCACTTACTTCTGAATGACAGCCATCTATTAAGATTTTTTCATTTTTAAATATTTTTTTAATCAATTTTCCTTTTGTAATATAATCTATTCTCGCAACAAACTTAATTTTAGGAATAGTCTTAGCTATAGTTTTTTTGTCAATTTTTAGATCTAAAGCAATTTTGATAGCTAAACAAAGATTTTCCAGCAATCCTTTTGAATGAATATATTTTGTATTTAGTTTTATTTTTATTTTTTTATCTTTATAGTAAAAATTATTATTTAATCTTATTAGCTTCCAGGTGTTGGAGTAATTAACTTTACTCATGTTTTTTTTTAATGATTTTTTAATCTTCTTTAAAACAAAAGATTTTTGTTTTCCTATGTATATATTTGTAAAGTTACTTAAAAATCCAACTTTTTGATATACAACTTCATTTAATGTTTTCTTTTTTAAAAAATTTAAATGTTGTTTATTTATATTAACTACAATTTGTACTTTTGGAAAATCAAAAACATTTGTTGAGTCTTTAGCAAACAATGCTCCAGCTTCGACAAGATTATAGTCATTATTTTTTTTTGCTGCATTTAAAATAAAAATAACTGTTAGAGTTTCAAAAATTGTTAAATTAATTTTTTCTTTCTCAATAATTTTTAATGTATTTTTAATTTCTTTATAACTAAGAAATTCATTACCCATCCAAAAACGTTCCTTAATATTTCTTAAGCTGGGTGAAATATAAGCTGATGTTTTTTGATGATTTGCTTCAATAAAATACTTTAATGAAGTTAAAAGAGAGTACTTTCCATCACTTCCAATAATATTTATAACATTTTTTAAATTTTTTTCTGGATGATTGAATCTTTTAAGTATTAATCTAATCCTCTTAAGGTCGAAATTTATAGATTTACTAATTAGTTTACTTTTAGCTAGCTGATTGTAAAGATTGATCGATTGTGACATTAGATGACTCATTCTTAGCCTGAGCCTCTGCTTTTTTCAACAATACATTTAGTAAAGTTCCTATAGTTGAATTCAAAAATCTTCTTTCAACCACTAGGTCGATACCACCATGATCTTTTACATATTCAGCTGTTTGGAATTCTTCAGGCAAAGTTTCTCTTACTGTATCTTGTATTACTCGTCTTCCAGCAAAACCAATAGTTGCCTTAGGTTCTGCGATAAGAATATCTCCTAACATTGCCCAAGAAGCAGTAACTCCTCCGGTTGTTGGATTAGTCAAAACAACAATATACGGGATATTTTTTTTCTTTAACTCATTGACTGCTAAAGCAGTTCTAGACATTTGCATTAAAGCAATAGAAGACTCCATCATTCTTTGACCACCGGAACAGCTAAAAAATATAAATGGCATATTATTTTCTATAGATTGCTGTATGCCAGCAATAAACGCCTCTCCTGAAGCGGCTCCGAAAGATCCTCCAATAAATCTAAAATCCTGAGCACCAACTATAACATTAATATTTTCGACTTTTCCTTTTGCTATTAAAACTGCATCATCTTGTTTTGTTATTTTACGTGCAGATTTTAATCTATCTTTGTATTTCTTGTTATCTACGAAATTTAAAGGATCATCTTTTGGTAGCGGAGTTTCTATTAGTTCATATTCTTTATTGTCAAAAAAAGTCTCAAATCTTTCTTTGCATGATAATTTATGATGTGCTCCACATTTAGGACAGCACTTTAGATTGGATTGAAGATCCTCTTTATAGATTAAATTCTTACACCCACAAGTAGTCCAAAGATTATCTTCAGATTTTGAAGATTTTTTTTCAAATAGAGATTTAATTTTTGGTTTAATAAATTTTGTAATCCAATTCATATTATTCTCTTTTTTAAATTATATACTAATTTATCTAATTTTATGACAGGATTTTGTCTTTTTTTAATAGAATTAGTAATAGTTTGACACAATTGACTACCTACAACTAATCCATCGGCTATCCTAAGCGAGGATATAGTTTTAATTGTTATTCCGAAGCCAATTACTAGGTTTTTATTATTAGCAAGTTTTTTTATTTTTTTATAATTTTTAAGGATATTTTTTGGTGAAACTTTTAATTTTCCACCTGTTGTTGATAGCATACTTATGTAATAGATCATATCATGAGAATCTTTGATAATTTTTTTCATTCTATCTTTTGAAGTAGTAGGAGATAAAAGTTGAATAAAGTTTATAAATTTTCTTTTACATTTATTTGAAAAAATTTTATTTTCTGGCCAAGGCAAATCAACAACAATAAGTCCATCGACACCTGAAGATTTACAACTGTCTAAAAAATTATTCTCTCCATTTTGGTAGATAAGATTATAATAACCCATTAAAATTAGAGGTTTTAAAGGATTGCTTTTTTTAAAATTTTTTACGATTTGAAAAACATCTTTTAATTTTATTCCATTTTTTAAAGATCTATGAGAACTTCCTTGAATTTGACCACCATCTGCTATTGGAGTGTTGTGAGGAAAACCTAGCTCTAAAATATCAGCATTCTTTGAAATCGAACTTAATATTTTTAATGAATTTTTTTTAGTATTATCTCCTGCTACAGTATAAGTTATAAGTGCTGGCCTTTTTTCTTTTCTACATTTTTCGAAAGCTGATTTAATTTTAGATTTCATCTTACATAAATTCCTAATTTACTTTTAATAATATCTTTGTCTTTTAAAGAGTCTCCACAACTATTAACAATAATAACATTTGAAGAACTAAGTCTTGGAGCTATTCGAATAGCCTCAGCAAAAGCATGAGACGGCTCTAAAGAAGGTGAAATTTTTTCTAATTTTGAGACAAGTTTATAAGCATTTAATGCTTCCTCATCAGTTGCAGAGACATATCGTGCACGTTTTGAATCTTTTAAAAAACAATGTAGCGGTGAAATTCCTGGATAATCTAAACCAGCAGAAATTGATTCTGTAGGGCTAATTTGTCCCTCTTCATCTTGAACCACGTATTGAGCTGCTCCATGTAAAATTCCAATTTTAGATCCATTAGTTAGAGGTGCTGCGTGCAGCTTACTTTTTTTTGGCCCTCCAGCTTCTATACCAATAAATTCCGCATTGGTATCCATAAACTCATTCCAAAATCCCATAGCTGAACTACCACCGCCAACACAGTTTAATAATTTTAATTTATTAGGAATTTTTCCAAACTCTTCTTTAACTTGTTTTATTAGCTCTCTTGAAATTTGAGCTGTACTCCATGCACAAATCTTAATAAAAATATTAGGACCAACAGTTGAACCAACACATAAATTTGTTGTGTCATTATTGGCGACCCAATAACGCATACATTCACTTACTGCATCAACTAAAGTTTGACTCCCTGAAGTTACTGGAACAATCTTAGCTCCATTTTTTCTCATAGCTTTAACATTAGGCTGCTGTCTTTTTATATCTTTTGCTCCCATAAAAATTTTACATTTAAGACCAAATTTTTTAGCTGCCATTGATAACATTTTTCCAGCATAACCAGCCCCGGTATCTCCTACGATATATTTTTTACCTGCTCTTTTTGCTATCAAGCAGTGAACAGTAGCATTATAAATCTTATGAGCTCCTCCGTTAGCTTCAGAAACTACCTTTGCATAAATCTGAGCTCCTCCCAAATGTTTTGTTAAATTCTCTAATTTTATAAAAGGTGTAGGTGCTCCAATATAATTCTTAAAGTGATAATCTCTTTCTTTGAGAAACTTTTTATCTTTTCTTAGTTTACTAAATAATTTAGTTAGGTCGTCTATAGGTTTTTTAAGTGTTTCAGGAATAAAATTTCCTCCAAATTTACCAGCATACATATAGCTTTTGTCGTGCTGGTCTATTAGCGGAATACCCTTTTTAATCTTTGTCATTATTTCTTTTATAATGATTTAATTAACTTTTGAATATTATTTTTAATATTACCTTTTGTGATACTTCTACCCATTACAATAGCTGTCGCACCATTTTTAAAGGCATCTGCAGGAGTCATCACCCTTTTCTGATCCTCAACACCGTCCCCTTTAAAACGAATACCAGGGGTTATAATTTCCATATTTTTACAAATTTTTTTCAAAAACTTTGCTTCATAACCAGAACAAACAATTCCATCTAATCCTGCTGATTTAGCGAGAGAGGCTTGTTTTTTTACAAGATCTTTAATTGATCTAGTATGGCCAATTTTTTTAATCAATGAATTAGTAAAACTTGTTAAAATAGTCACTCCTAAAACTTTTATTTTTTTATTTATTTTTTTTGTAGTTTTTTTAACCTCTTTAAGACATTGATATCCACTACTTACATGCACAGTAATATAAGATAAACTTTTAATATCTTTTAAAGATTTAATAGCTTTAGAACTAGTAGAAGGAATGTCAGAGATTTTATAATCTAAAAAAATATCTTTATTTTTTATTTTTGAAACAAAACTACGTCCAAATCTTGTGTATAAAAACTCTAAGCCAAATTTATATCCGATGTTTAATTGATTTGTTTTAGTCTTTAAAAAAATCTTCTTAACTTCTTTAATATTTGTTGTGTCACAAGCTATAAATATTTTAGGTTTTTTCATTGGTTAATTAATTCCTTAAATTTTTTACTAGCTCTGAACCTTATTTTATTCTTTTTTGGAACATAAACCAAGTTACCATTTCTAGGATTTCTCGCTGAATATTTTTCTTTTATTTCTCTTATAAAAAAAGTACCAAAACCTCTTATAAATATAGTTTTTTTTTCCTTGAGCGCATCTTCGATGCTTTGAAAGAAAGTATCAATTACTAATTCTAGTTGAGATTTATTAAGATTAGGATGTTTAGACTTTAAATTTTTAATGATCTCTGGTCGTGACAATTATTTTTCTTCTTTTTTCTTCTTTTTTTTACTTCCTATAGCTTTTTCAAATATTCCTTTTAAAGTAGCACCTGATTTAGTCGCTCCCTCTCCAAATTTAGCAATCAAAGATTTCTCCTCATCTATTTGGGCAGCTTTTACACTTAGTTTAACTTTTCTAACTTTTAAATCTAATTCAGTAATTTTTGCATCAAGAGCGTTTCCAGGAGAAAAAACTTCTGGCCTAGCATTTGCTGAATCTTTAGCTAAATCTGCTTTTTTTATAGTTACTATTACTTTTTTATCTTTATCTACCGCAACTTTAACACCTGTTTTTAAAACCTCATGGATCCGAGTAGTAATTATATCACCAATTTTCTTATTATTATCAACGAAAAAATCAAAAGGATCTTTTTCTAAAGCTCTTTTAGAAAATCTAATTTTATCATCTTTAATTTCAATAATCTTAACGCTAATCACATCATTCTTTTTATATTTTTTCAATTCATTAATATCTTCAGAATAATTTAATTCCTTATAATGACACATTCCCATTAATCCAGATTCTATTAGCTCACCAAACACTGCTTTATCAGTCACATTATTAATTTTTATTTTAACTTGTTTTCCTATTTGGTCTTTAATTTTCTCCCAAGGATTTTCTTGAGTTGCTTTATAAGATAAGGAAATTCTTTTAGAATCTTTGTCAATGTTTACTATCCTGAATTTAATTTTTTGTGATACCGAAAGAATTTTACTTGGTTTTACATTTCTATTAGTCCAGTCTAGCTCTGAGTTGTGAACTAATCCTTCTATAGATTCTTCAATTCTAACAAAACAACCATAGTCCATTATTTTTGTCACTACACCTTCATAAATTTCACCAACTTTATATTTTTTTTCTATATTAGAGTAAGGATCTTCAGTTAAGGCTTTTATAGAAGCTGATACTCTATTAGTTTTAGGATCAATTTTAGTAATTTTAACTTTTAGTTTTTGACCAATGGTCACAAGATCAGATGGCTTTTTTACTCTACCATGACTTAAATCACTTACATGAAGAAGAGCATCTACACCATTAATATCTAAAAAAATTCCCCAGTCCGTACAAGCTTTTACAATTGCATCATTTACTACATCACCTTCTTTAATATTTTTCAATGCTTCAGTGATTTCTGCATTTTTACTTTTCTCAAGTACTGCTCTTCTTGAAACACAAACATTTCCTCTATTTTTATCAATACGAGTAGCTATCACTTTTATAGGTGTATTCATTAGGTGATCGATTTTTTTTAAAGGTCTCACATCAATCTGAGAAGATGGCATAAAACAAGGAAGACCTTCAACATATGCAATAAATCCTCCCTTACATTTACCTTGTAGAGTTGCCACTAACTCCTCTTGAGTTTCAAAAACCCTTTCCATTTTTTTCCAAGCCTTCATTTTTCTTGCTTTATCTCTAGAGATAATGATTTCTCCTCTGGCACTTTCTATTCTATCTAAATACACATCAATAGTTGACCCAACTTTCAATTTGGACAATTCATCATCATTTTTAAATTCTTCGATAGGTATCATCGCCTCCATTTTTGCTCTGCAATCACATACAATAAAATTCTTTGTAATTTCAGTAACCGTTGCTTTGATGATTTCGTTTTCTTTTAACTTTCTATCTTTAAAATCTTCATCCAGAAGATTTTGAAATTCTTTATGTAGGGGGTTGATTTTCTTAGATTCTTGTTCAGTTGCCATATTTTTTTATTATTTCTTTTTCTATAACTTTAGACATTTTATTAACCATACCTTTAATGTTTTTTAATTTATCAGTTGGCACAATTACCGCATTTTTAGGTTTAATTAAAGGAGAATTTTTTCTAGATCTATCTAATTTATCTCTGATTCTCATAGCTTTTTTAACTTCTGAGAATTTTATATTTCTATTCTTTCTTTTTAGTTCATTAAATCTTCTTTTTGCAGCTGTATTCAAATTACATGTAAAAAAAAATTTTACATCTGCTTTTGGCATAATGACAGTCCCTATATCTCTACCTTCAATGCATACTTTAGAATTTGAATTAATAAAATTAACTTGAAAATCTTTAAGGATATTTCTTATTTTTTTTTGTTTAGCTATCAATGCACTTAACTCGCTTATTTCAGGAGTATGTAAATTTATCTTATTTAATTTATGTATCTTAATTTTTTTAAATCGTTTATTTATAAATGTATAAATCTTTTTTGGCCTATTTTTTATTATTAAGTAACTTGCATATCTATAAAGTAAACCTGAAGATAGATATTTAAGACCGTATTTTTTTGAAATCAATTTTGCTCCTGTTGATTTGCCTGTAGCCGCTCCTCCATCACAAGAAATTTGAATTATTTTATTTTTGGATTTCAAATTTACCTCCTAACGACTTAATTATTTTTAGAAATGACGGAGCAGAAGTATTAACTGTTTCAAATCCTTTTAAACTAGTGGTTACACCTGTTATTAAAGAGAGAATTACAGTACTTTGACATATACGGTGATCGCCCAGATCAGAAACTTTTATTTTTTTATTTTTAATACTAATATTTTTTTTTCCAAAAATCTTAATTTGATTTTTTTTAACAATGGTTTTAATTCCAATTTGATTTAATACTTTTGCCATTTCTTTAATACGGTTACTTTCCTTATTGGCCAGGTCTCCAATTCCTTTAAAAGTGGAAACACCATTAGTCAATGCTGCTATAATAAATAGAATAGGATATTCATCTGTGGCTTTTACGTAGTAATCTTTTGAAGCTTTAATAGGCTTAATTTTAGAACTTTGAATATAAATATCACCGTAAATTTCGTTGTTAATTTTTTTTTTATTTTTAAATTTAATTTTTCCTCCATGTTTTTTTAATATTTCATAAAATCCTATTCTAGTTTGATTAAGCCCTACATTTTTAATTTTAAGATTTGAAGTTTTATTTAATATTGTAAGAGCTGTAAAAAAGGCTGCAGAAGATGGATCACCCGGGACTCTTATATTGGTAGGTTTTAAATATTTTTTACCAAATATCTCAATTAATTTTTTTTTATCTTTTTTTATTTTTATTGCTTGATTATTCTTTAAAAGCATATTTTCTGTATGATTCCTGCTTTCTTTATCCTCTTTAATGCTAGTCACACCATAAGAATTTAAACCCGCTAAAATTACTGAACTTTTTAGTTGAGCAGAAATACCAGCTTTATAGTTTATCCCAATCGGTATTTCTGAAGAAATAAGTTTTAAAGGAAAATTAAACTTATTTTTAGGTAAAAATTCAGCACCAAATTCTGACATGAGACTAATAAGTTTTTTCATACTTCTTTTGTTTAAAGATTTATCACCCTCTACTTTAATTTCTATATTAGGAGTAGTAGATAATATTCCAATCAAAAGTCTTGCAAGAGTTCCTGAATTTCCAAAATTGAGTTTTAAATTTTTTTTAGCAAATAAAGAGCCAAGGCCCTTTCCTTTGATAGTATAAGATTTTAACCCATTTTTTTTAATTTCTACTCCAAGTTTTTTTAAACAATTAATTGTAGAAAAAACATCTTCTGACTCTAAAATATTTTTTGAAATAGAAATATCTTGACTTATTGAACCAATGAGCAAACTTCTAATAGACATTGATTTATCTGAGTCTACTTCTATTGTTTTATTAAAAGGTTGTATTATATGATTTACTTTTAATGAGAAGCTTTTAGATTGCATTAATTTTAGGAAAAATTTGATCCAAAATAAGTTTCAATAGCCTTCGAAGATTTTAGTAATTCTCTAGATGTTCCTTCTGCTATAACAGAATGCTCTCCAAGTACATAGCTCCTATCAGTGATATCAAATAAATTTTTTACCGCATGATCTGTTATTACTATTGAAACTCCCATATTTTGGATTTTAAGAATATATTTTTGAATATCTTGAATTACGATTGGGTCTAAGGCTTGAAGTGGTTCATCTAACAAAACGATTTTTGGTTTATTAATCATTACTCTCGCCATCATTAATCTACGAATTTCTCCTCCAGACAAAACGGAAGCATTAAGGGAACGTAAATGTTGTAAATTAAATTCGTCCAAGAGTTTTTCAGTTATCGCTTTTTGATTTTTGATATCTTTTATACTTATTTGCGCGATACCTAATAAATTATCATAAACAGACATATTAAATACACTTCTTTGTTGAGGTAGATAGCCCAGTCCTTCTTTTGATCTTAAATGAATTGGTATTTGATCTATAGCTTTGTTATTAAGATAGATTTTTCCGTTATCTGGATTTTGTTCTCCTATACACATGCTAAACAATGTTGTTTTTCCACATCCATTAGGACCAAGAATTCCTACACATTCACCTGGATAAACTTTCATAGAAAGTTTTTTCAAAATCGGTCTTCCATCAAAAGATTTACTTATATCCTTAACTTCAAATATAGGTTTATCTTTCTTAAATTTTAATATTCTAAAACCTTTTTTCATTTAAATTAATATTAGCATTTATTCTTCCATCATTAAACGAAGTAATATCTAACTTTTGTTTGGTTATATCAAATAATAATTTATCTGCAATCAAGTTTCCTCTTTTATCATTAATTTTTACATTCTCATAAATGCTAAGGTAATTATCTGTGTTAGAATAATCAGCTTTATCTGCAAAGAGTTTACTTTCTAAATAATTAGCCCTTACATTATCTTCAAATTTGATGTCCAGAGTTTTGTTATTATAAACTGCGCTATCTGCCCAAACATAAAGTGTTGTATCGTCTTTAAAATAGAAAATCGCGTTCACAATTTTCATATAGACTATTTCAGGTTTTATCCCATCAAGATTTGCTTCTTCTGATTTTAGTAAATATCTATTTCCATTTAAATCTATCCCAGAGTATTCAATATCAAAAAACATATCCTTTTTTTCAGAATTATCTTGAGAAGATAATTCTTTTAATTTTTCTTTACTTGATGATGAGATTATTTCTTTAGTTTCGTCTGTTTCTTTTTGATAGTAAGTCAAATAAATCGCTAAAAGAGCAAAAATTAGTAAGAAAGACTGAATTAATCTTAATTTTTTTTTTCTATCAATCATTTAAGACCATACTGTAACAAAAGATGTATATGAATAATTCCCTTTAATTTAAATTTATTTTTCTTTTTATAATTATCATCTGACACTACAAGTAAACTTGTAACTTTTTTTTCATTCATTATTGCTAAAGCTTTTGAGGCTGGCATATTTTCATTAACAACTAATGGTTTTCTGGTCATTAATTTTTGTAAGCTAGTTTTCTTTGATAAAAACTTAATCTCTCTTCTTAGATCACCGTCAGTAACTAAACCAGCTATATATTTGTCTTTTACAACCACTACAATACCCAATTTTTTTTGATTCATTATTTTTAAAGCTTCACCTAAGTTTTTTTTATAATTTACTATCGGAAGTTTTTTTCCAGTAACCATAATATCTTTAGATAAAAGAAGAGTATTACCAATATTTCCTCCAGGATGAAAAATTCTAAATTTTTCTTTAGAAAATTTTCTTTTATACATAACTGTTGTGGCCATGCAATCACCCAATAACATTGTGATTGATGTGCTCGAAGTAGGCACCATTCCTGTAACATCAGACTCTTTTACTTTAGGCAAAACAAGTCTTATATCACTTGCTTTTAAAAGAAGACTGTCTGGTTTAGAAGCAACTCCTATAATTTTTATTCTAAAACGGTTTGCATATTTAAGCATGTTTTTAAGTTCTGAAGTATTTCCAGAATAAGAAAAAACTATCAAAATATCTTTTTTTTCTATTTGACCCATGTCTCCATGCAAAGCTTGGGCTGGATCACAAAAGAAACTTGGAACACCCACGCTCGAAAAAGTTGCAGATATTTTTCTAGCAATTAGCCCAGATTTGCCAATCCCAGCAAAAACCACTTTGCCTTTACAGTTAAGAATTAAATCTATTGCTTTTATAAATGAAGAATTAAAAACTTTATTTATTTTTTTTAACTCTTTAATTTGTAAAACAGCAGATTTTTTTGCTAAATTTATGTAATCTTTTTTATTCATTAATGTTCAAAAATATCAAATTTAAATCCATTTTGATCAAGCTCAACTCTAGTATCTAAAAATTTTATACAATTGTTAAATAGTTCCATTCTATTTTCTCTATAAAGCATTTTTTCTAGTTCTGATTTTATCTTGTGTAAATAAACTACATCATTTGCTGCATATTCTAGTTGCTTATCAGAAAGATCATCTATATCTTTATTCCAGTCGCTACTTCCTTGACGTTTATCTAAACTTTTATTGCAAAATTCTTGTACTAAATTTTTTAAACCATGTGCATCAGTGTAGGTTCTCACTATTTTTGATGCTATTTTTGTGTCGAAAATATTTTTCATTTTGCATTTTAAAAAAAATTCTAAACCACTTTTATCAAACCTTAAAAAATGTCCAATTTTAAGAATTTTATCATTTTCTAAAACGGAAACTAGATTTGGAGCTTGGTAAGTTTTTTTATTAGGTTGGATGATGTAAACATTTTGTTTTTCATCACAAATTTGGATGAGACTTAGCTTATCTCTTTCTGGAATCTGCAAACCAGTAGCCTCTGTATCAATTGCAATACTATTTTTAAATGAATTAACTATCTCTGAAGTTATGTCCTCTTTAATCTTAATTATTTTCATATATAGTCTCTAAATATCATGAAAAATCAAATTTGCACAATTTTAGGTGGTGGGGGTTTTATAGGAAGATATCTTGTTCGAAATTTGACCAAGAAAAACTATCGATGCTTCATAACAACAAGAAATGCTTTTCAAAAAGGCTATTTAAAGACCCAAGCTACTCCTGGATCGATAGAATTGATAAATTGGAATTCCAATAATTTTGATGAATTAAAAGAATCAATAAAGAATTCAGATGTTGTCATTAACTTAATCGGGATTCTTTATGAAACAAGAAAACAAAAATTTATGAATATTCACGCAGGTATACCTGAAGCAGTTGCAAAAATATGCGCAGACTCAGATGTAAAAAAATTCATTCAAGTAAGCGCAATAGGTGCGAGTGAAAATTCAAAATCTTTATATCAAAGATCTAAATTTCAAGGAGAGTTAAAAGCGCTTACAAATTTTAAAAATACTGTAATTATTAGACCGAGCGTTGTTTGTGGCACAGAAGATAATTTTACAAATTTGTTTTCTAAGTTAAGCATTTTACCCATCATACCAGTTGTTAAAATGAATTATAAATTTCAACCTATATTAGTTTCTGATGTAGCTGATACAATTGTTAAGGCAATCGAAGCAAAAGATAATCATGGAAAAATTTATGAAATAGGGGGACCACAAGTTATTAGCTTTGGCGATATGGTTAAATCAATTATGAAAACATTGAATAAAAAAAGATTTGTAGTAGAGATGCCAATGCCACTAGCTAAAACTCAAAGCGTACTCATGAGCATGCTTCCCATTCCTCCAATGTTAACGATTGATCAATGTAAAATATTATCTGAAGCAGATAATATCGTTTCAAATAATCATTTAACTTTAGAAGACCTAAACGTAAAACCATCTGACGTTGAGGAAGCTATGAAAAAATGGTTGTGGAGATATAGAGATGGCGGACAGTTTGCAAAAGTACAATGAAAAGTATTAGTTTATTATCAGGTTA
>NHGD01000019.1 GCA_002170125.1 Candidatus Pelagibacter sp. TMED128
TTTGATTATTTTGACTTTAAGGGTGTCAAACATTTCATTGCAAGATCAGGATGGTCGAAACAAGGTGGTTTTGAAATTTATGTTGAAAATTCTGAGTCAGGACAAGATTTATATGATCATTTATTTGAAGCAGGAAAAGAATTTAATGTTAAACCTGGTTGCCCAAATTTGATAGAAAGAATTGAGGGAGCGCTTCTTTCATATGGTAATGATTTCGATAACAGAGATAATCCCTTAGAAGCAAATTTTGATAAATTTATGAATTTAGAAAGTGACGCAAAATTTTTAGGTAAAGAAAGATTAAAACAAATTAAAGAGAAAGGAATAACTAGAAAATTAATGGGAGTTAAAATTGATCATACCAATATAGATATGTATTGTGAAAAAACGTTGTTTGATGATAACAATGATATCGTTGGTTTTGTAAGATCAGCAGCTTATTCCCCAACTTTTAAAAAAGTTATTGGTATAGCTATGATTAATAAACCCTATTGGAATTTAGATCATCCATTTAAAATTGAGATAAATGAAAAAATCTATGTAGGAACTGTTTGCGATTTACCCTTCATTTAGTATAAAAGTTTAGTTAAATCATGAATATAGCTATTGTAGGAGCCACAGGCAATGTCGGCAGAAAAATTTTGGAAGTTCTTGAAAAAAAAGAACTATTGATTGAGAATATTTTTTTATTAGCTTCATCTAAAAGTGAAGGATCAAAAATAAATTTTAAAGGTAAAGAACATGAAGTTTTAAATTTGGAAACTTTTGATTTTTCCAAAGTAAAAATTACTTTTTTTGCAGCAGGAAGAAAAATTTCAGAAAAATTTGCTGAAAAAGCGGCTAAATATTCAATAGTTATTGATAATTCTAGTTTTTATAGAATGGACCCTGACGTACCATTAATTGTACCTCAAGTTAATTCAAATCAATTAAACAATATTAAAAAAAATATCATATCAAATCCAAATTGTTCAACCGCTCAATTAGTTATAGCGCTTAAACCATTGCATGACTTATTTGTAATAAAAAGAATAGTTGTTTCAACCTACCAATCAGTTTCAGGTGGAGGCAAAGCTTCAATGGATGAATTAATAGAGCAGACCAAATTAGTTTTACAAAATAAAAAAGTTAAATCAAAAAATTTTACAAAACAAATAGCATTTAATGCTATTCCTCACATAGATGTGTTTGCTGATGAAGGATACACAAAAGAGGAATTAAAAATGACTTATGAGACAAAAAAAATTTTAGATAATGACATAGACTTGACTGCAACATGTGTGAGACTTCCTGTTTTAGTCTCTCACTCAGAGTCATTAAATATAGAGTTTCAAAAATCTTTTTCGATTGAGAAAGTAAGAGAAGCTTTAAATAGTTTTGAGGGATGTAAAGTAATTGATGAGAGATCAGATGGAGGTTATATTACACCTTTAGAGGCTGAAGGTAGTGAAACAACTTTTATTTCAAGAATTAGAAGAGATAAGACTATTGAGAATGGCCTTAATATATGGATTGTTTCAGATAATCTTTTAAGAGGTGCAGCTCTAAATGCAGTTGAAATTGCTGAAACATTAATTAAAAATAATTTTTATGGAAAATAAAAGTCCTTTATCACCTCATATACAAATTTATAGATGGCATATTTCGTCACTCGTATCTATTTCTCACAGAATAACTGGTATAATTAATATTTTAGCAATAACATTTATTTGCATATGGGTTTCTTTTTTAACTTTTGGTGAGACAAATTATAATTTAATAGAGTTTTTTTTTAAATCAATGATAGGTAAATTTGTTGCAATTGGCCTAGCTTGGTCTTTTAGTTTTCAAATTTTAAGTGAAATAAGGCATTTAATTATGGATATGGGTTATGGGTATGAATTAAAGACAACTCGTATAAGTGGTTTAGTAGTTATTTTTGGTTCTTTTATACTAACAATACTAATTTATTTATTGGGTAATTTTTTTTAATATGAATTCAGTTACTAAAAAATGGGTTTTTTTAAAAGTATCTTCAATAATTTTAACACCATTGATGTTTTGGTTTATTATAAATTTTGTAGCAATTTATGATCAAGGATACTCTGATGTGATGAACTTTTTTATTGATCCAATTAATAAATTCTTATTTGGATTATTCATCATATTCGCTTATTTTTTCTCTGCTTTAAGTATAAGTGAGGTTTTTGAAGACTATATTAGTGATCATTCAATCAAAAATGTCGCAAATAGACTATTATTTGTTTCTGCTATAGTAATTCCGTTATTAACAATTATTTTTATATTAAATCTTACTCTATGAAATCTTACAATATTATAGATCACGAATATGACGTTGTTGTTCTCGGTGCTGGCGGTTCTGGTTTAAGAGCTGCTGTAGGATTGAGTGAAGCAGGTTTAAAAACAGCTTGTATCTCGAAAGTGTTTCCAACTAGAAGCCACACGTCAGCCGCTCAAGGAGGAATTTCTGCAGCTTTAGGAAATATGGGTGAAGATGATTGGAGATGGCACATGTACGATACTGTAAAAGGTGCTGACTGGTTGGGTGATCAAGATAGTATAGAGTATTTATGTAAGGAAGCGCCAGCTGCGGTTATTGAATTAGAAAAATATGGAGTTCCATTTAGCAGAACAGAAGAAGGTAAAATTTATCAAAGACCTTTTGGTGGAATGACTAAAAATTATGGTAATGGAATTGTCCAAAGAACATGTGCAGCTGCTGATAGAACAGGTCATGCAATATTACATACATTGTATGGACAAGCCTTAAAACATAACACTGAATTTTTTATTGAGTATTTTGCATTAGACCTATTGATGAAGGATGGAGAATGCAAAGGTTTGATTGCTTGGAATTTAAATGATGGAACGATTCACAGATTTAGGGCACATACTGTAATTATTGCAACAGGTGGTTATGGTAAGGTTTATTATTCTGCAACTTCAGCACATACTTGCACAGGTGATGGTAATGCAATGGTTTTAAGAGCAGGTCTGCCTTTACAAGATATGGAATTTGTTCAATTTCATCCAACAGGAATTTATGGACATGGAACACTAATTTCTGAGGGAGTTAGAGGAGAAGGCGGCTACTTAATAAATTCTAAAGGGGAAAGATTTATGGAAAGATATGCCCCTAACGCAAAAGATCTTGCATCTAGAGATGTAGTAAGCAGATCTATGTCAATTGAAATTAATGAAGGCAGAGGTGTTGGCAAAGATCAGGATCACGTACTTTTAAATTTAAGTCATTTGGATAAAGATGTAATTGCTGAAAGACTTCCAGGAATTTCCGATGCTGCTAGATTATTTGCTGATGTTGATGTTACAAAAGATCCGATACCAGTAGTTCCCACAGTACATTATAACATGGGTGGTATACCAACAAATTACAAAGCTGAAGTATTAACAGTTAATGGTTCTGAAAAAACTGTACCTGGATTAATGGCAATAGGTGAAGCCGCGTGTGTATCAGTTCATGGCGCTAATAGATTGGGCTCGAATTCCTTAATTGACTTAGTAGTGTTTGGAAGAGCAGCTGCAAAAAGAGCTGCAGAATTGATT
Source organism: Candidatus Pelagibacter sp. TMED128 (assembly GCA_002170125.1). Classification (GTDB taxonomy): domain Bacteria; phylum Pseudomonadota; class Alphaproteobacteria; order Pelagibacterales; family Pelagibacteraceae; genus Pelagilacustribacter. The sequence goes on from NHGD01000019.1 coordinate 3,565, forward strand.
AAACCTGGAACTCCTCATGAGCAAATAGCTGAGTCAGAAACACAAAAATGTTTAGATAGATTTGATAAATTAAGAAATGCACAAGGCCAAAATAGTACAGCAGAATTAAGACTTGCTATGCAAAAAACAATGCAATCAAAATGTGCAGTATTTAGAACAGAAAAAAACCTTAAAGAGGGAGTTGATGAAATTAAAAAAACATATGAAGGAATGGACTCAATATCTGTTAAAGATAGGTCATTGGTATTTAATACGGATTTAGTTGAAACGCTTGAGTTTGATAATTTAATAAGACAAGCGGTTACCACTGTAGATTCTGCATATCATAGAAAAGAAAGTAGAGGAGCTCATGCTAGAGAAGACTATCCAAAAAGGGATGATGAAAAGTTTATGCAACATACTCTTGCGTGGTGTGATGGTAAGAATAGTAAAATAAGTTATAGAGAAGTTCATAAATCTACTTTAACAAATGAAGTGCAATATTTTCCACCCCAGGAAAGAGTTTATTGATGGTCCAAATAAATTTACCTAAAAACTCAGAAGTCAAAAAAGGTAAATACTATAAAGACCAAACTGGATCAGACAATATTAGAAAAGTTAATGTATATAGATGGGATCCTTCAACTGAGGAAAATCCTAGATTAGATACTTATGAAGTAGATATGAATAATTGTCCTTCAAAAGTACTAGATATTTTAAATAAAATTAAAAATGAAATTGATCCTTCACTAGCTTACAGACGATCATGTGCTCACGGAGTTTGTGGATCTTGTGCTATGAATATGGGAGGAAAAAATGGTCTTGCATGTACAACTTCTCATGAGGAAATAGATGGTGATCTTGATATTTATCCACTACCCCATTTAAATGTTAAGAGAGATTTAATAGGTGATTTAGATGGGCTATACAAACAATATCAATCAATTGAACCTTGGTTAAAAACTAACTCTAAATCAAATTCAAATGAAATATATCAATCAAAAAAAGATAGAGAAAAACTTGATGGTGCTTATGAATGTATAATGTGTGCTTGTTGTTCAACTTCATGTCCAAGTTATTGGTGGAATGGAGATAAGTATCTTGGACCAGCTGTTCTGCTTCAAGCATACCGATGGATTGTTGATAGCAGAGATGATGAAAGAAAAGCAAGGTTAAAGAAAGTAGCAGATGAATTGAAGCTGTATAGATGTCATACCATATTAAATTGTACAAGCGCATGTCCTAAGGGACTAAACCCAGCAAAAGCAATTGCAGAAATAAAAAAAATGTTAGCAACTAGCAACATTTAAACAATAGACTAATAAGAATTTTTAATCTAAAAGATCCTATTCATGAAGTTAATAGAGCATTTTGTAGGTGGGAAAATAATTTCTGGTACATCGGATAAAAAAGGAAAAGTATTTAATCCTGCAACTGGAGAACAGGAATCTGAGGTAAGATTAGCCTCAAAAGCAGATTTAGACCAAGCAGTAATAATTGCAAAAAAAGCTTTTGAAGAATGGTCCTTAAAACCTTCATTACATAGAGCGAGAATATTGTTCAAGTTTAAAGAATTAATTGAAAAAAATTCAGATGAACTTACTCGATTGATTGTTTCAGAGCATGGTAAAGTTTATGAAGATGCGAAGGGTTCATTAACTAGAGGTCTGGAGGTGGTAGAGTTTGCTTGCGGAATTCCTCATTTACTAAAAGGTGAATTTTCAGAAAATGTAGGAACCAACGTAGATAGTTGGTCAATGCGTCAACCATTAGGAGTAGTTGCTGGTATTACTCCGTTTAATTTTCCAGCAATGGTTCCAATGTGGATGTTNCCNATNGCNATAGCNTGTGGAAATACNTTCATTTTAAAACCNTCGGAAAAAGATCCNTCNTGNTCNNTNANANTAGCTGAACTNTTAAAAGAAGCNGGNNTNCCNGANGGNGTTTTTAATGTNNTTAATGGAGATAANGANNCNGTTGATGCAATTTTAANNAATAANGANATTAAAGCTNTNAGTTTTGTNGGCTCNACTCCNATNGCAAANTATATTTATGAAAATTCNGCAAAAAATGAAAAAAGNGTNCAAGCNTTNGGAGGTGCAAAAAATCATNTNGTNGTNATGCCNGANTGTGATNTNGATGGNGCNGTNAATGGNTTNATGGGNGCNGCNTATGGNTCAGCTGGNGAAAGATGTATGGCCCAATCAGTAGCTGTTGCTGTTGGAGGTATAGGTGATGANCTTGTATCAAGACTATCAAAAAAAGTTGAAGCTTTAAAAGTTGGTCCTGGTATGGATAAAAATTCTGAAATGGGCCCTTTAGTTACAAAAGAACATTTAGATAAAGTAAAAGGATATGTTGATCTTGGAATTGAAGAAGGTGCCACATTATCAGTTGATGGTAGAAATTTAAAACTACAAGGTTATGAAAATGGTTTTTACATTGGAGGATGTTTATTTGATCATGTAAAAAAAGAAATGAGAATTTACAAAGAAGAAATTTTTGGACCAGTACTATCTGTAATCAGATTAAAAACTTTTGAAGAAGCTGTAGAATTAATAAATAATCATGAGTATGGAAATGGAGTAAGTATATACACTAGAGATGGTGATGCAGGTAGAACATTCGCTAGCAATATTCAAGTGGGTATGGTTGGTATAAATGTACCTATTCCAGTACCAATGGCCTTTCATAGTTTTGGAGGCTGGAAGAGATCTTTATTTGGAGACAGTGCAATGCATGGCATGGAAGGGATTAAATTTTATACAAAGTTAAAAACAATAACTTCAAGGTGGCCATCAGGNATTCGTTCAAATAACGCTGAATATGTTATGCCNACAATGAAATAAAGGAAAAATATGAAAAAAATATCTTTAATTGGAGCAGGTCAAATTGGAGGAACGCTTGCACATCTAATAGGTACAAAAGATTTAGTTGATGAAGTAGTTTTGTTTGATGTAGCAAGCGGAGTAGCAAAAGGGAAAGCTCTTGATATTGCTCAATCTTCATCTGTAGATGGATTTAATGTAAAATTTTCAGGTACTGANNATTATAAAGATATAAAAGACTCNGACGTTGTTATAGTTACTGCTGGAGTGCCAAGAAAACCTGGAATGAGTAGAGATGATCTATTAGGTATTAATTTAAAGATTATTAAACAAGTAGCGGAAGGTATTAAACAAAATGCACCTGATGCATTTGTAATTTGTATAACTAACCCATTAGATGTGATGGTAATGGCATTTCAAAAATATTCAGGACTACCATCTGCTAAAGTTGTTGGAATGGCAGGAATTTTAGATAGTTCTAGATTTAAATTATTTTTATCATTAGAGCTAAATGTTCCTGTAAAAGAAATAGAGGCGATGGTTATGGGTGGTCATGGAGACACAATGGTTCCTCTTCCAAGATTTACAAAAATTTCAGGAAAACCATTATTGGATTTNGTAAATGAGGGCAAAATATCAATAGAAAGATTAGAAGAAATAAATCAAAGAACTAGAGATGGAGGAGCAGAAATTGTTAAATATTTAGAAAAAGGATCAGCTTTTTATGCACCAGCTGCATCAGGAGTTCAAATGGCAGAAGCTTACTTAAATGATAAAAAAAAATTACTTCCATGTGCAGCAAATTTAAATGGAGAGTATAAAGTAAGTAATATTTATGCCGGTGTTCCAGTTATTATAGGAAAAAATGGAGTAGAAAAAATTGAAGAAATTGAACTTGATGAAAAAGAAAAAAAAGAATTTTTAAACTCGATAGAGNCGGTTCGAAAATTATGGGAAGCAGCGTCATCAATTGATGCTGATCTTTCTAAATAGCTAAATGAACATACACGAACATCAAGCTAAAAAATTATTAAAAAGATATGGCGTTTCAGTTCCAAAGGGTGTTTTTGCATTTACGGTAAAGGAACTNGTAGAAAAAGCTAAAGAACTAAATACAGAAAAATTTGTTTTAAAAGCCCAAATNCATGCTGGAGGCAGAGGTAAAGCAGGTGGGGTTAAAATTTTAAATACTATAGATGAATTAGAAGGTTCGGCTAATGAATTATTGGGAAAAAAATTAATAACTCATCAAACAGGACCTGATGGAAAAGAGGTTAAAAGATTATATGTTGAAGAGTCATCAAATATTCAAAAAGAATTTTATCTATCTTGTTTNGTAGACAGAGCAAGTTCAAAAATTGCTTTTATTTCTAGTGATCAAGGTGGAATGGATATTGAGGAAGTAGCTATAAAATCTCCTGAAAAAATTATTACAACAAAAATTGAATTAAAAGATGAAATATCTAATGATGATTGTGAAAGTATAATTAAAATATTTAATTTAAATGGAAATTCAAAAGATGAGGCAATTTTATTAATAAAATCAATTTATAAAATGTTTGTGAGCGTAGATGCAAGTATGATTGAAATTAACCCATTGATATTAACAGATGAAGATAAAGTTGTTTGTCTCGATGCAAAAATTAATTTTGATGACAATGGATTATTTCGTCACCCTGAAATAACAGCGTTGAGAGATTTAGATGAGGAAAATCCTGAAGAAATTGAGGCTAGTAAACACGATCTTTCCTATATTAAATTAGATGGAAATATTGGCTGTATGGTAAATGGAGCAGGATTAGCAATGGCTACAATGGATATTATAAAATTATATGGTGAAGAACCTGCAAATTTTTTAGATGTTGGAGGTGGAGCTTCTAAAGAAAAAGTTTCTGCTGCGTTGAAGATTATTTTGTCTGATAAAAGTGTAAAAGGAATTCTAATAAATATTTTTGGAGGGATAATGAGATGTGATGTCTTAGCACAAGGTGTTGTTGATGCTGCAAAACAAATAGAAATTAATATTCCTATTGTTGTTAGATTAGCTGGTACAAATTTCAAAGAAGGAAAAGAAATACTTGACAATTCGGGATTAAAATTAATTTCTGCTAATAATTTAGATGATGCTGCTTTAAAGATTGTTGAGGCTATAAAATAAATGTCAGTTTTAGTTAATAATAGTACAAGGTTAATTTGCCAAGGTTTTACTGGTTCACATGGAACATTTCATTCTGAACAGGCAATTAAATATGGAACGAATTTGGTAGGTGGTGTTACACCAAATAAAGGTGGACAAGAGCATTTGAACCTACCTGTTTTTAACACAGTAAAAGAAGCCAATGACTCTTTAAATGTAAATGCAACAATGATTTACGTTCCTGCTAGGTTTGCTGCATCAGCGATTATAGAAGCGATTGAGGCATCTATAGAACTAATAGTTTGTGTAACAGAAGGGATACCTGTGCAAGATATGCTAAAAGTCAAACAAAGATTATCTAAATCAAAAAGTAGATTGATCGGACCAAATTGTCCAGGAATTATAACTCCTGACGAATGTAAAATTGGGATTATGCCTGGCAACATTCACAAAAAAGGTTCCGTTGGTATTGTTTCACGATCTGGAACATTGACTTATGAAGCTGTAGCCCAGACAACAGAAAATGGACTTGGCCAATCCACATGNATAGGTATTGGTGGTGACCCAATAAATGGAACAAATTTTATTGATTGTTTNGAATTATTTTTACTTGATGAAGAAACTAAATCTATTCTTATGATAGGTGAAATTGGTGGAACAGCAGAAGAAGAAGCAGCTGAATTTGTTAAAAATCATAAAATTAAGAAACCTATAGTAGGGTTTATAGCTGGAGTTACCGCTCCTCCAGGTAGAAGAATGGGCCATGCGGGAGCAATTATTTCAGGTGGAAAGGGTGGAGCTCAAGATAAAATAAAAAAAATGGAAGATTGTGGAATAATAATAGCAAACTCACCCTCAAAAATTGGAAAAACTTTATTAAATGAATTGTCTAATTGAAAAAATTTTTCTTAGGCTTATATTAAATTAATAAATGTCATCATCTAAAAATCTAGAATATGAAAAAACAGCATTTTTAAGTAAATCTAACAGTGCTTTTATTGAACACTTGTATGTTAGATATATTAACAAAGATCCTAATTTACCAGAAAGCTGGAGGAGTTATTTTAGTGAAATTGGAGATGAAACAGATACAATTGTAAAAGAAATAAACGGTCCATCGTGGAAACCTTCAATAAACAAAATTTCTATAGATGATGTTAATAATACTTTTAAGGAAAATGGAGTTACAGACGAGGTAGAGATTAGAAAATCTCACGCTAATTCAATTAAAGCTGTTGCGATGATAAGGTCTTATCGACAACGTGGTCATCTTATAGCAAAATTAGANCCTTTAGGGTTAATGAAATCAGAATATTTAGATGAGCTACATCCTGAGTCNTATGGATTTAGAAAAAAAGANTATGAAAAAAAGATTTTTTTAGATGGTGTAACTAACAAACAACACTCAAATATCAAAGAAATTCTTGAATTTTTGCGATCCAAATATTGTGGTCCTTTAGGATATGAATATATGCATATTGCTAATCCTACAGAAAGAAAATGGTTTAGAGATAGAGTTGAAAAAACTGATGATTTTAAATTTACCAAAAATGGTAAGGATGCAATTCTAAATAAATTAATTCAAGCAGAAGGATTTGAAAAATTTTTACATACCAAATATGTAGGAACTAAAAGGTTTGGNCTTGATGGTGGAGAGAGTTTAATTCCAGCTCTTGAGCAAATAATTAAAATTGGNGGACAGTCTAAAGTAAAAGAAGTTAAAATTGGTATGTCGCATAGAGGAAGATTAAATGTATTGGCAAATGTTTTACAAAAATCTTATAAAAGAATTTTTAATGAATTCGCTGGTGAAATTAATCCATCTTCAGATGAAGGTGCAGGCGATGTAAAATACCATCTAGGTGCCTCTTCAAATAGGGAATTTGATGGAAACTCTGTTCATGTTAGTCTTACAGATAATCCATCTCACTTAGAGGCTGTTAATCCAGTTGTTTTGGGACAAACAAGAGCGAAACAGTATTTTCACCAAGATAAAGAAAGAAAAAAAGTAATCCCAATTTTAATCCATGGAGATGCTGCTTTTGCAGGACAAGGAGTTGTTGCAGAATGTTTTGCCATGTCTGGTCTACCTGGTCATAACACTGGCGGTACCATACATATAATAATTAATAACCAAATTGGATTTACTACAAGTCCTAGATTTGCAAGATCTTCCCCATACCCATCTGATATTGCTAAGATGGTAGAGGCTCCAATTATTCATGTAAATGGAGATAATCCAGAAGCGGTCGTTTATGCAGCAAGAGTAGCCACAGACTTTAGATTAAAATTCAATAGAGATGTTGTTATAGACTTGATTTGTTATAGAAGATTTGGGCATAATGAAGGAGACGAACCTTCTTTTACTCAACCTTTAATGTATAAAAAAATACGATCACATCCCTCACCAGTTAAAGTTTATGGTGAAAAACTAATTCATGAAAAAGTTATCTCATCTGATGAGTTAAATAAGAATATAAAAGATTTTAAAGAATTACTAGNTGANCAGTTCAAAAATGCTAAAGACTATAAACCTAAAATAGAGTGGTTTGAGGGTAGCTGGTCTCAGTATAAGCCTGAGAAAGGAAAAGATAAAAGAGGAGTTACTGGTTATGATACNTTAAAATTAAAGAATATATCAGAAAAAATAAATTTGATACCAGAGGAGGTAAATATTCACAAAACTGTAAAAAAAATATTTGATACTAGAAAAGCATCAGTTTTAAATGGTTTTGGAATTGATTGGTCTACAGCAGAGTCCTTGGCTTTTGGATCGTTATTAGAAGAGGGTTATCCAGTTAGATTAGTTGGGCAGGACTCNGGAAGAGGAACATTTAGTCAAAGACACTCAGTTTTAAGAAATCAAAATGATAATTNAAGATATATTTCTCTTAACAACATTTCTAAAAAACAAAAAAATTTTGAGATAGTTGATAGTTTTTTGTCTGAATTAGCTGTACTGGGATTTGAGTATGGATATAGTTTAGTTGAACCAAATACATTAACAATATGGGAAGCACAATTTGGAGACTTTGCTAATGGTGCGCAAGTCGTAATCGATCAATTTATTGCATCAGGTGAAAGAAAATGGTCTAGAGCGTCTGGTCTTGTTATGTTACTTCCTCATGGATATGAAGGTCAAGGACCTGAACATTCTTCAGCAAGATTAGAAAGATTTTTACAATTATGTTCTAATGATAACATGCAAGTATTAAATTGTACAACTCCTGCAAACTATTTTCATGCACTTAGAAGACAAATGCATAGAGATTTTAGAAAACCCTTAATAATAATGACTCCTAAATCATTATTACGACACAAACACTGTGTTTCAAACTTAGATGATTTTGGAAAAAAAAATTCATTTCACCGAGTATTATGGGATCATGCAATAGACCCTAAATCAAAAGGATTTATTAAATTAAAAGAATTTAAAAAAATTAGAAAAGTAATATTGTGCTCAGGCAAAATTTATTTCGATTTACTGGAAGCAAGGGAGAAAATGAATAAAGACGACGTAGTAATTTATAGAATAGAACAATTATACCCTTTTCCTGCTAAAAGTTTGGTTAAAGAAATAAGGCAATATGCAGGAACTGCTAAGTTTTTTTGGTGCCAAGAAGAACCAAAAAATATGGGTGCCTGGTTTTCAGTAAGAGATTATATCCAATGGACATTAGATAATATTAAGGCTAAAAATAATATAATTTCTTATATTGGAA
>NHGD01000020.1 GCA_002170125.1 Candidatus Pelagibacter sp. TMED128
ACATATGAAATAGAAATAAAATCGTCAAGAAAGTTCTTTTTATTTTAGATAAGAATTGTGATTAAAATAAATATTTAAAATTTATGCCTCTTAAAAAACAAATAGAAGACAAGCTAAACGAAGCCTTAAAGGCCAAAGATAAAAATACCTATCCAACATTAAGACTTATAGTCTCAGCAATAAAAGATGCTGAAATAGCAGGTCGCTCTAAAGGTCAAAAGGAGATCAAAGATTCTGATATAACGGGTATTTTAAAAAAGATGATAAAACAAAGAAACGAATCTTGTGAAGTTTATAAAAAAGCTGGGCGAACCGAACTTCTTGAAAGTGAGAAAAAAGAAATAAATGTTATTAATACCTTTTTACCCAAGCAACTAAGCGAGGAAGAAACAAAAAAAATTTGCGAGGAAGTAATCAAGTCTGTTGGAGCTTCATCAATGAAAGATATGGGAAAAGTTATGGGAGCATTAAAATCTAAACACGCAGATACACTGGATTTCTCAAAAGTAAGTGGAATAATTAAAGGGCTTTTAAATTAAATGAAATATCCCAAAGAATATCTTGATGAAATAAAATTAAGATTAAAAGTGTCTCAAGTAGTAAGCAAGTCTGTACAACTTAAAAAAAGAGGAAAAGAATTTATAGGACTTTCTCCTTTTAAAAATGAAAAAAGTCCATCTTTTACTGTAAACGACGAAAAAGAGTTTTACCATTGTTTTAGCAGCGGTGAACATGGAAATATTTTTGATTTTTTAATGAAAACAAAATTCATAGGGTTTGGTGAAGCGGTAAAAATTTTAGCAGCAGAAGCAGGCATGCAGCCTTACAAATTTTCTAACTTTGACAAAAAAAAAGATTTAAGATTTCAAACTTATAAAAATATTTATAGAGAATATTTAGATCATTTTCATAAAGAGTTATTTAGTCCAATTAATAAAGATTCATTAGACTATTTAAAGAAAAGGGGTTTAGATAAAAAAACTATAGAGGAATTTAAATTAGGTTTTGTTCCTTGGAAAAATAATTTTTATCAAGATCTATCAAAGAAATATTCTAAAGAAGATATTAACTTAACAGGTTTATATTATGAACATGATAAAAGTGGAAAATATATCGATAGGTTTAATTCAAGAATAATCTTTCCAGTAAATAACATATCCGGAGATACAATTGCTTTTGGTGGAAGAATAATAAAACAAAGTAAATTAGCAAAATATATTAACTCACCAGAGACTGAATTTTATAAAAAGGGAAGCATGATTTTTAATTTAGATAAGGCAAAGGCATGTCGGTCAGAGACTAATGAAGTGATTATAGTAGAAGGCTATATAGATGTAGTTAGTGTTCATGCTAGCGGAATCAAAAATGTTATTGCTAACTCTGGAACAGCGCTTACAGATCGGCAAATAAATTTAATTTGGAAATTTTTTTCAAATCCAATTATATGCTTAGATGGAGATAAGAGCGGTCAAGATGCAGCACTTAGAATTGCTGAAAAACTTTTTCCAATTATTAATGAAGAAAATAAAATTTACTTTTCTGTTATGCCAGAAGGTAAGGACCCTGATGAATATGTAAGAATTAATGGCAAAGAAAAGTTTTTATCTATTTTAAAAGAAAGAGAAATTATCCAAAATTTCATTTGGAATTACCATTTAAAAAAGATTAATAAAAACAACCCTTTTGAAGTTTCAAAGTTTGAAAAAGAAATTAAAAAGATGTGTTATTTGATTAAAGATGAGACTTTAAAAAAGTATATCTTAGAAGAATTTTTAGAAAAGATAAAAAGATTAACTCCAATTCAAAGTACGAAAAAAAGTTACCAAAGTTTTAATAGATTTAAAAATGAAAAAGATTATCAAATATTGAATGAAACAAAAAATTTACATAATAAAAAAAGGCATTTTTCAAAAATCGAAATTAAAGAATTTTCGATTTTATTTATTATGCTTAATTATTTAGATTTAGTCTCAAAAAAAATTGAAAATATATCTGAAATAAACTTTTTTTCTGAGGAAAATGAAAATCTAAAAAAATTGATTATTACTTTGTTACTAGAAGGCCTTGATAAAAAAACAATTAATTTAAAAATAAACAATAGCTACAAAAAATTGATTGAGGATATCCAAGAAAATTCTAGTATTCAAATAATCACCAAAGAAAGAGATGATGAGTCTATACTGGAGTTATTAAACGAGCTTTTAGCAGAACTAAAGGACCTAAATAATCTAAAAAAAATAGAATCTCTGGAAAAAGATTTGATTAACAACCTGGATGAAAACTCGTATTCCGAACTCATTAAGCTTAAAAGCCAATTAAATAGGGAGTAAAAAATGATAGATTTTTTTAAATCAGTCATTATATATATTCCACTAATCTAAATTAAAATTTAATGGCTGAGAAATTATTAACAAAATCCTTTGAGAGACTTTTAGATAAAGGCAAGCATAGAGGATTTATCACATACGAAGAATTAGGAAAATCTTTAGGCAAAAGAGGCGGGACAGCTGAAAATATAGAAAAAGCATTTTTAGTTTTAGTAGAGGAAAAAATAACTTTAGTAGAAAAAAAATCTCAGTTTCAATCAAATAAAAAAAAAGAGCCTGCGAATGCGGCTGAAGAGAAATCTTCAGATAAGAGCGACGATCCGATTAGAATGTACTTAAGGGAAATGGGCGGGGTCGAACTTTTATCGAGAGAGGGTGAAATTGCAATTGCAAAAAGAATTGAGGCTGGAAAAGATGTTATGATAAATGCTTTAACCCAAAGTCCGTTAGTTGGAAAGAAAATTTTTGAGTGGAAAGAACAGATTGAAAGTCAACAACTTCTAGTTCGAGATATAATAGATATAGATTCAACTTATGAAGATTTTGAGTCTTTAGAGGATGATGATGAATTAAAAATAAATAAGAAATCTAAAAATAAAGAGGAAAATAAAGAAGAAAGCAAAGAAGTAACCACTAATTCATCAAATGAAGATGATGAATTTAATGTATCCCTAGCCAAAATGGAGGAAGAAATTAAGCCTAAGATCATTAATATTTTAGACTCTTTAAACAAAAATTATTCTAAGCTTCAAAAATATCAGAAAGAAAAGCTTGACTGTTTGTTAGCTTCTAAAGAGCTATCAGTATCCAAAAATAAAAATTTTAAAAAAATTCAAACTGTTTTAGTAGATAATTTTAAGAATCTTCAATTAGCACCTCATGTTGTAGAGGAACTAGTTCAGTCTCACTATAAAGAAAACAAAAAAATTATTTCTTTAGAAGGAGTGCTATTAAGATTGGCAATGGACAATAAAATTTCAAGAGATGAGTTTTTAAAATATTACATAGGTAATGAAATAAATCCTAAATTTGAGTCATTTTTGAAAGAAAATGCAATATGGAAAGCTTTTTTTAAAAAATTTAAGAAAGATTTTAATGAAATAAGAGAAAGGTTAATTGAATTTAGTAAAAAAATTGGTCTATCTGTTGGTGAATTTAAGAAGCTAGTAAGTAGAATTCAAAAAGGAGAGAGAGAGTCAAGAATAGCAAAGAAAGAAATGGTTGAAGCAAATCTAAGGTTAGTAATTTCTATTGCTAAAAAATATACAAACAGGGGCTTACAATTCTTGGATCTTATACAAGAGGGAAATATAGGATTAATGAAGGCAGTAGATAAATTTGAATATAGAAGAGGTTATAAATTTTCAACTTACGCAACTTGGTGGATACGACAAGCTATAACCAGATCAATTGCTGACCAAGCTAGGACTATTAGAATTCCAGTTCACATGATTGAAACTATAAATAAAATTGTTAGAACTCAAAGACAAATTATGAGTGAGTTTGGACGAGAACCAACTCCAGAGGAGTTGGCAAAAAAACTTGCAATGCCACTGGAAAAAGTCCGAAAAGTTTTAAAGATTGCAAAAGAACCAGTATCTTTAGAAACTCCTGTAGGAGATGAAGAAGATAGTAGCTTAGGAGACTTTATAGAAGATAAAAATGCTTTGCAGCCATTAGATACAGCAATTCAATCAAATTTAAGCGAGTCAACCACAAAAATATTAGCTTCACTAACTCCTAGAGAAGAAAGAGTTTTGAGAATGAGATTTGGAATTGGGATGAACACCGATCATACTTTAGAAGAGGTGGGACTTCAATTTTCTGTAACTAGAGAAAGAATTAGACAAATAGAAGCAAAGGCTCTTAGAAAACTTAAGCACCCTAGTAGATCTAAACAACTGAAAAGCTTTTTAGAAAAGTAAATTTCATATTTTAAATGAATTTAAAACTTTTACTAATAAGATATAGTTCATTCTTATATATTTTTTTTTTATTATTGATTTCATTTTCTGTAAATCAATATTATGCTTATATTGGGATATTACCAGTTGATACTTTTTCAACTTTTAACGCTGGATATGATGTTCTTAATGGCTCAATTCCTTTTAAAGATTATTGGATTATTAAAGGAGTAATTTTAGACTTTATTCAAGCGCTTTATTTTAAAATTTTTGGCGTGTCATGGTTCAGTTATGCATTGCACTCATCATCATTTAACTCATTTTTTGCGTTATCAACTTTTTTTACTCTTAGAAAATTTAATTTAAAAATTGGTTATTCTTTTATTTACTCAGCTTTGGCCTCAATTTTAATGTATCCAACTTATGGCATTCCATTTACAGACCATTCAACAGCTATATTTTGTATTTTNGCTATTTATTCTCTTTGTTTGGCTATAAANACTAATAAAAATATTTATTGGTCTTTTATACCCATATTGATATTTCTAGCCTTTTTCACAAAACAATCTCCCTCTGGTTATATTGGAATTTTGATAATTATTATCTCTCTTTTGTATTTTATTTTAAATTTTAATAGAAAAATTTTCTATTTTGGTTTTGTAGGATGTTGCATACCAATAGTATGCTCAATGATTTATATACATTTGCAACAAATACCTTATGAATCTATTTTAATACAATATTTTCTCTATCCTATGTCTTTAGGTGAAACTCGAATTGAGTGGTTATTTCCTTTTGAATTTCAGAGATTTGTTTTTAGACATAAATTGATTTATTTTGCTTTATCTATTCCAATTTTTCTTTTTTTTAAAAATATTTTTAAAAATTTTATTTCAATTTTAGATAAAGATAATCTTATTTTTTTATCACTGATATTTACTTTATTTATATTTATCACCCATCAGTTAATGACTATAAATGGGTTATACATCTTTTTTTTAATACCAGTCTTTGCAGGTTTTTCTCACATATACTCAAGTACGTTCAAAAATAAAAATCGTTTTATAAATTTTTTCTTGATTTTAAGTGTTATTTCTACTGTGTATTATCATCAAAAATATATTAGCAAAAGAGATACATTAATTTTAAGAGAACATAATTTAAATAAATCAATAAATGCTTCAATAATTGATAAAAAACTTAAAAACTTAAGNTGGATTACTCATCTTTATCCTGACAATCCTAATGAGGAAATTGAAAAATTATTAAATTCGATTCAAATTATAAAAAATGATAATCGTAAAAAAATGATTGTTACTGATTATCAGTTTATTTCTGTAATACTTTCTTTAAATGATAACTCTGCTGCAAGAATATGGTGGAAACACCATTTATATCCTGTTCCTGGTTATAAGTATTTTGAATATTGGAGAAGTTTTCTCCTAAAAAAGATTATAAATGAAAATATAGAAGTAATATATACTGTTCAACCTTTGGCGGGAGAAGACAATATATTTGAGGGTTTAATTGATGATAACTGCTATTCAAATATTAAGATTAATGAGAATTTAGTTGAACAAAAATTAAATAATTGTGAGGAATTGGTATCTATTAATAATTAAAGTATGATATATTTTGATAGAATTAATTCCTATTCAGGGCCTGTAGCTCAGTTGGTTAGAGCAGTACACTCATAATGTATTGGTCCCAGGTTCGAGTCCTGGCGGGCCCACCACAAATTAACTATTAATGAACTCCTCTAATTTGCTAATTAAAATATTGATATCATTATTATTAGAATTTAAAATAGAGGAAAACTCCTCTTTTTGTGTTCTAGCTAAACTTAATCCTTCTACTATTAGATCTCTTATAAGAGGCTTTTCAGGATTTTTCGTATAAATTCTCCAGTCTATTTTTATTTCAGGCTTATTATCGCTAGCAATTATTTTTGATTTTACAATGGTGTAATTTGAACTTTTCTTTTCTGCGTCGATTATTTCAAATTTATTTGATGAGTAGTCTGTAAGTCTTGAAGTTAAACTTTTTAAAAAATATTTTTCAAAGGCTTGCTGATATTTTTCTAAATTATTTTTATCTGTAGACTTTCTTAATTCTCCAAGAGTGTACAAACCTAACGCATTAATATCAACGTTTTCTATAGCTACATCCTCTATAAAATTAACTTTTTCATCTTCACTTAAACTTTTGTCTGACAATTTATTTATAGCATCATTTACAAGTTCTGAGACAAACATTTTAGGATCAGAGCTATAAGTAATAGCAAAACTTGTGCTACTAAATATGAAAAATAGCGAAACTAAAATTAAACTTAGTTTTTTCATTTTGAATTATTCTTAATTGTCTAGGTTTCCCCAGTCATTTTCAGTTGAACTAGAGTTATTGATTTTATTTTCTCTATCTTGTAAATATAAGCTTTTGAATGAAGCATATAAATCCAAAGAATTTTTTTCTAAACTATCGAAGTTTGTTTCATTATCAGCTCGAAAGTCAATCGCAGTAGTACCTTTTACTGCTACGTAATCAAGTCTTTGTCCTGATATACCAAATAGTTCATTTTCTCTCCAAGTCACATGAGCAAATGGATCAACAAATGAGTCTGCTACCATTCCCAGACTATCTCTAGCAGTAGTCGGGCCTAAAATCGGAAGCACGAAATAACATCCTGGACCAAAACCATAGGCTCCAAGAGTTTGTCCCACGTCTTCCTTTTGAGCTTTTAATCCCAATTTTTCTGCAGGATTAGCCAATCCAATTATCCCTACTGTTGAATTTATTAAAAAACTTGCTGTTGCATCACCTGCTTCTTTTAGATTTCCTTGAAAAACATGATTTGGTATTGAAAGAAGTGTTGCTATGTTAGAAGTAAAATTGCTAGTTCCATTTTTAATAGGTTCTGGAAGTTTATTGTATCCTTTAGCAATTGGCTCTAGTATGGCGTTATCAAATCCCATATTAAATTTAAAAATAGCACGACTAGTTTTTTCAAAACATTCCTCAGATGCCTTTGCCCAGGAAATTGTTAAAAGAAAACATGAAACTGTTAAAATTATAAATTTTTTAAAGTGCATAGTATATTTTAGCTATATATAGAATATTTCTACATATGCTAGACAAAAAACTAAACAATTTCAGAGATTTTAAGGCAAAATTTGTCTATATTTGATGCAGAAATTATCTAAAAATGATCATAAAAAATCAATTTTCACCTAATTATTCAAAAAAACAAAGAAAAAAAAAAAATATTAGGTTCATTATTATTCATTATACTGGAATGCAATCTAAGATTGTATCAATAAAGAGATTATTAAGTTTAAAACATAAAGTTAGTTGTCATTTTTTAATAGATAGGAAAGGTGAAATTTTAAGAATGGTTAAGGAAAATAGAGTTGCTTGGCACGCCGGGAAATCTAAATGGAAAAATTTTAACAATTTAAACAAAAACTCAATAGGAATAGAACTTGTAAATAAAGGTCATCAGCTAGGTTATGAGAAATTTACCAATTATCAAATTAATGCATTAATAAAACTTTGCTTAAAGTTAAAAAAAAAATATAAAATTGAAAATTCGAATATACTTGGTCATTCAGATATAGCCCCAATGAGAAAGCAAGACCCAGGTGAAAAGTTTCCTTGGAAAAGATTAAAAAGAAAAAAACTTGGAATTTGGTATAATTCTTTAAAAGTTAATTCGAGAGAGATAAATAACAAAAAGATTACTAAGTTATTTTTCAGAAATTTGTATAAAATTGGGTACCGATATTTTCATTTAAATAAAAGAAGCAAAAAAGATATTTATATAATAAAGGCATTTCAAAGGAGGTTTTTACAGAGTAGAGTGACTGGATTAATTGATAAAAAAACCTATATAATTAGCCATTTATTAGCTAATAAAAATAAAATTTAGCTTGATTTTTACTCATTTAATTATTACATAGTTTTTGCCAGATAATTGGATTGTCGCTAATAAAAATTAATTATTAGAGGAAAGTCCGGGCTCCATAAAGACACAGTGCCAGTTAATGACTGGCGAGGGTGACTTCAGGGATAGTGCCACAGAAAATAA
>NHGD01000021.1 GCA_002170125.1 Candidatus Pelagibacter sp. TMED128
CATTTCTTAAATGGGGTCAAAAAGCTTTTGATAATTTTAGAGTTGTTCCTCCAGGAACAGGTATTTGTCATCAAGTTAATTTAGAATATTTAGCTAAAGTAGTTTGGTCATCTAAAAGTGATAATGATTTATATGCTTATCCAGATACTTTAGTTGGAACGGATAGTCATACGACCATGGTTAATGGATTATCAGTTTTAGGATGGGGTGTAGGTGGAATCGAAGCAGAAGCCGCTATGTTAGGTCAACCTATATCAATGCTAATTCCAGAAGTTATTGGTGTGGAGATTAAAGGAAAACTACTTGAAGGANTAACAGCTACAGACTTAGTTTTAGCTATCGTTGAAATGTTAAGAAAAAAAGGAGTAGTAGGAAAATTTGTAGAATTTTATGGAGAGGGTTTAAAAAATCTTACGCTAGCTGATAGAGCAACGATTGCTAATATGGCGCCTGAGTATGGAGCAACTTGTGGTTTCTTTCCGGTTGANGATGAGACATTAAAATATTTAGAACTCTCTGGCAGAAATAAAGAAACAATTGATCTTGTAGAAAAATATTCAAAAGCTCAAGGACTTTGGGCAAGTGAAGGAATTGAGTTTACTGATACTCTTTCATTAGATATCAGCACTGTTGTTCCAAGTATTTCTGGACCTAAAAGACCGCAAGATAAGGTATTATTAACTGAATCTTCAAAGAGGTTTGCTGAAGTTTACAAAGAAAACACAAAAAGAAAAAAAGCTCTTGAAGAAAAAGTATCAGGAGCTGATTTTAAGATCACAGACGGAGATATAGTAATTGCTGCTATTACTTCTTGCACTAATACCTCAAATCCAAGTGTTATGATTGGAGCAGGATTACTTGCAAAAAAAGCAGTAGATAGAGGTTTAAAAATTAAACCTTGGGTAAAAACCTCTTTGGCTCCAGGATCCAAAGTAGTAACTGATTATTTAGAAAAAGCAGGTTTAAATAAATATTTAGATGAACTTGGTTTTAATCTAGTAGGTTATGGTTGCACTACTTGTATTGGGAATTCTGGTCCTCTTAATAAAAGTATTTCAGAAGCAATTCATAAAGAAGACTTATATACAGTTTCTGTACTCTCAGGAAATAGAAATTTTGAAGGAAGAATAAGCCCAGATGTAAAAGCAAATTATTTAGCTTCTCCACCATTGGTAGTTGCTTTTGCTTTAGCTGGTAATATGAATTTTGATATGTACAAAAATTCACTTGGAANAGACAAGGAAGGTAAAGAAGTTTTTTTAAAAGATATTTGGCCAAGCAATAAAGAAATTGAAGATATAATGCTAAAAGCAATAAATGCAGAGATGTTCATTAATCGTTATTCAAATGTTTCAAAAGGACCTAAAGAATGGAGTGATATCAAAACTGTAGACAGTAGTATTTATAATTGGGAAGACAATTCTACTTATGTAAAAAAACCTCCTTTTTTTGATGATCTTCCTGATAAACCCGAGGGATTTAAACCTATTAAAGATGCAAGATTACTTCTTTTATTAGCAGATTCCGTGACTACAGATCATATTTCTCCTGCAGGAAATATTAAAAAAGATAGCCCAACAGGAGACTATTTTATGAAGAATCAGGTACAACAAAAAGACTTTAATTCTTATGGAGCAAGAAGAGGAAATCATGAAGTAATGATGAGAGGCACTTTTGGAAACATAAAAATTAGAAACGAGATGGCTCCTGGCACCGAAGGAGGATTTACTACTTTACAACCTGATGGGAAAGTTATGAGTGTTTACGATGCAGCTGTTGAATATAAAAAAAGAGGAAATGATTTAATAGTAATAGCGGGAAAAGAATATGGAACAGGGTCTTCAAGAGATTGGGCGGCTAAAGGTACGAAACTATTAGGCATCAAAGCTGTAATTGCTGAAAGCTTTGAAAGAATTCATAGATCGAATTTAATTGGAATGGGAGTTTTACCTCTACAGTTCAAAGATGGTTATGATAGAAAAAAACTAAAAATTACTGGAGAGGAATTAATTACTATCGTTAATATAGACAAAGGCATTAAACCTAGAGATGAAGTGTCTTGTGAAATAAAATATAAAGATGGATCAAGCAAAACTGTAAAATTACTTTGTAGAATTGATACTCAAAATGAAGTTGAGTATTATAAGAATGGAGGAATTCTCCAGTACGTTCTTAGAAATATGTTGAATTAATGAGAAATATAATTGTAAAAGTATATCCGTCTAAAGCTAATTTAAAAAAGAAAGATCAACTAGCTTGGAAAATAGCAGAAATTGCTTCAGATAAAGCTAAGATAAATAAAGATGCTGTAGAAATGGTTATCAATAGAATTATAGATAACGCCTCAGTAGCTATAGCTTCATTTAATAGAAAACCAGTTGTTTCTGCAAGAGAAATGGCTTTAGCACATCCAAGAAAAAATGGAGCCACAATATTTGGATTAAATGAAAAAATTAAAGTGGATTGCGAATGGGCTGCTTGGGCAAATGGAACTGCTGTAAGAGAGCTAGATTATCATGATACATTTTTAGCAGCAGATTATAGCCATCCAGGCGATAATATTCCTCCAATATTAGCTGTTGCTCAACAATCTAAATGTAATGGAATTGATTTAATTAGAGGCATTATAACAGGCTACGAAGTTCAAGTTAACCTAGTCAAAGGAATTTGCTTACATGAACATAAAATTGACCATATAGCACATCTTGGCCCAAGTGTAGCAGCTGGAATTGGAAGCTTATTAAGATTAAACACAGATAAAATTTATCAATCAGTTCAACAATCATTACATACAACGGTCTCAACAAGACAATCTAGAAAAGGAGAAATTTCAAGCTGGAAAGCCTTTGCACCTGCTCATGCTGGAAAACTTGCTATTGAGGCAGTAGACAGATGNATGAGAGGAGAAGGGGCCCCTAGCCCAATTTATGAAGGAGAAGACAGTGTAATTGCTTACGTTTTATCAGGACCTAATAAAAAATATGTAGTTCCACTTCCAAGAATTAATGAAACTAAAAAAGCGATTTTAGAGACTTATACTAAAGAGCATTCTGCAGAATATCAATCTCAAGCTTTGATTGACTTAGCAAGAAGTTTAAATAAAAGAATAAAAAATTTATCTGATATTAAAAAAATTATCATAGAAACGAGTCACCATACACACTATGTAATTGGTACTGGAGCAAATGACCCTCAAAAAATGGACCCTTATGCTAGTAGAGAAACATTAGATCATTCAATTATGTACATATTTGCTGTTGCGTTGGAGGATGGAACTTGGCATCATATAAAATCCTATACACCTCAAAGAGCAAGAAGAAAAAGCACTGTTAAATTATGGAAAAAGATCATAACAAAAGAAAATTCTAAATGGACTAGAAAATACCATGATCGAAATCCAAAAAATAAATGTTTTGGTGGAAAAGTAATCGTTAAAATGAAAAATGGATCTCAGATAATTGATGAAATTAATGTAGCTGATGCCCATCCTAGTGGTAAAAGACCTTTTAAAAGGGAGCAATATATTGAAAAATTTAAAAGCCTTACTAACGGTATTATTTCTCCAAAAGAATCAAATAGATTTTTGCAAACAGTTCAAAGATTAAAAAGTTTAAAGGCTAAAGAACTAGATAGATTAAATATAGAGCTTTACTCTAAATTTATTAATAAAATTAAGAAAAATACCTCAAAAAATTGTATTTTTAGAAACTGATATTTCGGCCTATAATTATATCTAATGTTGCAGAAATACCACAAAAAAACCATGTTTTTAAAGGTTTTCTTGATTTTATCAACTTTAGGTTTAGCTGAATAATATTGGATTCTACCCCTAAATAAGCTAATAAAATTCATCGTACGATTAATTATAAAAGATAGGATATCTTATATGAGAAAAATATTATCAATTGTAACAACATTAGTCTTCTTTGGCTTTACAACAGCTATTGCAGAGATGGGTGTTGGTCTTACTGGTAATTTTGCTTCAGTAGAAACTAGTGGTAACCAAACTCTAAGAGATGGTGGTGCTACGACTTCTGCTACACATGATAACGATGTTACTGTGCCTGAGATTTTCGTAGAAATAATCGGTGATAGGGGAGCTGTAGGTCTTGCTTACATTCCAGCTCAAGAATTGGGAAGTAAATCTAGATCTGACTCAAACGCTACTGGTGATACAGGAACTTACAAAGCTGCGGCTGAAGTATCTGGTCACGTAATGCTATACGCTGATGTAAACATAGCTGAATATGCTAACCAAACTTTTTATTTAAAAGGTGGAATAGCTTCTGCTGAGTTAACTACGCAAGAAGATTTAAATAGTGGTTCTACTTACAGTGATGAAACTGTATTAGGTGCTACTGTTGGATTAGGTATGAAGGGTGATGTAGGATCAAACCTATATTACAAACTAGACGTTACATATACTGACTATGACGATTACAGAGATACCAACTCAGTTGGTAACACTGTGACGGCAGAGACAGAAATAACTTCTGGCAAAATATCCGTAGGTTACAAATTTTAATTAATTTTAAAATTTAAATTATAAAATTAAACCTAGCACTTTATTAAGTGCTAGGTTTTTTTTTAACAAATTTTATATACTAAAAAGAAATTGATACTTTTCATTTATAGACAACACTTCAAGATTTATAAATCCTCCAATAATTAATTGTATAGCAATAATTAAAATAACGAAAAGCCCAACATAGCCTAACCATTGGTGTTTTTTAATATAATCTGCAAAGTAACTTGCAAGTGTTGCAATTAAAAATACTGATAAAAGTAATCCAACTACTAATAAGTGATAATTACCTTTAGCTGCTGCTACAACGCCTATGACATTATCAAAACTTAATGTGAGGTCAGCAATCAAAACTGTTCTGACTCCGTGAGCAAAAGACTTGGTTTCATTAGATTTCAATAATGGAGATCGAATTTTTTTTGCATTAAAGAAATCCTCTCTTAAGTTATTTATAACCCACAAAAGCAGTACTCCTCCTAAAATTTTTAACAATGCAAATTCGAACATCCAGCTAGCACCGAAGGCAAAAATAATTCTGAATATGAAGGCTGCAGCCACTCCCCAAGCAATTATCTTTTTTCTATTATCAGGAGCATAATTTGCTGCAATTAATCCTATAATGATGGCATTATCCGCTGCCATCACTATATCAATTAAGACAATTTGAACTGAAATAATTAATTGCTCTAACATTATATATTTTCATGTATATAATTTAATTTAGCAATTATAAAGGAAATAATGAATTTTAAAAATTACCCTNCTAATTTTTCAAGAAAACAAATATTTTTATTATCCATTCCGGTTTTTTTCTCTAATTTAGCCATTCCTCTTGTAGGTATTGTTGATACTGGTTTAATGGGAAATTTAGGAGAAACTAAATTTTTGGCTGCAACAAGTATAGCCACTTCAGTTATGACGATGATCATTTGGAGTTTTGGATTTTTAAGAATGGGAACTGTAGGCATTGTTGCTCAATTATATGGGAGAGGAGATTACAGAGAAATTATTAAAACAATCTTAAGAAACTTGTTAATAGCCATCGCCATAGGAACAATTATTATTTTATCTAAATATATCATAATAGATTTAACTAAATATTTTTTTCTCACATCTATTGAAACCCAAGAGTTAATAAAAGTTTATGTATCAGTTAGAGTACTTTCTGTTCCTGCTGAATTTATCATTTATATATTAGTTGGTTTTTACCTGGGTATACAAAAAACTAATATATCTAGTTTATTGATAATTGTTTTATCGCTATTNAATATAGTTTTTAGTTCCTTGCTCGTATTATCTTTAAATTTAGGTGTATTTGGTGTTGTTCTGGGAACGTTACTAGCGAGCTATATAACAGCAATTATATTTGTCTTATATACTTATAAATTTATAATTAAAAAATTTCAAATAATTCCTACATTTGAAAGATTAATAATTCCATCAAAATTTTTAAAATTGTTTACTATTAATTTAAATATTTTTATAAGAACAGTAATTCTTACATTTTCATTTCTTTGGATTTCTTACCTTGGAGCAAAATTGGGTGAAGATTATCTCGCAGTAAATACTATTTTAATGCAGTTTATAATTCTGGCTGCTTTTTTTCTTGATTCTTATGCTTATTCCACTGAAGGAATTATAGGTTTTACAGTTGGAAGAAGAAATAGAAAGTCTTTCTTATTAGTGGTAAAAAACTCCATACAATTAAGTTTTGTTACTGGTATAATTATTTCGATAATATATCTAATTTTTTTTAAACAAATTGTTAATATTATTACGGATATAGAATTATTGAGATTTATATCTTACAAGCATTTTATTTGGATTATTATTATCCCACCTATAGCTTCATTTTGTTATCAACTAGATGGAATTTTTATAGGAGCTTCACAAACTAAAGAAATGAGAAATGCAATGATTGTTTCAGTCATTTTTTTTATATCAACATCTATATATTTAACAAAATATTTTAGTAATCATGGTTTATGGCTTTCATTTCTTCTATTTATGATATTAAGATCTCTTACATTAAAATATTTTTTTGAAAAAATTTTAAGAAAGTTCTAAATGCAATTTATTTATAAAGTACCAGGATATTTACTTCTTCTCTTTGGTGGTTTTTGCCTTAGCTGGGGAGGCTTCATTGTGAGATCATTTGAAACTACAGATGCTTGGGAAATTTTACTATTAAGATCATTTTTTTTCTTTTTAGGAGTCTCAGTGTTTTTATTATCTATGTATAAAAAAGATGCTTTTAGAACTATAAAAAAAGCTGGGTTAGCAGGATTATTAGGTGGTTTTGTTATGTCATTCAGTTTCATAGCTTTTGTTTTTGCAATGATGAATACCTCAGTAGCAAATGTTGTTTTTATTATTAGTACTCAAACAATGTTTTTGGCAATATTTGGATATTTTTATTTGAAGGAAAAAATATCAATTATAGGTTTGCTTTCAATAATTTTAGCAATGTTAGGAATTACCGTAATGATAGGTGACTCAATTTCTGGGGGTACTTTATTTGGAAATTTAGTTGCTTTAACTATTCCAATAAGTTTTTCAATACTAGTTATGATCATAAGAAAAAATTCTAGTTTAGATTTAGTTCCAGCGATCTGGTACGCGTCTATTTCCAGCGTGCTAATTTCTTTTTTCATGACTAACGATTTAAATTTTACAAACAATGATATTCTGATGGGTTTTTTGTTGGGAGTACCTCAACTTACATTTGGTTTTGTTTGTATTACCATTGGATCTAGAACAACTAAATCAGTTACTATTGGACTATTAATGCTTGTAGAAACAATTTTTGCACCTTTGTGGGTGTGGTTATTTCTCAATGAGATTCCACCTTTGAGTGTGTTTATTGGAGGTACAATTATTATTTTTGCAATAATCATTAAAAGCTTAGATAAAAACAGGTCTTCTGTCGCTTAATNAAATTTGACTTTTTACTCCTTTTCGAAGAGAATCTATTTGTAACGGGAGAGACTAATTTATTTAGCGCCGAAGGAGCAACTACCCTAGAAACTCTCAGGCAAAAGGACCGTTACTGTAATAACTCTGGAAAGCAGGCATTAGCCT
>NHGD01000022.1 GCA_002170125.1 Candidatus Pelagibacter sp. TMED128
GAAGATGATGAAACACCAAGATATGGTATTGTAAAAATAGGTGTTAAGGCAGCTTCAGGTTCTACATTAACAGAAACTACAAAAGCAGATATTGTAAATAAATTAAAACCTTATAATGTGGCTTCAGTATCGCCACAAATTGTTGACCCGGAAACAACTTCAGTTTTATTAACATCTACTGTAAAATATGATTCTAAATCAACAACTAAATCAAGTGATACTTTAAAATCAGAAATTACAACAACGGTTACAAATTACAATACAAATACATTGCAAAAATTTGACGCAGTTTATAGACACTCAAAATTAACAGGTATAATTGATGATGTTGATACAAGTATATTATCAAATATTACTACAATTAAAATAAGAAAAAACTTTACACCAACTTTAGCGTCTTCTACAAAATATGATATTTACTTTAGAAACTCTTTATTTAATCCACATTCTGGCCATAACAAATCAGCAGGTGGTATTTTAAGTTCAACAGGTTTCAAAGTAACAGGAAGTGATTTAGAACAATTTTTAGATGATGACGGTAACGGTAATGTTAGAAGATATTATCTATCTTCAGGTATTAGAACATACTCAAATGAAACACAAGGCACAATAGATTATAACACAGGACAAATTACTCTTAACTCTTTAAATGTTGCTTCTATTTCAAATATTAGAGGTGCAACTTCAACGGTTATAGAAATGACGGTAACACCAAACTCTAATGATGTTGTTCCTGTCAGAGACCAAATTGTAGAGATAGATATTGCAAACTCAACTATTAATGTTACAGCAGATTCATTTGTGGGAGGTTCCGCTGACGCTGGTGTAGGTTATACAACAACATCAAGTTATTAATGAACAATGGCAAAGTTTAATGATAAAATTTCAACGATACTTAACAGCCAACTACCAGAATTCGTTGTTGCTGACCACCCTAAATTTGCCGAATTTCTTAAAGTCTATTACCAACTTTTAGAATCAGCAGAGTTATCAATTGATACTATCGAAGGCACAGATGGTATTTTACTACAATCAGAAACAGGTCAAACAAACAATCTAGTTTTAAACTCTAGTCGTAAAGATACTGCTAGAACACTATTAGACGCTGGTGATAAAATTCTCCTAGAAGAATCTACTTACGGTAAATTTACTAGAGGAGAAACTATTACAGGTCAAACTTCAAAAGCAACTGCTGTAGTATTAGTAGAAGACATTACTAATAATAGATTAATAATATCAGCACAAGATAAATTCGCAGAAAGTGAAATAGTAGTAGGTTCTAGTTCAGGCGCTCAAGCAAATATTACAAATTATAAACCTAATCCGGTCAACAATATTGTTGACTTGGTTAATTTTAGGGACCCCGATAATGCAATAAGTTATTTCTTAACTAATATGAGAGATGAGTTTTTAGCAACTCTTCCAGAACAAACAGCTGCTGGTGTTGATAAAAGAAAATTAATTAAAAATATTAAATCAATGTACAGGTCAAAAGGTTCTGTTCGTGGTCATGCAATATTTTTTAGAATATTATTTGGTGAAAATTCTGAAACAATTTATCCTAGAGAACAAATGCTCAAGGCTTCAGATGGTCAATTTGATTCATTAAAAGTATTAAGAGTTATATCCTCAGTAGGAGACCCTAATCAATTAATAGGTAGAACAATTACAGGTGGCACTTCAGGTGCAACAGCTATCATAGAAAACACATCACAATTTCAAATTGGTGCTAGTACAGTAACACAATTAATTTTAAATTCAGACAGTATTCTAGGAACATTTACTGTGGGAGAAGAAGTAACTGGTACATCAGCTGATACAGATGATTATTTTATTAAAGCAAATATAACTGGTATTCCAGGAAATAAAAATATTACAAATGATGGTTCATTAAACGCAACTACAGATACTATTTCAATAACTGCTGGTGGTGAGGGTGCATTATTTCAGGTAGAAGAAATTGGTCCAGGCTCTGTTACTGATATTGTTATTGATAATGCAGGTACAGGTTATGAAATAGGTGACGCATTAACATTTACTAATACAGATACAGGTGGTGGTAACGCTACTGGATTTGTTAAAGTTGTAAATGGTGGATTTGCAGACCAAAATGGTAGTGTGGCTTCTGCTACAGGTGTTGAAGATAGAATTGTATTAGAAGATGAAACAACAAGAGGTGACCCATATCAAGGTGTAAGAATAGTACAAGAAAAATTTACAGGTTTACAAACAATAGATGAATTATTTTTAACAAATGGTGGTTCTCAATATACATCATTGCCTACAGTTTCAGTTACATCATCAACAGGAAGTAATGCAACAGTAAGAGCATTCGGTACAGATATTGGTAAAGTTGTAAAAGTTAAAACTGTAGAAGTAGGTAGAAGTTTTGAGAATTCTCCTACACCACCGACACTAGGATTTTTTAATAATGGTATTGTGACAAGTGTATCAGGAACATTTCTTGCAACAAATAGTATAACAAGTTCGTCTGGTGGTTCAGGTACAATTGTTAATCTTGACGCAGATAGAGGTCTATTAAAAATAAAAGATGTTACAGGTACTTTTGCAATTGATGACACATTAACATCAGCAACTTCAGGTACTTGTACTCTTAAAAAATTAGATGTTGCAAGTGCTTCAGTAGATGTGGTTTCTGTTGCAGATACAGACGGAGCATTTATTAGTGAAAGAGGTAAACTTTCTGAAACAACAATGAGAATACAAGATAGTTTATACTATCAAGATTTTTCATATGTAATTAAAGTAGGACAATCTATCGCTAGATGGCGTGACGCATTTAAAAAGACAATGCACACAGCAGGTTTTTATTTTACAGGTCAAGTAGATATTGAATCAAGAATTACTGTAACTGCTGGTGGTCCTGTCAAAGGCGTAACTTCAGGTAGAGAAGAAACTCCATTCTTACAAATTGCAAATACTTTATTCTCTACTATATTTGGTAGAAGATTAGGAACATCTACAGACGGAACATCACTAAGAGCAAATGCTCATTTAGAAGGAAGTTTAGATGTAAGTAATGACTTTAGAGACCCTTTCTCTTCAAATACAAGAGATTTGACAGTAACAAGAGAAGGCATAACAATAGATTATCTAAGTAGACCTAGAAATATTATTACAGATAATTCAGGTGTAAGACATGATGTAAGAAGTGGTTACGCATACGGTGGTCCTAGATATAGTTCACTAAATAGATATGCTAATACAGCATTTGGAACAAGTGCAACAGGTTCATATGCAAATACATTTCAAAATTTAAATGCATTAAGAGTTACAGGTACTAAAACTACTCTTGACGGTCAACCAGTACCTATATTTTTGTTGACTTCCAATACTATTGGCAAAACTTTAAGTATGAAATATGCGTTTCCTACACAAACAGGTTTCAATCAAAACTTATTCAGTAACACATTGGTAAGATTTGATAGTAATACTATCAAATTTGATGATACTAACCCATAGAAGAGTTATAAATAGTAAAAAGAGATATAGGCAAACATGGCAAAATTAACAATAGGAAGAGGTTCAAGTGCAAATGACGGAACAGGTGATAACCTCCGTGATGGTGCTAATAAAGTAAACCTCAATTTTAACGAAATTTATACTGCTATTGGAGATGGTACTAATGTAGATGGTACTATTAAAATAGCTGACGATAGTTCTACAGTAATGACCTTATCAGCTAACGGCGAAACCATGAGGCTTTTAGGTGGTACAGGTATTACTTCAACAATTTCAAGTAATGATTTAACATTAGCTCTTGATACATCTTTAGTTTTAACTGCTACTGGTACTACAACAATTACAAATAAAACTATTAACGGACCTGATAACACACTTACAAATATTGGCAATGGTTCATTATCAAATTCTACTATAACTCTTGCAGGTGATTCAGGTAGTACAGCAATTGACTTAGGCGATACATTAACTGTAAGTGGTACGGCAAATCAAATTAGTACAGCACAATCTGGTGATACATTAACATTAAGTTTACCAAACGCTATTACAACACCAGGAAGTTTAACTGTAACAGGAAACTTTACAGTAAACGGTACACAAACAGTTGTTGATTCTACAACAATCGAAGTTACAAATTCATTTACATTTGAAGGAACAACCTCAGATGAATTTGAAACAGTATTAACTGTAACAGACCCTACAGCAGATAGAACAGTTACTATTCCAAATGCGACAGGTACTATTGTATTAAAAGACACTACAGATACTTTAACAAATAAAACTATAAACGGACCTGATAATACAATTACTAATTTAGTAAATGCTAATCTATCTGGTTCAGCTGCAATTTCAAATGCTAATTTAGCAAACTCTACAATAACTATTGGTGATGACTCAATTAGTTTAGGTGGCACACAAACAACAATTACAAATTTAAGTTTAGATGGTGCTACAGGTACAATTGACTTAACAAGTTCAGGAAACAAATTAAGATTTAATTTTGCAAATACAGGTTCTTTTCCAACTGCTTCAACTTATGAAGGTATGTTTGCTTATGATGTTGGTGGTAATAATCCATATGTTGCAGACACAGGTGGTTGGGTAAAAATTCTAACTGAAAACGGTTCAATAGGAGATGTTTCAAATGTTAATCTTGGTTCGCCATCAGCAGGTCAAGGTTTAGTTTGGAATGCAGGTGGTTATTTTGAACCAGGTTCTGTTGGCGGAATTGCAAGTGTAGCTGCTGACACTACACCTCAACTTGGTGGAGATTTAGACGCAAACACAAGAGTTATAGGAGATGTTGCTTATGTATCTCACCGTTCACCAGACGCAACAGTAACAAAAACATTAACTGTTACAGTTGCAACTAAAACAAACGAACACACAGCATACGGCGATGGTTCTTCATCTGGTTATTTAATTGATGGCCACGAAGGCGCTCATTTACAATTATCACCAGGAGTTTACAAGTTTGACCAAGCAGATAGTTCAAACTCTGGACACCCATTACTATTTTATAGAGAAGCAGCTAAAACGACTGCCTATACAACAAATGTAACTACAAGTGGTACACCAGGTTCTTCAGGCGCCCACACAACAATTACAATTACTGAAGCTACACCTTCTACTTTACATTATCAATGCTCTGCTCATGCAAATATGGGTGGTAGAGTAAATGTAACAGGTAGTGAAGCGCCAACTATTAGAATGCCTGATAATGACAAAATTATTGTTGGTGATGACAATGACGCAGAATTTTACCATTCAGGTTCATCAACTATTTTAAGAGAAGCTGGCTCTGGTAGTCTTCTTCTTGCAGGTAATGATGTTAAAATTACTGGTGGTTCAATGTTAGAAACACACATTGATTGTAATAATAATGGTGCAGTTGAAATTTATCACGACAACTCTAAAAAGCTTGAAACCACTTCTCTTGGTGTTTATGTAACAGGTCAAGTTTTGGCAAACAAAGCTTACATTGCAGAAACAACTTTAACAGACCAAGCAACTATAACTTGGGACATGGCAACACAATCTGTTTGTAAAGTTACACTTGCAGGTAATAGAACATTAGCTGCTCCAACAAATGGTAGCACAGGACAATTTGCCTCAATTCTTGTAATACAAGATGGTTCAGGCTCAAGAACAATAACATGGAATGCAGTTTACGAGTTTGCTTCTGATACTGCTCCAACATTAACAACAACTGCTAGTTTAGGAGATTTATTTACTTTCAGATATAACGGAAGTAAATGGTTAGAAGTTGGTAGAAATCAGGCATTGACATTATCGTAGGAGAAATTATGTACGCATTAGTAGAATCAGGAACAATTACAAGAATCTTTCACAACCCACAAGGTTTTGAATTAGGTGATAATCAATACTCAGCTGATGTATTTACAAAATGGACTAAAAGTGAAAAAGAAGCCATTGGTTTATATGAAGTAACTTTTGATGATACAAATAAAAAAAATGAAAAATGGTATATTAACACAAATCAAACATTTACATATGACGCTGACGCAGGCACGGTAACAGCAGCTTACGGTACTGCTACTGCTAAAGCACATGCAGACCAAGGTTCTGGTGAAGATTTAGTGGAAGGTTTAAAAACAATTTTAATAAGAGAAATTAAAGAACAAGCAGGTGCTAATTTAGCAAAAACTGATTGGTATGTTACAAGAAAATCAGAAAAATCAACTGCTATACCAAGTAATATTTCAACACATAGGGACGCAGTAAGAACAAAACAAGCTGAAATGGAAACAGCCATCACTAACGCAGCTGACACAGCTGCTCTCGAAACTCTTTATGAAGTTGTAAATACAGGAACGGAAGAAAATCCTGTTTATGAAAGACCATTGGGTAGATTGCCAGAATTGGAGAGTTAATTATGCCTATATTTACCGTGGGTGCGGCTGGAACAGTAACAACGAGTTCACACGAAGTTGCTAACTCATTAAGATTTGAAACTGGTTCGGCTAAATCTTTAAGTGTAAACGCTAGCACATCAGCTAGTACAAGAACATTTACTTATTCTTTCTGGACAAAAAGAGCTTTAAACCCCTCTGACCAAGAAGATTATCTAGGTGCAGGTGGAAGTGCCGACCAAAATCATATTCAATTGAGAAATGACCATGTTAGAGTAAGACACTATGCAAGTGGACATTCATTTGATGTTGAAACTGATGGTGAATTAAGGGACCCCTCAGCCTGGTACCATATTGTAGTTGCTATTGATACAACTCAAGCAACTGATGGAAATAGATTAAAAATTTATATAAATGGAGTTCAACAAACTTCTTTTACAACAAGTAGTTGGCCATCTCAAAATTTTGATTTTGATTTTTTACAAAATGGTACAACTACTTACATTGGTAGAAGAGGTCATAGCGACGCTTATGAATTAGATTGTTATTTAAGTGAAGTTGTATTTATTGATGGCACCCAACTTGACGCAACATCATTTGGAGAGTTTGATAGTGCTAGTGGAATATGGAAACCAATAGATGTATCTGAATTAACTTTTGGAAATGCTGGATTTTATTTAAAGTTTAATAATAGTTTTGACAAACACACTTTAACTGCTAATGGTAATGTAAAACATTCGACTGCTCAAAGTAAAATAGGTGGGTCAAGTATTTACTTTGATGGTACTGACGATTGGATTACTGTAACTGACCATCCTGATTTTGATTTTGGAACAGGTGCTTTTACACTAGAAATGTGGGTAAAGATGGATACTAATAGTACCGATTATAGTGGACTGTTTACTATGGACAATCCTCAATGTTCTTTTAGAATAAACAATCAAGGTAGAATACAGTTTTTACAAGACCACGGAGGTACTAGAGGAAATACTGATGACGCTGATACTTCAGGAACAAATTTAAGAGATGACGCTTGGCACCATGTAGCAATGGTACGAGAGAGTGATGAAACTTGGGATTTATATGTTGATGGTACTAGTGAATATTCTGGTTCTGGTATGTCTGGTAATATTACTGGACATACTGACATTGTTATAGGTAGAAGAGCGGATAGTAATAGTAATTATCTTACAGGATATTTAGATGAAATTCGTGTTTCAAAGGTAGCCAGATATACTTCAAACTTTACACCATCAACAACTGCTTTTGGTGATGATAACGATACTATTTTATTAATTCATTCAGATACTACAAACAATTCTACTACATTTACTGATAGTTCTGGTGCAGTATCTTCGTTAGGTAATGACGCAAGTGGTAATGGAAATCATTTTACTGTAAACAATATGACCAATGTAGACCAATCAATTGATACTTGNACAAATAATTATAATGTATTAAACGCAGTTTCAAATCCACCAAATGGTTATACTTTATCTGAGGGAAATTTAGAATCAACTGTAACTGGTCAAAATTTTGTAAGAACCTATATAGCAAATACAATTGCACCCGAAAGTGGTAAATGGTATTGGGAATCAAAATTAATTACATCTGGTGGAAGTGATAGAACATCTCTTGGTATTTGTTCGACTGAAGAAAATGTAGGAACAGGAACTACAGTACCACAAAATGAACTTTCTATTGCTACTGGATATTCAAGAATTAGATTTACAGAAAATGGTTCAACAACAGAGGTTGATAGTTTTTATACAGTACCATCTGCTAATGATATTTTTATGTATGCTTTAGATTTAGATAATACAAAATATTATTTTGGTATTAATGGTAATTGGTGGAATTATAATACATCACAAACAGGTGGCGACCCTACATCTGGAAGTGGTTATGTTACAAATAGTACAAATATAATTAAAGGTGCTATGTCATTTTTTTCGAGAGTTCAAGCAGGTTCAGTTTCAACAACATTTACAAATCAATTTAATTTTGGTTCACCACCTTATGCAATTTCATCACCTAATTCAGACGCAAATGGCCACGGCAATTTTGAGTATGCTGTGCCTAGCGGCTACTATGCTCTTAATACAAAAAATTTAGCGGAGTTTGGATAATGGCTTATACGACAATAGACGACCCTAGTAAACACTTTAATACAATCCTGTGGACCGGAGACGGAGATACAGCCGCAAATAAAACAGGAACAGGATTTAAACCCGATTTAACTTGGATAAAAAAACGAACAAATGATGTTGAAGACCATGCTTTATTTGATTCTACTTTAGGATTAGGCGGAAAGCTTAGAAATNCAAATGGATTAGCTGTACAAGAAACAGCAGGTAATAACGGATATATTTCTGCCTTTTTAGATGATGGTTTTTCTGTAGCAACAAACGGCTCTGATAGTGCTAAATGGGCATATTTAAATGAAAGTTCAGATACCTTTGTTGCCTGGAATTGGAAAGCAAATGGTGGTACAACATCAAGTAATTCAGATGGTAGTTTAACTTCTACAGTTCAAGTTAATTCAGACGCTGGATTTAGTATGGTAAAATACACTCCAGCAGGTGCAGCTGCCACGGTAGGCCATGGATTAGGTGAAGCTCCAGAATTAATTATCGTAAATGGTGTTACTACAGCAAATAACTGGAGAGTTGGTTCAGACGGACTTACTAGTTGGGTTTACAGAATAAATTTAGAGGGTACTGGTAGTGAATCTTCTCAAGCAAGTGTTTGGAATTCTACTGCTCCTACTGCATCCGTTTTTTCTATTGGTGATAGTAGTTCAGTAAGTGATAGTTCATCTGAACATACAGCTTATTGTTTTAAAAATAAAAAAGGTTTTAGTAAATCAGGAACCTATATCGGAAACGCAGACGAAAACGGACCATTTGTTTACCTTGGTTTTAAGCCGGCTTTTTTACTTCAAAAAAGAGTTACTAATGCTTCTGGTGATAATTGGCATTTTTATGATAACAAAAGAGATACTGATGGTAACCCTAACACGGCATTAGCTTTTAATACTACTGCTGTCGAAGCTAATGGAAATGCGATAGATTTTTTAAGTAATGGATTTAAGGTAAGGGTAAATAATAATGGAACAAATTCAAGTGGTGAGACCAATCTATATCTAGCATTTGCTGAAAACCCTTTTGTTACCTCAACAGGAATACCGACCACGGCTAGATAAATAATAAAAAGAAAGAATGAAAACTTGTATAAATATAATAAAGGAAGTAAATAAAAAGATATGCCAGCAATAATAACAGACAAATTTAGAATTCACAATAGTGAACAGTTCCAAGAGGCTTTCTCTGAAACATCAGGAAACACATTATATCTTGGTATTGGTAGACCTCAAGCATTTGCAACAGCAACAAGAGGTGACGCTAGAACAAATAACGAGGGTACTGATACAGCACCTTTAACTCCAGGCGATAATGTAAACGCACAACACTTTCCTTTTGATGATTTATTAGCAGCCAAAAAAATTGCAGCTTCAGATGTTACTTTTGCAGTACCTAGAAGAAATTGGTTGACAGGAACAACTTACGATATTTACAGACATGATTACGGAGATAGAATTACAGGTACAACAACAGCTCAAACTTCAAATAGTGGCGTATCAACTTTATTTGACGCAAGTTATTTTGTATTAACAACTGCTAGAAATGTTTACAAATGTTTAGACAATGATGGTAATACGGCTTCAACCGTTGAGCCAACAGGAACATCAACAGCAGTACAAACTTTAAGTGATGGTTATAAGTGGAAATATATGTACACTTTAACTGCTTCACAACAAGCAAACTTTTTATCAACTGACTTTATGGCAGTTGCTACAGACTCAACCGTATCATCAGCCGCAGTTGCTGGTGCAATTGATATAATAAAAATTAAAACTGCCGGTTCAGGTGGTACAAACGGAACACATACTAACATTGATATTAGAGGTGATGGTACAGGTGGTAAATGTTCAGTTACCGTTTCAGGTGGTGCAGTTACGGCTGTTACCGTTACAACTGCTGGAACAGGATATACTTTTGCTACGGTTTCAAATGCACAAATAGTTGCCGCTGGTGCAACAAGTTTATCAGGTGCAGAGTTAGATGTAATTATTCCACCAAAAGGTGGTCATGGTAAAAACGCAATAGAAGAATTAGGTGGTTTTTATGTAATGATGAACACATCACTTGAAGGAACAGAAAGTGGTAATTCAGGAGATTTAACCGTTGCAAACGATTTTAGAAAAATTACTTTAATAAGGGATCCTAATTCAGGAGGTTCAGCTGCTTCAGCAACAACATTAAGAGCTACTAAAGCAATTAATTTAACTGGTGTATCAGGTTCATATGTTGTAGATGAAAAAATTACACAAGCAAGCACAGGCGCAGTTGGTAAAGTTGTAGAATGGGATTCAACAAATAATATTTTATATTACATACAAACAAGACACACGAATGAGGGTATTGATACAAACGGTAATCAAACAGCATTTAGTGGAACAAATACGGTATCAGGTGCTGGTGGAGCAACTGGAACACCGTCAACATCAACTAGTACAATTGATAGTGTGTCATTTACAAGTGGTTATTCTGCTTCGGAAATAGACGCTGACTCTGGTGACATTCTCTACATTGAAAACAGAGCA